>JANNXD010000056.1:0-124820 GCA_031409375.1 Gammaproteobacteria bacterium | reverse complement strand
CCCAAATGGATAATTAAGTCCATACCAAACAGGGGATTTTTTATGCAAACGCTTTACATGAAAAAATTGTCACAACCATCATCTACTCTTACTCTTCTTACACTCTTGCTCACCCTGCTTTTATGCAGCTGCGGCATCAATAACATCCCCCGTTATGATGAAGCCAGCAAAGCGGCTTGGTCACAAGTGGAAAATCAATATCAACGTCGCGCGGATTTAATCCCTAACTTGGTCGAAACGGTTAAAGGATATGCCGCGCATGAGCAAGAGACTTTAACCGCCGTGACCGAAGCACGTGCCAAGGTCGGCGGCTTACAAGCTGGCACTGAAATTTTAAATAATCCAGCAGCCATGCAACAATTCCAACAACTGCAAGGTCAATTGGGTAGTGCACTCCAAAGATTGATGGTGGTTGCCGAGCGGTATCCGGATTTAAAAGCCAATCAAAATTTTTTAGCACTGCAATCGCAACTTGAAGGCACCGAAAATCGCATCAGTGTCGCACGTAAAGATTTTATTGAAGCTGTACAACGCTATAATACCGAGCTCCGCACCTTCCCTGGCTCCATTTGGCATAAAATTATGTACAGTGATTTACAGCCGCGCGAAAGTTTTAAAGCGACCACTGAAAATGCCGACAAAGCACCACAGGTTAAATTTTAATGCGCTATTGGATGGCTTTGATTGCTGCCAGCGTTTGGTTAATAACAAGCTTAGCATTGGCAGCAACGCCGCAGTTTCCGGCATTAACAGGACGCGTTGTTGATCAGACGGGTTTATTATCTGCCGCAACGCAAGCACAGCTGACGCAACAGCTCGCCGCTTTTGAAAACAGCACCAGCAATCAAATCGTGGTGGCCGTGATTAACGATCTACAAGATTTACCGATAGAAGATTATGGCTATCAACTGGGCCGAGCCTGGGGTATCGGACAAAAAGATAAAGATAATGGCGCTATCTTGTTGGTTGCACCCCAAGCACGCCAAGTGCGCATTGAAGTGGGTTATGGCTTAGAAGGCACACTCACCGATGTATTGTCGCATGATATTATTCAAACGCGTATTTTGCCGTATTTTAAACAGCAACAATTTGAACAAGGGGTTATTGCTGGCACACAAGCCATCTTGCAAGTATTAGGTGGTGATTATGTGGCAGCACCACCTGCGCAACGCAGACCAAGCCAACGCTTGCCGTGGTGGATCATTTTCTTTTTACCGCTGCTATTTTTTGGACGTCGTCATGGTTTTCTGTATTTGCCGAGCGGTGGCGGACGCGGTGGTTTTGGTGGCGGCGGATTTTCCGGCGGTGGTGGTGGCTTTGGTGGCGGTGGCGCTTCAGGGAACTGGTGATGTTAATTAGTGAGACCGAACAACAAGACATCAGTCGACTGATTACGTCGATTGAACAACAAACCGATGCAGAGTTGGTCTGCGTATTGGCTGCACAAAGTGATGATTATCATTATGTGCCACCCCTATTAGCAGCTTTGTGCGCCCTGTTATCACCCGCCATCGTTTGGTTCACACCCTGGTGGGCGCACAGCTATGAAGTTGTCATTGTGCAAGCTGTCGTATTTTTGGCAAGCTGGATATTGCTCAGCTTACCCAGCGTGCGCATGATCTTCACACCCAAATCTTTACGTTTTTGGCATGCCAGCAATATCGCCAGACGAGCGTTTTTAGAAAATAGATTGCATCACACCCAGGGTCATACGGGCGTGTTGCTATTTATATCGGAGGCTGAACGCTACGTCGAAATTCTTGCTGATCAGGGTATCGCAAAGCACATTGAACAACAGCGCTGGCAACAAATGGTTGATCAATTAATTACTGACATTAAACAGCAGCGCACACAACCCGGCATTCTCACTTGTCTCAGTAGTTGCGGCGAGCTACTCCAGCAGCATGTGCCACTGACGCAAAATAAAAATGAACTGCCGAATCATTTGGTGATCTGGAAATAATGTAGCGATATGGGAATCGGTTTGGGTGATATGGAAATCGTGACCCAGTTAGCGCAACAGCTAACATTACAAAGTTTGACCTTGGCTACAGCTGAATCCTGCACCGGTGGCGGACTTGCGTATGCACTCACTTCTGTGGCTGGCAGCTCAACTTGGTTTATGGGTGGCATCGTCAGTTATAGCAATGCTGCCAAACAGCAGTTGCTCCAAGTAGATTCGCAATTATTGCACACGCATGGCGCGGTTAGCGAAGCCGTCGTATTGGCCATGGCACAAGGTGCCCAACAACAATTTAAAACTGATCTTGCCATTGCGACCAGCGGCATTGCTGGCCCCGCTGGCGGAACAAAAGACAAACCCGTGGGTACAGTCTGGATTGCGTGGCAACTAGCCAACCGCAGTTTCGCCGAGTTGTTTTTATTGGAAGGTGATCGAGCACGCATTCGCAAGCAAAGCATTTCGATCTGCTGTCAGCGTCTGTTAGACTGCCTGACGCAAACTGAGATGCTCATTAATACCGACAACAAACACTAGACGCGCCTCCAACACACCGGCATAATACTGTTTTTATTTACAGCAAAACAACTTCCACTACTGACACACGCTTCTTTGAGGACATTATGGATAATCAACGCGACAAAGCATTAAAAGCCGCTCTCTCTCAAATCGAAAGTCAATTCGGTAAAGGTTCGGTCATGCGCATGGGTGATCGTGGCGAGCAAGCGATTCCGACCATCTCTACTGGCTCATTGGGGTTAGATATTGCGCTGGGTATTGGCGGCTTACCGAAAGGGCGAATCATTGAAATCTACGGACCAGAATCCAGCGGTAAAACAACGCTCACTTTGCAAGCCATTGCTGAATGTCAAAAAACCGGTGGCACAGCTGCTTTTATAGATGCCGAACATGCGCTTGATCCTATCTATGCGCAAAAGCTTGGTGTGAACATCGACAGCCTGCTGGTATCACAACCCGATACCGGTGAACAAGGTTTAGAAATCGCCGATATGTTGGTGCGCTCCGGCGCGGTGGATATTGTCGTCGTCGACTCAGTGGCAGCATTAACGCCGAAAGCCGAAATTGAAGGCGATATGGGTGATCAACACATGGGCCTGCAAGCCCGATTAATGTCGCAAGCATTACGTAAAATCACCGGTAATATCAAACGCAGTAACTGTACGGTTATTTTCATCAACCAAATTCGGATGAAAATCGGTGTGATGTTCGGCAGCCCAGAAACAACAACCGGCGGCAACGCACTCAAATTTTATGCTTCCGTACGCTTAGATATTCGCCGCATCGGCTCCATCAAACAAGGCGAAGAAGTCATTGGTAGTGATACCCGCGTTAAAGTTGTTAAAAATAAAGTGGCTCCGCCTTTTCGCCAAACCGAGTTTCAAATTTTATACGGCAAAGGTATTTATCGTATGGGCGAGGTGCTGGATCTGGGTGTTAAACAAGGCTTAATCGAAAAATCAGGGGCTTGGTATGCCTACAAAGGCCAAAAAATTGGCCAAGGTAAAACCAATGCAGCGCAACATTTAGAAGACAATCCTATTATTGCCTCCGAAATCGAAACGCAGATTCGCCAACAACTACTGGATTTTTCTGGCAAGGCTGGCGGAACTAAGCTCGAAATTAACAAAGCCGTTGCACTTGATGCCGATACGGAAGAAGAATTAGAAATGGAGATGCCGGAGTAAGTTTCCACTAAAGTTTTTATCAACGAGTTTCGTTAATATTTTCTATTGATTTACTGGCCAGCAACCTTTTGTCGCCCGTGGTACTGGCTTTTGCATTGGGCATGATGGCAGCACAACCAATCGCAAATGGTTGTCAGCACGGCTTTACACTTAGGTATTTTCGCTTCCTGTTTTACTTTAATCCTCTTCTTGCATTCGCCACCCATTTTCGCCAATTACGTGTTGGCCACAAACCGGTGCCCGATGCATAATCACCCGCCTGACTAATGGATCGAGTAACCTGCGCTTGCATACCAATATGTACATCATCAGCAACACTTAAATGACCAGCAATGCCTGCGGCACCGGCAATGGTGCAGCGTTTGCCGATGGTGGTACTGCCTGCGATACCCACACATCCGGCAATCGCGGTGTGATCACCGATGCGACAGTTGTGCGCAATTTGCACTTGGTTATCAATGATCACACCATGGCCAATGTAGGTAGAATCCAGCGCACCGCTATCAATAGTAGTGGCAGCACCGATATCAACATCATCACCAATCCGCACGCCCCCAAGCTGCGCAATTTTTTGCCATCCATCACGGCTAGGCGCAAAGCCAAAACCATCGGCACCAATCACCGCCGCAGAATGGACAATGACCCGATCACCGAGGATGACACGTTCATACAAAGTGACATGCGCATGGAACCGAGAATCGGCACCGATGACACAATCAGCACCAATTACACAATGTGGCGAAATCACGACTCGTTCAGCAATTGTGGTGCGCGCACCAATAACCACATAGGCACCAATGTGCGCCGATGCGGCAATAATTGCAGTATCATGCACAATAGCAGTGGCATGAATGCCGGGTACATGATCAATAGCTGGCTTAAACCAATGAGAACACTTGGCGTAAGCAAGATAAGGATCTGCAACCACAATACACGGCACTGAGCACGCAGCTCGATCAGCCGCAGCCAGTAATACGCAACCGGCTTGCGTTGATAATAAACCTGAGCGATATTTGGGATTTGCTAAAAAACTTAACTGATTCGATTGCGCATGCTCAAGCGTGGCCAGAGAATCAATGACCGCATCGCCAGCACCAATAAGCTCGCCTTGCAGACGCTCAGCCAGCGCCTGCAAAGTAAAATGCGCATGATTTAGCATTTAACCTTATTTGCTTTCATTTAATCTAGCAGTGATTTGATCGGTAACATCAAATGCTTCACCCGAGTATACCAAAGCTTGTTTGTGCAAAATAATGTCATACCCACCTTTTTTGACCACCGCTTCGATCGCAGCTTGAAATTTTGGGCGCATGGCTTTAACAATTTCTTGTTGACCTTCTTGCTGACGCTTCTGATATTTTTGAATGAGAAAATTACGATCAACCGATTTTTCTTCTGCATCTTTAAGCAATTTTTTCTGTTGGTCTTCGCTCATCACCGCTTTATCGGTATCCAACTGCTTATTAAGTTTTTTAAGATCCGCCTCTAGCGCTTCAATTTTTTGTTTATCTTGACCCAGCTCTTTTTGCAGGGCATCTAACTGCTTTTTAGCTTCATTGGATTTCATCAACGCTTCTAGATTATCCGCCACTGCTATTTTAGGTTTAGGGGCGTCAGCGGCATAACTGACAGACAGACAGCAAGTCATCATGAAAGCTGCCGAAATTAATTTAATATTTTGCATATCAACTCCTAAGTGAGAATAAAAAAATTGATTAAAAAGTCTGCCCTAAACTAAAATCAAACACTTCGGTTTGATCATCATCGGTATTATTGTACGCACGAGACAAGGTAAAACTCAGCGGTCCAATCGCGGTAATCCAACTCAAACCAAAACCAGTACCAATGCGCAGATTCGATGCGCTGATGTCAAGCCCCGGTTCATTGGTTCGATTGGTATCAAACACATTTCCAGCATCAATAAAAAACAAGGTGCGTAATGAGCGTTTGTCTTCTAAAAAAGGCGCGGGAAAAATAAACTCGGCACCCGTTTCCACCAACACATCACCGCCAAACGCATCGCCCGCCGAATCTTTTGGCCCAAGACTTCGCGACTTATAACCACGCACCGAAGTAATACCGCCGGTATAAAAATGTTTATAAAACGGCAACCGATCAGTACTGCTGAGTGCATCACCATAACCCCATTCAGTTCGTAGTCTCAGTACCCAACTCGCGGGTAAGGGCACATATTTTTCGCCTTGATAATCTAATTTATAATATTCAAGATCACTTAAACCCGGCAAAGCCGTTTCTAAAGAAACGGTATTGGACGCACCTCGATCTGGCAACAAACCTTTATTTAAGGTGCTACGCCTCCAACTGCTGGTTAGGGTAATGCTTTGATAATCCTGACTTTGCACGCCTCCGAGTGAATCGTTATACCCAATAAAATCTTTCACTTCTTCTGGCGAAAATCCGCCGGCTTTGATGGCGGTATTATCAAAACCAAATGCAAAACTGATGCGCTCATCTTCATTAATGGGATAACCAAAATTGATATTGCCGCCATAGGCATCGGCACGATAACGCGACAAATTACTGCTGGTATCGGAAAAATCAGTTTCTTGAAAATAGACATTATAACCACGCGACACGCCATCAACAGTAAAATACGGATCACGAAAATTAAAATTATACGAGTTACGATACTGGGTACGCTGTAATTCAAACCCCACTTGATTACCGGTACCTAAGAAGTTGCGCTGACTGACACTGGCACCAAACACCAGGCCTGCGCCATTTTGATAACCAATGCTGGCACTAATCGAACCTGATGGTTGTTCCTCAACACTAAACTCCACATCAACTTGATCATCCGCACCTGGGACTGCGGGCGTAGCCACTTTCACGCCTTTAAAAAAACCCAAACGTTCTAAACGCACTTTAGATTGTTCAATTTTTTCACCTGATGCCCATGCACCTTCCATCTGGCGCATTTCTCGTCTTAACACTTCATCCGCCGTTTTTTCATTACCCGCAAAACTGACGCGGCGTACATAAACCCGTTTTCCCGGCTCAACATAAAAGTTGATATTGACCTTATCTTGCTGAATATCGGTAATGGCTTTAACCGTGGCAAACGTAAAACCGGCATTGCCCAGTTTTTTACTCAGCAAATCTTCAGACAAAGTTAATAAACGCCGCGAAAAAGTTTGTTCAGATTTAACGACGATCAAATCACGAAGCTCGGTTTCCGGCACTGGAAAACGCCCCGTTAACTCGACCTTACCCACCGTAAATTGTTTGCCTTCGCTGATATTAATGACGATGTACACCGACTCTTTACTCGGGTCCACGGCCACTTGCGTGGACTCAATGGTGAAATTAATATAACCACGATCCATATAGTACGAACGTAACATTTCCAAATCGCCGGATAAACGCTCGCGCGCGTATTTATTATCACCTTTAAAAAATGAAGTCAGATGTGTCTCTTTGAGTTGAAAGCGCTTTAAAATTTTGCGCGCATCAAGCGAGTGACTACCAATGATATTGATATGGCGAATAGTGGCGATGTCACCTTCACGTACATTGATATTAATCGCCACGCGATTACGCGGCTGAGGCACCACTTTGGCCGTGACTTGGGCGCCATAACGACCCTGGGCCACATACTGACGCTCTAACTCAACTTGAATACGCTCTAAAGTTGCACGTTTAAAAACACTGCCTTTGGCAAGACCGGCGCGTGATAAACCAGTTAACAAATCTTCTTTGGTAATGGCTTTATTGCCGCTTAATTCAATCTCGCTAATCGACGGACGCTCAGCCACCCGCACCACAATGCTATTGCCTTGTCGAAAAATGCCCACATCTTGAAAGTTACCTGTGTCATATAACGCATGCGTTGCGCGTGCGACATCATCTGTACCTAAAGTCTGGCCTTCTTCAAACGGCAATAGACGGTAAACGGTTGCCACCGGAATACGCTGCAAGCCTTCAACACGAATACTCTGCACCGTAAAACCCGATGACTCATCATCCGCTTGTGCAGTTTGCACCCACCCCATTTGCATCGACCCCAGCATCAACGATACCGACAACAGCTTTAACAGCAGAGCCTTACTTTTCGAGATTAATTTCGAGATTAATTTCAATGCATCAGTCTCATCACGTCGTTATAAAAAGCAATCAGCATCACTAAGGATAAGAAGCCAATACCCAGGTTTAGTCCCATTTGTTGCACGCGCTCCGGTAAAGGTTTGCCACGCAACCACTCGATCACCGCAAACAACACATGCCCACCATCTAATACCGGCACGGGCAGGATATTAAACACCCCTAAACCAATGCTGAGATACGCTAAAAATTCGATAAAGGCGATCAGGCCATAATGCGCGGACGTCCCCGCAAATTGTGCAATGGCGATGGGCCCATTCAAATTATCCAGACCAATGATACCGGTCAGCATTTTACCCAAGGTGGTGAAAGTTAACAGAACGATATCCGTGGTTTTAGTGATTGCTTGCAACAATCCATCGACAACACCGGCCGAATGCTTTCGCAGCAAATGTTCAGGCCTTGTATATGTCTTGACTTGTGCGCCGATACGACCTTGTTTAACTTTGGCTGAATGATCGCCTTTTTTACTATCAAACGCCTCGGGAATTACTTCCAATTTCAGCGTATCAGAACCCCGTCGCACCGTAACATCCAGTGCTTGTTGCGGATGTGCACGCACAATATCTACCCACTTGCTCCAATCATCCAGCGGCTGGTCACCGACCTGCACAATTTCATCGCCCACCCGCAATCCCGCTTTATCGGCAGCGCCGGCCGGTACAATTTCACCAATGACCGGCGGCATCAACGGCCAATAGGGTTCGATGCCCAACTGCTGCATCGGACTTAACTCGGGTTTGGCCTGTGCCATAAACTGGGCTACCGACAATGCCAGCGTTTGTACATTCGCGGTGGTTTTACCTGTGTTGATATCTAATGGCTGTAACGTTAAACGCACCTCACCCGTTTCACCAATTCGATCAGCCAGCGCAAAACTCACGGCCTCCCAAGAATCCGTTGGCTGCTCGTCCACCGCCAGCACTTCTTGATGAATTTGTACGCCCGCAGCGGCAGCAGGCGAATCAGGCAAGACACGGCCAACAATCGGTGCCAAGGTGGTGCTGCCCCACATTGCCAATCCCCAATACAACAACACCGCAAAAAATAGATTAATCAGCGGGCCAGCTAAATACACCAATAAACGTTGTTGCACCGGACGGGAAGAAAACTCTTCAGCTTGAAGTTCTGGCGCAACCTCACCCTCACGAGCATCCAATAGCTTGACGTAACCACCCAACGGAATGCTGGATAACAAGTATTCGGTGCCGCGTTTATCGGTCCAACGATACCAGGCTTTACCAAAACCAATCGAAAAACTTAACACGCGTATGCCAAAGAATCGAGCCATCTGAAAATGACCCCACTCATGCACGGCAACCAATACACCAAGCCCTAACACAAACCATAAAACGGTGCTAAAAAAAGAGGTCATCATCATTTCCCGAATTGATTTTGTGATTGCCCGAGTTGAATATCATGCGCTTTAATTTTGCAAATACGCGCAACTGGCTTGTCGCGCCTGCTCATCTAATGCCAAGATCGCCGCTAAAGAATCACAACGACTCGTCGACACAGTTTCCAATACTTGCGTAATCATCGCTGCAATATCTGTAAAAGCAATCTGATTTTTTAAAAAAGCCGCCACGGCCATTTCATTGGCCGCATTTAACACAATCGATGCGCCCTGCCCAGTCAAAAAGGCTTGTTGCGCTAAGTCCAAACACGGAAAACGCTGCAAACACGGCGCATCAAAGTGCAAAGCCTTACCCAACAAATCTAATGACGTGGCCCCGGAGTGAATACGCTCTGGCCAAGCTAAGGCATGCGCCAATGGAATCCGCATATCCGGCGTGGCTAACTGTGCCAATACCGAACCATCAATATATTCCACCAGAGAATGTACGATACCTTCAGCATGCACCACCACTTGAATTTGTGCAGGCTGCACTGCAAACAACCAACAAGCTTCAATGAGCTCCAAACCTTTATTCATCAAGGTCGCAGAATCAACGGAAATTTTCGCGCCCATATTCCAAATCGGATGCGCACACGCTTGCTGTGGTGTCACGCTGGCCAACTGATCTTGCGTCCAAGTGCGGAACGGTCCACCCGACGCGGTCAACAACAGTTTGCGAATACCATAATCCTGCACCCCTCGATAACCCTGCAACCCACAATCATCCTGCAAGCCACGATAAGCTCGTTGCTGACACGCACTGGGCAGACATTGAAAAATCGCATTATGCTCACTGTCGATCGGTAAAATACAGGCACCGCTTTGCGCCGCTAACGGCATCAACAAATGCCCTGCCATCACTAAAGCTTCTTTGTTAGCCAATAGCACTTTTTTTCCAGCAGCAATTGCCGCATAGGTACTGGGCAAACCAGCGGCCCCTACGATTGCCGCCACCACGGTATCCACTTCGTCAGCTGCCACGATTTTTTGCAGTGCATCATCACCGCACAAAACTTGCGTTTCTGAACCGGCGTCTCTTAAAACCAAGCGCAACTGCTCGGCAGCGGCCGCATCGATCAATACCGCATAACGCGGTTGATGCGTTAGACATTGCGCGAGCATCATGCTGAAATTGCGATTGGCGGCAACCGCATAAACTTGAAAGCGCTCTGGGTGTTGCCCAATGACATCCAACGCATTAATCCCCACTGAACCTGTCGCACCGAGAATACTGATGCGCTGAGGTTTGATTGTCAGGGGCGATTTATTGGTAAAGGGTGAGTGAATCATAAACTCACACCGCCAAATTGCGCCGAAATGATCGTGAAAGCGACAAACATCGGCAGAGCGGCAGTTAAACTGTCCACACGATCTAGTAATCCGCCATGACCCGGCAACAACTGGCCACTGTCTTTTACACCCCTCAAGCGTTTAATACTGCTTTCAAATAAATCACCAATCACGCTGAAGGTAATAACCAGACAAGAAACCAACCAAAATAACAACGCTTGCCACGACCAACCGAACTGCAGCACACACACCACCGTCGCCAATGTTACTGCTGCGAGAAAGCCTCCCCAAAATCCAGCCCAAGATTTACCAGGGCTAACGGCAATCGCCAACTTGCGGTTACCCCAACGTCGGCCACTAAAATACGCACCAGTATCGGCAAACGCTACTAACGCAAACACATAAATAATCCAACCTTCACCATCGCTGAAACGTTTTAATAACCACAGAGCACAACCACACGGCATAATCACCCAGGCGCCAACCAGCATTAACAACCATGGCCGCTTCAAATAAGCGCCGTCACGTGGAAAACGCCACACCCAAACCCACGCCAACAACCAAAAAACAATCGACGCCAAACAAATCATTACCGAAAAATCTTCGCGGATTAACCAGCTGGTCAAGCCGACAATCACCAGCGCATACAGCACATCAATGCGCGATCGTAATCCAATTAATTGGCCCCACTCCCAAGCCGCAAAGGCCAGAATCACCGAAAACACCGCATTAAATAATTTACGATCCGTGAGCAATACCGAACCCAGTACCAGCGTTATCAAGATCACCGCCGTGATCAAGCGCTGCTTTAACGTTTCACTTAAGGCCAATGCGATATCCCTCTGCACAGGGCGCAGCAAGCAGCGCCCCTACATCATTCCTCATTTTGTCATGACCTCAACCTGTTCGCTGGTACGACCAAAACGACGCTGACGACTGCTAAACTCTTGCAACGCCGCCAACAGACAACTTTCATCAAAATCCGGCCACAGCTGCTCACTAAAAATCAGCTCAGCATACGCCAACTGCCAGAGTAAAAAATTAGAAATACGTTTTTCACCTCCAGTACGAATACATAAGTCAACCGGCGGCAAATCGCTTAAACAGGTAAAACCGTGCAAGACGTGCTCATTTATACGCAACCGCCAATCCGCTTGTAAGCGTTCAGCCAAATGATCACTGCCGTTTGGCGCATTACAATGATCATTCGCCTTGGGCTCAATACAAGACGCCATCAAACGCATTGCGGCCTGGGTGATGTCCCAACGGCCACCGTAATTCACCGCACACACCAACACCAAGCGTTGATTGTTCGCCGTCAACTGTTGCGCCGCCACCATCCGGGTTTGCAATGCCTCACTAAAGGCGCTGAGATCACCAATAAAACGCAGGCCAATGGCTTGCTCATGCAGTTTTGGCACTTCACGATCCAGCGATTCAATAAATAGCGTCATCAGCGCTTGCACTTCCTGTGGCGGCCTGCGCCAATTTTCACTGCTAAAAGCAAACACCGTCAGCACCGCTATGTTTTGGCGTAATGCGGCTTTAACGATATTTCGCAGCTGCTTACCGCCTGCACGATGCCCTTCCGCACCCAACAAACCCTGTTGACGTGCCCAGCGATTATTACCATCCATAATGATCGCGACATGACGGGGTACTACGGCATGCACCGAGACATCGGGTGCCGAGACATCGGGCGCAGGGTTATCGGGCGCAGGGTTATTAGATATACCCTCATCAACTGATAAACCCGCATCACTTTCAGCAGCACGCGTTTTCATTTAGATTTCCAGCAGCTCGGCTTCTTTTTTCTCACCCATGCTGGCAATTTTTGCGACAAACTGATCCGTCAGCTTTTGCACCATCTCTTCGCCTTGGCGCTCTTGATCCTCATTGATTTCCTTTTCTTTCAAAAATTCTTTCAGCTCAGCATTGGCATCACGACGAATATTTCTCAGAGAAATCCGTGCATGCTCAGCTTCTTGTTTAACAATTTTAATCATATTTCGCCGCGTTTCTTCGGTCAGTGCTGGCATCGGAATCCGAATCAGATCACCTGAGGACGCTGGATTTAAACCCAAGCCCGCCGCACGAATCGCTTTATCGATGTCCGGTGCGATCGAGCGCTCAAAAGGGCGCACAGTAAGCGTTCGTCCATCTTCCACGCCAATTTGTGCCAGTTGATTAATTTGGGTTGGCGAGCCGTAATAACTCACCATCACCCCATCCAATAAACTCGGATGCGCGCGACCCGTGCGCACTCTTGCTAACGCATTTTGCAACGCGTCTAACGCTTTTTGCATCCGCTCGTTGACATCTTTTTTCAGATCTTCAATCACAAGGAACCTCTTCTTAAAATACGCCCTGTTCATAGCAAGCGCGCTTGGGCGAACAATCATTCGCCCCTACATACTGCTTAACACCCGCTTAGGTAATCAAGGTGCCGCGTTCACCGCCAACCATCAGTTCCAGCAGATCACCTTTGGCCATCATATTAAACACCCGAATCGGCATATCATAGTCTCGACACAAACAAATCGCGGTAGAATCCATGACCGCCAATTTTTTTGCCAAGACTTCATCAAACGATAAACGACTATAACGCGTCGCCGTCGGATCTTTATGCGGATCGGCAGTAAAAACACCATCCACTTTCGTGGCTTTTAACACCAGATCAGCATTGACTTCAATCGCGCGCAAGCAAGCTGCTGAATCAGTAGTAAAAAATGGATTGCCGGTACCGGCACTAAAAATTACCACATCACCTTTACCCAAGGCGCGCATCGCTTTTAATCGATCATAAGGTTCAGCAATGCCACTCATCGGAATCGCTGACATTAACCGCGTAGTGATGTTTGAGCGCACCAAAGCATCGCGCATGGCCAAACCATTCATCACCGTCGCCAACATGCCCATATGATCACCTACCACGCGATCAAGACCAGCCGCTTGCAAGGCAGCACCGCGAAATAAATTGCCGCCGCCAATCACCAAACCAATCTGCACGCCGATGCCAATCAACTGACCAATTTCCAGCGCCATACGATCCAACACTTTCGGGTCAATACCAAACCCTTCTTCACCTGTCAGCGCTTCACCACTGAGCTTTAACAAAATACGTTTATATTTAGGCTGCCGCGATGATTCCTGCATAGATGGATTCCTTTTCTTTTAACCTGCACAATTTCCATTAAAGCAACGGTTAAAAAAAGGGGCCGTTTTCGGCCCCTTAAATAAACAATCGCAATGATTAACCTTTGGCGGCCGCCATGACTTCAGCAGCAAAGTCGGTTTGCACTTTTTCGATGCCCTCACCCACCTCATAACGCACAAAAGCAATAACATTAACATTGGCCGCTTTTAATAACGACTTAATGGTTTGCTCTGGATTTTTGACAAAAGGCTGCTCAACCAAACTCACTTCAGATTCAAATTTACGGATACGCCCCTCAATCATTTTGGCAATAATGTCATCAGGCTTACCGCTTTCTTTGGCTTGCGCGGTGAAAATTTCTTTTTCTTTCAAACGCGCGGCTTCCGGTACTTGATCAGGACTGACCACCAAAGGATTGGTAGCCGCGATATGCATAGCAATATCTTTACCCAGCGCAACATCACCACCGGTTAACGCAACCAACACACCAATTTTTTGGTTATGCACATAATCAACCACACGTTCGCCTTCAATGCATTGGAAACGACGCACCTGCACGTTCTCACCAATTTTTTGCACCAAAGCTTGACGAGCTTGGTCCACGGTATTGCCAGAGGCCAAGGTTGACGCCAGTAAATCAGCAACGTTTGCGGTTTTTTTATCTTCAATTTGTGTAGCTAAGCTGGCTACGAAGGTAAGAAAATCATCGCTACGCGCCACAAAATCGGTTTCACTATTAACCTCAACCAACACGGCACGCTTACCTGATACCTTGGCAAATACCACGCCTTCCGCCGCAATACGTCCAGATTTTTTATCCGCTTTGGCGGCACCCGATTTGCGCAGATTATCAATCGCTAACTCAATATCACCGCTCGTTTCCACCAAGGCTTTTTTGCATTCCATCATGCCTAGGCCTGTACGTTCACGCAATTCTTTTACTTGATCAGCTGTAATTGCCATAACCTTCTCTCTTCATAATCAATTTGACCCCACCCTAACCCTCCCCTTGTCAGAGGAGGGAATGTACCAATTTTATAGAGTAGGTTAGTAGCTTGACGGTTGATCCGCTTTAATCAGCATCATCCGATTTTGGAATTAAACTGGATTTGATCGGCGTTGGCACTTCATCCACCTCAACAAAATCGTTGGCGCGCGAAATACCTTGCATATCAGCATACTGCCGACCTGCCAAACAAGCATCCGCAATACCCGCAACATAAAGCTCAACCGCACGCAATGCATCGTCATTCCCTGGAATCACATAATCCACGCCATCGGGGTTGCTGTTGGTATCGACTACAGCAATAACCGGAATACCCAACTTGTTAGCTTCGATAATCGCAATACGCTCATGATCAACATCGACGACAAACAGCGCATCAGGGATGCCGCCCATTTCTTTTATACCACCAATACTACGCTCAAGTTTTTCCATTTCACGCGTACGCAGCAAGGCTTCTTTTTTGGTGAGCTTATTGAAAGTACCATCAGTGCTTTCAATCTCAAGTGCTTTCAAGCGACGAATCGATTGACGAATAGTTTTCCAATTGGTCAACATACCACCGAGCCAACGATGATTAACAAACGGCATGCCGCAACGTATCGCTTGCTCTTTAATAATTTTAGAAGCAGCGCGCTTTGTACCAACAAATAAAATACGGTTTTTCTTGGAAGCCACGCCATTGACGAAGGTTAACGCGTCATTAAACAACGGTAAGCTTTTTTCCAAATTGATAATATGAATGCGTTTACGTGCGCCGTAGATATAGGACTCCATTTTAGGATTCCAATAACGCGTTTGGTGACCAAAATGTACACCAGCCTTTAACATGTCACGCATGGTAACTTTGGGTTTTGCTGCGGCAAATTCCGCAGGTGTTGCAACAGTAGCTTCAACAGCCATCTAACGATACTCCAGTTGGGTTAAGCCTCCACCTGACCCCTGCATCCCACTCGCGTTTGCACATTAATCACCAATCACCATATAAAAAACATTGGCATTAACATGACATCGCACGAGCACCCGAAAGCAAGTTTTAGTCGGTGTGAGTGATTGTATTGCCGGTTTTACTCAGACTCAAAGCAATTTGCCAGAGAAAAAAGCGCAGGATTTATAGCACATTCACGACATAGAAGCAATCAAAAACCTGACGCTTCAAAACCAGGCCATTACCAGAAGACTTATATCTTCCAACCAAAACAGCCGCCTCGCTTTAAAACACCACTAAATTATCGTAATGAATCAACTCAGGACGATCGCTATAACCCAAGCGGGCTTCGATAGCAGAAGAAGGCTGGCGAAGAATTTTTTGCACTTCATGAGCAGCGTAATTCACCAAACCGCAAGCGATTTTCTGCCCGGCTTCATTTAAACACACCACCATATCTCCCCGATGAAAATCACCGCGACAGGTGATTACACCTACCGGCAATAAGCTCACATGATCACAACGCAACGCACTTGCAGCGCCAGCATCCACAATTAATTCACCTTTCATTTGCAGGTGCCCCGCCAACCATTGTTTACGGGCAGCCAATGGGGCTTGTTCGGTGTATAACAAACTGCCCAGTGGATCAGCAAGGGCTATTTTATCAAGGACCTGTGATTGATGACCTGAAGCGATCCACGTCCAAGCACCAGAGCGCGCCGCCAAACGGGCAGCGCGTAATTTGGTTTGCATCCCGCCCGAACCCAAACCGGAAGTGCTTTCTGAGGAAACCATGGCATCAAGATGCGGCGCTTCTGCGGCAACCTCGGCAATCAAGTGCGCTTGTGGATCTTGACTAGGGTTAGCGGAATACAAACCTTGTTGATCCGTGAGAATTACCAACAAATTAGCTTCCACTAAATTAGCAACCAAAGCAGCCAATGTATCGTTATCGCCAAAACGTATTTCATCGGTAGCAACCGTATCATTTTCATTAATCACCGGCACCACACCCATACGCAGCAAGGTCAGCAACGTATTACGGGCATTCAGGTAACGTTTGCGATCTGCCAAATCTTCATGCGTGAGTAAAATCTGCGCGGTATGCAAACCATAACTTTTAAATGCGGATTCGTATGCCTGCACCAAACCCATTTGACCAACCGCCGCACAGGCCTGTAATTCCTCTAATGCTTTTGGTCGCTCAGTCAAACCCAATCGCACCCTGCCCTCAGCGACCGCGCCGGAAGACACCAACACCACTTGCTTACCCGCCCGCATCAGCACTGCCACCTGCTGCACCCAGTCAGCCAAAACCGCATGCTCAATACCTTTACCGCCACGCGTTAATAGCGCGCTACCGATTTTTACGACCCAACGTTGTGAAGCAGCAATCTGCTGTCGACGATCACTCACGGGTATAAATTACCTCGACGCCATCATCATCTTCATCATCAAATGCTTCGTTATCTTCAATATCATCCAACTCAGCTTCAATAACACCTGCCTCAAATTCGACACCCAACGATTCATCCTCTGCAGACTCCACCCTATCTTGCAGCTTGCCGTCACGATTTACACCACCCGATTTTTGTGTGTTTTTCCGTACTTCGGCCGCCACTTGCGCTTGCTTATGCCGTGATTGATCGGCAAAACTTTCATCCTCTAAAACATGCGCAGCGTGCGCCTCTACTTCCTGCATAATCGCTTGCAACAGGGGCTGCAAGCCAGTGCGAGTGGCGCCAGAGATTGCAAACATCGGACCTAAAAATTCAGCATCTTCGCGCCACTGCGCGGCAAATTCAGCCACTTGCTCAGGCAACAACACATCACATTTATTCAATAACACCCAACGCGGCTGCGCATACAAAGCCTGGCTACATATCTGCAATTCTTTTTCTAACAAATGATAAGCCTTCACCGCTTGGTCCACACCAGCACTGATGTCCACCATATGCAAAATTAAGCGCGTGCGAGAAAGATGCTTGAGAAAACGCCCACCAAGACCGGCGCCATCGGCAGCACCTTCGATCAGACCCGGAATATCCGCCATCACAAAACTGCGCAGCGGATCAACCATAATTACACCAATATTGGGAACCAAGGTGGTAAACGGATAATCCGCAACTTTCGGCTTGGCATTGGAAACTGCTCGCAACAAGGTAGATTTACCCACATTCGGAAATCCCAACAACCCCACATCCGCCAACACCTGTAATTCAAAACGCAATCGCCTTTGATCACCTTCCGTACCCAACGTGACTTTGCGCGGCGCTCGATTGGTGCTGGTTTTAAAGTGGGCATTGCCAAAACCACGAATACCACCGCGCGCTACCAGTAACTGCTGATCAGGGGCAGACAAATCGCCCAGCAGCTCATCCGTATCCGCATCAAAAACGGTAGTGCCCACCGGCACCGCCAAAAACAAGTCATCACCTTTCGAGCCAGTGCACAAACTACCTTCACCAGGCCGACCGTTGGCTGCACGATGATGATGTTGATAACGGAAATCGACCAGCGTATTCAGATGCGCATCAGCACGTAGATAGACACAGCCACCATCACCGCCGTTACCACCGTTAGGGCCTCCATATTCAATAAACTTTTCGCGCCGAAAGCTCAAGCAACCACGGCCGCCATTGCCGGCGGCAACATGAATGATGGCTTCATCGACAAATTTCATAATCTAAAACTCACGCTCAAAATTTAACTCGATAACCGATATTACCCAGCACCCATATTACTCGGAAAAAAATTACCCAACAAAAAAGTCACTGCTCAATCGAGAAAATACGCCCCCTGACAAGGGGAATACTCGTGTGTAATAAACACTTGCCAGACAAGAGCGAGCGCATTTTAATGAAAATGCCATATGTAACATCAGCGTATAAATGCAAAAAACCCCGCCTAAGCGGGGTTTGAAGTCAGCAGCTTGTGCTCGTGTCAAACGGCAACAATACTGACGGTCCGACGCTTTTTCTCACCTTTCACTTCAAACTTTACACGACCGGTAATTTTGGCAAACAAAGTATGGTCTGTACCCATGCCCACGTTAGAACCTGGATGAAATTCTGTACCGCGCTGGCGCACCAAAATATTGCCGGCCAACACCACTTGATCACCATATCGCTTAATCCCCAAACGTTTGGAATGGGAATCACGACCATTACGAGTACTACCACCAGCTTTCTTATGTGCCATAACAAATTAATCCTATAAATAAATGCGGAATTTTCTAGACGGCAATCGAATGAATTTTGATTTCGGTATAATGCTGACGATGACCTTGAGTGCGACGATAATGCTTACGACGACGCATCTTGATAATACGAACTTTTTTATCGCGACCATGGCTAAGGATTTCAGCGCTGACTTTAGCGTTATTAACATAGGGCAAGCCAATCAAGCATTGGTTAGTCTCATCACCGATTAATAATACTTTATCGAATTCGATCGTATCACCTGGATTACCCTTCAGCAGCTCTACTTGCAAGTACTGGCCTTCGGAGACTTTCAATTGCTTACCACCCGTCGCAATGACGGCATATTTTGCGGACATGATCCTCAATCCTTTCTTGTAGGGTATGACTTACTGGGAGTCTTTCATCAAACGGGCGATTCTAGCCGAGACGTGCTCCGCAAAGCAAGTCATTTGCACCGCAACGCGGCGCAAGCAAATCATTTCAGTAGTGGTTCACATAAATTTCAACAGCATCACAAAACTTTTTATTATAAATGATAGACTTCATTACGTTTATCCTGACGCAGATATTCTGGTAAACAACCCACTGATTTCTTAAACAACACACGGGTAGATTAGCCAGCTTTCTTATTGCCAACTGGCCTATTACCAATTTACCCATTACAGAGCTGCCCAACAAACCCACTTCATTAAAGGATATTATTTATGACCAACTTCAACCCTTGCGGCTTTTTGTTTTCGTGGCTAAGGCCCAATCATACCAATCTGGTAACATCCGTGCACAGAAATGATACACCCCTTGAAAATATTACACCTACAGCCGCCGCCTCCCCCAGATATACCCACCACGCTTTGCCAACCCAAAACCTACTGCGAAATCCTCAAAACACAACATCAGATAGACCAACTGCAAGTCTACCCATCCCCATCAATCGTCAACCTCAAGCCATTGAAGGTGACGCTCTCCAACAACGTGAACACAGAAATTTCTGTAATGCAAGAGCTTGGCATATGTACCTTGCAATCACCAATGGTCAAAGAGGACAACTCCATAACCCTCCAGAAAATAACAACTCTGATTCAGACTCAGAGCTCAGTATTGCTACTTCTAGCAGCTCTAGTGAAATTGTTCAATTTCGCCTACCCGCTGGTTTACAAGCACAACAAGAACTCAACCAACCAGAAAATAACAATTCTGATTCAGAGCTCAGCATTGCTACTTCTCGCAGCCCTAGTGGAGACGATGGTATATTTCCGTTTGACCTCTAACGTAAGGCTCAAAACCCATCATGCCGTCATGCCGTAGAGATTCTCTCATGCAAGGGGCAATTACTCTGCGGCTTTGATAGACTGCCCTGCAAAATGTTTATAAAGGCTGCTACTGATGACGCTTTTGCCCCGGGCCATGCTTACTACTGTTTTAATTTGCCTACTCACAAGCTGCGGCTTCCATCTACGTGGACAGGGCTTGGGTGAATGGCCAACAGCATCGAAACATTTTGCTGTGGTGGATCAAACTGGTCAGGTGTTTTGGCTACGGCTATTATTACCGGCGTTAAAACAACAGGCCATTCGTGTTGACGACGCAGCAGAACGTCAACTCACCCTCAACAACGCAAGCTCTGAGAAAAAAATCGCCAGTTATGATGCCAGTGGCCGTGCTGCACAATACACGGTTACTGAAAAATTAAGCTTTTCCTTCCACAGCCCTAATGCTGAGGAAAAATTAACACTGACCCAGCTCAGCCAGCAGCGCACCTACAATTTCAACGCCAACAACCTCAGCGGCAAAACGCAAGAAGAGCGCTTAATCCAACAGGAGTTGCGCCAACAACTGATACAACAATTGCTGTTACGCTTACAACAACACCTAAGCCAGCCCAATTCGCATCTTAATAAACCCGATACAAGTCTTAGCAAACCCGATTCAAACATCAGCACCCGCTCAACCCAATTGAAACCCGAACAATGAAAATAAACTTAGAGGGCTGGGCCCCACATCTACGCCAGGGTTTAAGGCCGTTTTACTTGATCAGCAGTGACGAGATTTTATTACAGCAAGAAGCACGGCAACTGCTGCAACAAACGCTGACCGCCCAAGGCTACTCTGAACGCGTGCGCTTACAAGCTGATACCGACTTTAAGTGGTCACAGTTACCACACGAAACAGGCAACCAGTCTTTATTTAGTAGCTTGCGTTATGTCGAATTACTTTGGGATAAAGGCACTTTCCCTAAGGATGCGCAAGCCTGCTTAGAAAAGCTCAGCTTGCAATTAAGCGTAAGCGCTAGCAATGGCACCCCCGACCTCATCGTCGCTATTTTTACACCAAAGCTTGATGCCAATGTTGCTCGCAGCCACTGGTACACCGCCATGTTAAACATCGGTACGCATTTAACCATTTGGCCAATAGAGCGCGCACAACTACCCCGATGGATTCAACATCGCTTACAACAAGCTGGACTGGCAGCAAACACTGATCTTGGCGAACAACTCGCCGAACTGGTCGAAGGCAATTTATTGTCGGCGGCGCAGGCCATTGAAAAACTGGCATTACGATACGGCGAAAAAGGTCAACAAGTCAGCATTAATCGGCAACAACTTGAAGCCACCATTAGCAAAAGCGCTCACTACTCCATTTTTGATTTAGTTGACTATCTACTGCAAAGCGATACCACAAAATCCCTCGTCATCATGCAATCACTATTGGCCTGCGGCGAAGAACCGATTCTCATTCTATGGGCCATCGCGAAAGAGGTGCGCGTAATAGCCGCATTAAAAGCAGCGCGTCAAAGCAACGCATCCACACAACAAGTTTTTGATCAACACAAAATCTGGAAGCAACGACAAAGACCACTCATTGAACACGCGCAAAAGTTATCTGGCAAGCAGGTGGTCACTGCACAACATCTGTGTCATCAGCTTGATCTGGCCGTCAAGGGCCAAAACCCAATGCCAGTCGAGCTAGTACTACGACAACTGATTCTGACGCTAACCTCTATTGATGCTCCCAGCATTTTATTGGAAGGCATAAACCCATGAGCGGCTATCCAGCCAGACAAATGGCCAGCCAGACAAATGAGCGCCCTCAACAAGAGGGTGAGCACCTTCAAGAAGATTTAGAGCGATCACCACCACTGGCACTACCAAAGCTAGACATTTGTGGAAAATGCGCAACATTACTACCGAGCTTGCCCGCATCGGTAATTTTCGGCACACCTTCTTTCTCGACTTCATCAATACGCAAAATGGTATGAATGGGTAGATAACTGCGCGCCACCCCGGTGAACTCAGTTTTTAAGCGCTCTTCACCCGGATCAACCACCAACTGTGAACGATTATTAAAAATAAATTCTTCCACTTCAATAAAACCATATAAGTCGGACTGATATATTTCCCGTGCATAAACTTCGTAGACCTGACCTTGGCTGACAAAAAACACACGGTAAACATGGGTCTTTTGTGGCACTTTCTCTTCTTTACTCAAGCTCAGCCTCCCCATCTAAAAATCAGGCATCTTACTCGGATTTGCTCTGCAGGTAAAACCAACGATTTTATCTAGGGTTACCTTTATTGCTAGAAACCAATGCATAACTGAAGCAATATGCCCTTCTGTGCAATATGACCCTCTTTATTGCCCCCCTCTATCGATGGCAACTATTAGCGTCGCTTAATATGCGGTCTAATGTAAAAAGGTCAAAGCAAGCTAACTCGGATGACCGGAGAAATTCATGTCTACTCAACCACAAACTGCTGAAAAATCTGCGCAACCAGCTGGCTCGAACCTCATCGATCCTGTCTGCGGCATGCGCGTTACCGCTACTTCTCCCCATCATCTGCAGTACCAAGAAAAAAATTGGTATTTTTGCAATCCAACATGCCTGAAAAAATTCCGCGTTGATCCGGAGCACTATTTGCAGCCTCAACCGCACACTTTAACCACACCATTGGCAACCAATACCTTAGTAACCGATACCTTAGTAACCGAGAACAACGACTACACCTGCCCGATGCATCCAGAAGTCATGCAAACCGGCCCTGGAGCTTGCCCAAAATGTGGGATGGCACTGGAGCCCGTACAACCCTCTTTAGATGAAACAGACAATCCTGAATTGCACGATTTTCGCCAGCGATTTTGGTATACCTTGCCACTCACGGTGACAGTCGCGGCACTCGCGATGTTTGGACATCGTTTGGGTTTATTGACAGCCAATACCCAATCGTGGATCGAATTATTTTTATCATTACCCATTGTGTTGTGGGCAGGTCAACCATTTTTTATTCGCGGTGCACAGTCGGTCATCAAGCACAGTCTGAACATGTGGACATTAATTGCGATGGGTACAGGTTCGGCGTTTATCTACAGTGTGGTGGCCACAGTTGCCCCGCAATGGTTTCCCATCCAGTTTCAATCGATGGGACGCGTCAGTGTTTATTTTGAAGCCGCTGCCGTAATTATTTCGCTCACCTTGTTAGGACAAATACTGGAACTCAAAGCCCGCTCACAAACCTCAGCGGCCATTAAATCCTTGTTAGGTCTTGCACCTAAAACCGCTAAACGCATTCATGCTGACGGCAGCGAGGAAGATGTGCCGATCACGCACGTACATATCGGTGATCATTTGCGGGTTCGCCCTGGCGAAAAAATTCCGGTTGATGGCGTGGTCATAGAAGGCAGCAGCGCGGTTGATGAATCCATGTTAACCGGTGAACCCTTACCCGTTAGTAAAAAAATCGGCGATCCATTGATTGGTGCCACCATAAACACCAACGGCGCCTTGGTGGTGCAATCAGAAAAAGTAGGTTCGCAAACCGTATTGGCTCAAATTGTACAAATGGTGACGCAAGCGCAACGCTCGCGAGCACCGCTGCAACGCATGGCGGATGTCGTAGCGGGTTATTTTGTTTTAGGCGTGATCAGCATGGCCATACTGACTTTTTTTACGTGGGGATTTGTCGGCGGCGCATCCGGCTGGGTATATGGTTTTATTAATGCTGTTGCGGTGTTAATCATTGCATGTCCGTGCGCATTGGGATTAGCTACCCCCATGTCGATTATGGTGGCGACTGGTCGCGCCGCTTCACAAGGTATTTTATTTCGGGATGCCGCCGCCATTGAACACCTGCGCAAAATTGATCTACTGATTGTCGATAAAACCGGCACGCTGACCGCCGGCAAACCCACGTTTGATTGCGTGATCGCCACCCCTGGTTTTACCGATGATCAAGTTCTGCTATTGGCCGCCAGTTTAAATCAAGGCAGTGAACATCCGTTGGCCGATGCGATTGTTACGCATGCGCGATCTCGCCAGATGACTTTCAAAACCACCACGGCCTTTTCTTCTGAAACGGGTATGGGCGTTACCGGCACAGTGGATCAACAGCAACTGGCGCTGGGTAATCGAATATTAATGGAGAAAGTGGGTGTTTCGCCATTGGCATTAGACGCTGAGGCCGAGCAATTACGCAACACCGGGGCGAGCGTCATGTACCTTGCGATCGATAAAAAACTGGCAGGATTATTGGCGGTTTCGGATCCGATCAAACCCAGCACAGCCGATGCTGTAGCGAGGCTAAAAGCAGCAGGCATTCGCGTGGTGATGGCAACGGGTGACAGTTATACCACCGCAAAATCCGTAGCCGACAAGCTAGGTATTGATGAGATTCATGGCGAAGTAAAGCCTGCAGATAAACTGGCCTTGGTCGAAAAGTTTCAACAACAAGGAAGGTTTGTCGCCATGGCAGGTGACGGCATTAATGATGCCCCTGCCCTGGCCAAAGCCAATATCGGTATTGCCATGGGTACCGGCACCGATGTCGCCATGAATAGTGCGCAAGTCACATTAGTGAAAGGTGATTTGCGCGGTATTGCAACAGCCAGATTATTGTCGGATGCGACGGTACTCAATATGAAACAAAATCTCCTTGCAGCCTTTATTTACAACGCCTTAGGTGTGCCGTTAGCGGCCGGGGTATTGTATCCATTCACCGGTTGGCTGCTATCGCCCATGATTGCAGCGTTGGCGATGAGTTTAAGTTCGATTTCGGTGATAACCAATGCCTTGCGTTTAAATCGCGTGAAATTATCTCAATAATTATTTCAAAATAAGTTAATTTTCTTATAAGCGTGTCAGCGCACCGATGCCACACGCTTAGCGCTCTATTCTCAGCTCTCCAGCTTGTCGTAATTTCACGGCAGCTGGATTGACTGGAGATCAATATGAGCAAATCCACAGACAACCATGATTCTCATGGCGCACCCAATAAAAACTCTAACGGTAAGGCATCTTATAACCGCAAGTCAGATGCTGTTCAACACAACAAACCGGTAGATTCGGACAGTGTGCGTAATCGAAAAGTTGACGGCAATCAATCAACCCCCATTCATGCCAAAAACAAAACGCATGATCCATTACTCAAATATTCAGGCCCCATTATCGCGCTGGAGAATAAACCATCATGAACATACCTTCTGTTGAAGAAATGAAAGGTAAATGGAAGCAGCAAGTCGGGGCGGCCAAAATCGCTTGGGGAAAGTTAACCGATGATGAACTGCTGGAAACCGAAGGCCATGCACAAAAGCTGACCGGTCTCGTTCAGGAGCGTTATGCAATGACGCGTGATGCCGCTGAAAAACAGGTCAACGAGTTCATCAACAAACACAAGTAATCCGTAAAAAACGTGCTCTAGCAATCGTTCATGTAGATCGCTCTACTCAATCGAGCCGTTTACACGGCCCGATTGAGTTTTAAAAATCGATGTGAATTTTACCTTTATAAAATATTGTCATTATTTGGAGCAATACACATGTTTAAAAAAACAAGTTTTGAAAAAAAATTGATAAAACCATTAATAAAACCAATGCAAAAATTATTGATGGTTTCCAGCATAACGCTTGCGGTCGTTAGCAGCCCTGTTTTTGCCGAATCCTCAGAGGTGGTGAATGCCAGACAAGAAGCACAAATCTGGACCACCTACGCGCTCAGCCCATATCTGCGAGCACACGATATTAAAGTATCAGTATCAGACGGCAAAGCCACATTAAGCGGTGTTGTCGAAGAAGACGTGAATAAAGATTTAGCCAAACAAATTGCGCTGGGTGTATCGGGTATTAAAGAAGTCGACAATCAGATTCAAGTACAAGCGGATTATGTGGTACCAATGAAGCCAAAAAACGATCGTGGATATGGCGACGTTATTGATGATGCCACCATTACCTCGGCGGTTAAATCCAAATTACTTTGGAGCAAATACGCCGATGGATTAACAACGGATGTCGACACGCAATCTGGAAAAGTGAGGTTAACCGGTACCGCTGATAGCACAGCCACCAAAAATATTGCAGGGCGCTTAGCGATGAATACTCATGGCGTGGTCGCCGTGGATAATCGTTTAGTGGTTGATAAAACAACCATTAAAGATAAAGCCATTCTTCAATCTGCCGGTACTGATATTGCTGATAGCTGGATCACCACCAAAGTTAAATCCACTTTTATGTATTCCCGCAATGTGAATGCAAATGACATCAAAGTGAGCACGCATGGCGGCGTGGTATCGCTCAGCGGTAAAGTCGACAGTGGCGCAGAAAGAGCGCTGGCCATTGAGTTAGCCGGTAATATTCGCGGCGTGAAGTCAGTTCAATCAACCGCTTTAACTTTGTAATTTCTTTAAGAAAAAAATCAGCACCGTCATGCTCACTTGGACTAGCTCGGTTAAATGACAGATCACGGGAATATATTGTATGCCTTAAAAAGTTAACGTCTTCTTTAAATGTCACAGGATAGTTGAATATCCCAGGAGCTTTAGATGAAAACCGAAAATCAAACCAGTAATGATCGTAGCCAACTTTGCAAATTAATCGAGAACATGTCGGTTGGCATGATGACCAGCTTAAATACCAGTGGGACACTCATCAGTCGCCCTATGTCCGCTTTGGAAATGGATAGCAATGGAGCGCTGTGGTTCTTTACCGATCTACGTTCAGCTAAAGCTGAGCAGTTGAATATTCTTAACTTAACTTTTATGGATGCAACACGCGGTACTTTTGTCACCATGTCGGGTCATGGCGAACTGGAAACACATCGTGCGCATATCGAGATGTTATGGACGCCTCTGGCGCGTCCGTGGTTTCCCGATGGACCTGAATCAACCTACTTAGCGCTACTTAAATTTATACCCGATATTGCTGAATATTGGGATACGCCCAACAGTAAGGTCGTACGCATGTTGGCCATGGCCGCTTCTGTTGTGGCCGGCAAACCCATTGCATTAGGTCAGCATAATGTTTTGCAGCATTTATCTTCGCCAGAATTAGCATTTCATCATTAACGTTAATTCTAAATTTTTATCACTGTTAATAAATTTTTACTCACCCATTATTACTCAACTAAGGAAATCAATATGAACAAGATGAATGACGCCTTGCAATCTGAACATGATGCCAAGGATAAAAGCAGGCCAACATTAAAAACTTGTCGGCATTTTTTATTTTTAATCAGCACAGCGGCCAGCTTAATCACCATCACAGCTTGCGCTTCCGCGCCACCACCCACGCAAGCCCTACAAGCTGCGGAGCTTGCGATTAGCAATGCCGAGCAAGCGCGTGTTGCGGATTATGCATCGCCTGAACTCGGTGAAGCACGCGAAAAACTCAGCGCTGCACGCGATGCCGTGCATCAAGAAAAAATGGTGGAAGCGCAGCGCTTAGCAGAACAAGCGCGCGTCGATGCCGAGTTGGCATCTGCCAAGTCAGAGGCCGTCAAAGCAAAATCCGTTAATGATGAAATGAAAAATAGCACCGAGACTATGAAACAAGAAATGCACCGAAATAATTCCATGCAACCCATGCCTATGCAACCTATGACTATGCAACCGATGATTAACCATTCAGGAGCTCACCAATGAAAATCGATAAGCGGGACATTAAAAAAATCATCACCATCGCGGTCACTACCGCATCCTTTTCCTCTTTATTACTCGCTGGCTGTTCTTCGATAAAAAAACCCGAAGGCGCTAATGAAGTCCGCATTAAATTAACCACATTGCAATCGGACGCACAATTGGCGAGTCGTGCACCAGTTGCCATTAATGCAGCTGAAGAAGCTGTGCGCAGTGCGGAGCAACCCCAAAAAGATAAAGCACTGGCTGCCCACTTGGTATGGATGGCCGATCGCAAAGTCGATATTGCCAGTGCGCAAGCACAAAGTCGCTTGCTCGAAGATCAACGAAAAAATTTGAGCGAACAACGTCAAACTGCCCGCTTGGATTCGCGTACGCAAGAAGCCGACATGGCCAAAATGGATGCGAATTCTGCACGTCAAGACACACAGCTCGCCAGACAACAAACCGATGAGTTACAGCGACAAATCGATGAGTTAAATGCCAAAACTACCGAACGCGGTTTGGTGGTCACGCTCGGGGATTTATTGTTTGCAACAGGCAAGTCGGAGCTCAAAGGTGGTGCAGCCAATCACCTTGGCAAACTCGCTAACTTTCTGAATAAATATCCCGAGCGCAGCGTCATTATTGAGGGTCACACGGACAGTGTGGGCAGTGAAGATTCCAACTTTAATTTATCGGAACGTCGCGCCAACGCGGTTAAATCGTATTTAGTGAGAGAAGGCGTCGCCTCTAATCGTTTGGAAGCATCGGGTAAAGGTGAAGGTGATCCGGTCGCAGGCAATGATTCTTCTACAGGACGCCAACAAAATCGCCGCGTGGAAGTCATCATTGCCAATCCACAGACAGCTACTCAGTAACACGAGTTCGTTGGATACAACCGCTATCGCGTTAAAAAAAAACCGGTCGAAATCTCGTGTTTCGACCATTCTGTAGCAACCTAGGAGTTCCATATGCATACCGATACCATTCAAGAACAGCTCAACCACTTTATTAAATCCACCCGTGCACTCACAGGAGATGAGCTTGCACATGCTAAAGCGGCATTTGCTCAATATGTTGATTCAACCACAAAATCATTAGATGCCATCGGCAGCAGCATAAGCGATCACGCCAAAACATCGGTTAAAGCCGGTAATGACTATGCCCACGCACATCCTTGGCAACTAGCTGCGATTGGCACCGGCATGTTGTTGCTGGGTTTAGGCGCGAAACGCATGAAAAAAAAGCGCTGTTGTTAAATGCTTCACACGTTTCGTCAATGACACAGGTTAAATCGACGATCGAAATTTCAAACTGGTCTTAATTTTAAAAGGATTTCAAAATGTTGAACTTAACCAATCACACCAAAATAATGCGGGCTACCTTAGCCATTAGCATGACCGGAGCACTTTTACTCGCGACAAATTCAGCCAATGCCGAACCTGGATATTATGTCGGGGGTGCATACGGCTTAAGCCGAGTCAACGATTCTGATTTTGATGAAAATAATATTTCAGCGCTGAAGGTTTTTGTCGGCGGCAAATATAACGATTATATCGGCGTTGAAGGCGCTGTGAATGATTATGGTACATCAGGTCATAATGGTTACTCGGCGGATCTCACCGGCAACACGATTGCGTTAGTTGGGTTTTATCCGTTTGCTGATCGCTTCGAGGTGTTTATCAAAGGCGGTCGGTTGTGGTGGCGTGATAAGGTGGTGGTGCTCAATACCTTTAGCGATACCATTACCGGTAACGAGAATTTTTATGGGGTTGGTGCCAACTTCAACCTATCAGAAACCATTGCGATTAGAGCTGAAATGGAGCGTTACAAAGTTGGTGATGAGTTTGCATTTAATGCTGACGCTTCAGCGCATGTTGATGTTGCCAGTCTTGGCGTGTCGATGAATTTTTAATTTCCAAGGATGGGACAGGTTATAAATTTTGATGAATCGGTGCTAACAATCGGTCGCTTTCTTTTTTGACAACGGCGTAACATTCACAGCTGAGCTGTTCAAGTCTGGGGCGATCTAATACGGTAATATGACCACGGCTATATTCAATCACACCGAGTAACTGCAATTTTCCAGCAGCCTCGGTAACACCTTCGCGGCGTACACCGAGCATGTTAGCAATCAATTCTTGTGTCATGGTCAATTGATTACTGGGCAAACGATCTAGCGATAACAGTAGCCAACGACACAACTGTTGATCAATCGAGTGATGACGATTGCAAACGGCGGTTTGTGCCATTTGCGTGATTAAGGATTGCGTATAACGCAAAAGGATAACGAGCACGTCACCATGGCGGTTAAATTCATCTTTAATTTTTTGACCTGGCAAGCGATAAGCAGAACCAGCACTTTGCACGATGGCTCGACTCGGTGTGCTTTCGCCACCCATAAACAAAGCGACACCGACCAAGCCTTCATTGCCAACAACCGAAATTTCAGCAGAGGAACCGTTTTCCATTTCATACAACAAGGAGATGATCGAATCTGTTGGAAAATAGACATGCGTTAACGTATCGCCCGACTCATAAAGAACATCGCCAAGGACAAACTCAACCAACTCAAGCGAGGAAAACAAGCGGTTTTTTACTTCGGTTGGCAATGCAGCCAATAAATGATTTTGTTCAGGGGCGGCTTTTTCTGGGGCAGCTGCTGGCAAGGTACTGGTTTCCTTGGGTAAAAAGAATAGCTGGAGCATTAAAATTAAGTTAATTGTGTGAGCTAGTGAATTTTTGACCGTCGGAAGTTTACCGCTGCCCATACTGATAAGCAACGCCATACTCTGTAATTATTACAAGGTCATTTAAGCGCGTTATGTTGGATAACGCACAGACAGAAGTCATCAATCTTTAAAATTTGGCTGATGGCAAGCGCGTTCAGCTAAACGATGTAACCCAAACCAATCCACGGAGAAACGAATATGTTAGAAACCATTGCGGTTGTTTTACTGGTACTTTGGGCGCTCGGCTTGGTGTCTGCTTACACCATGGGCGGTTTTATTCATATTCTATTAGTCGCCGCAGTGGTGATCATATTGATCCGCGTGCTCCGGCGCGGCGGCGTGTAACACGCAAATTAAAACTCAGCGGTACACATGACTCAGTCATCCAATCAAGTCTGAGCATTTAAAAAGGCTACTTTTTTTAAGTCAAAAAAATGCGCTTTATCTTCGCGGTGGGGCGCTTTTAAATTCCATACTCGTAAAGCTCCCCCTAGGCTGGTATCTTTATCCAGCTACATGCGCTTGATTTGCCCATTTTACTTGTCATTTTTCAGGGCCTTCAATTGGTATGTTTAAAATAAAGTTTTAGCCAAAAAACCTATCAAACTTTTTTTACATTACTTTTCTTGATAGGGTGCTGAATAGCTACAAAAAAATCAAATATTACGCAAATGATCAGGAGGATTTAGCCTGCCAGAAGCGCGTTTTATGTTGCTGACTTGAAAGATTTTCCGTCATGGTTTTTCGCAACGCTTGTTTGCGTGGCCAGATAACGGTGAACTTGGCGCCACCTAAACTGCTGCGATTAACATTCGCCACGCCGCCATGCCAGTAGGCGATGCGTTCCACAATCGACAAACCCAAACCGTAGCCACCTGAGGAACGTGTGCGACTATCATCCAAGCGAGTAAACGCCACGAACACCTTCTCCCATTGGTCTGGCGGAATACCTGGACCATCGTCTTCTATATCAATGCGATACATGCCGCCTTCACATGCTGAAGAAATACGCACATGCGAAGCCGCATAACGCGTGGCATTACCCACCAAGTTTTGAGTAATGCGATGAATGTAACGCTCTTCGCATTCCGCAAAGCGTAACTCGCCCGCTTCTTGGGATGGAACATGCTCAATACTGACCCCCCGCCCCAATTGATCAGTTTCTTTTTTCACTTGAGCCAAAACGACATCAATCTCCACCATTTGCATATTGAGCGATGGCGTACCTTCTTCTAAAGAAGCATAGGTAAGAATCTCATCGATCAAAGTTTCCAACTCTTGAATGTCACCATCTATTCCCTCTAAATGCTGCAAACGCTTTTCAGTATCATCGCAATCAGCGACGATTTCTAATCCAAAACGTAAGCGTGCCACCGGCGTACGCAGTTCATGCGACACTGCATTCGTCATTTCTCGTTGAGAACTAATTAAGCGCTGAATATGCTCCGCCATATCATTGAAGGTCGAAGCCAAGCGACCCAAAGCATCATGACTATCCACCGTTACCCTAGCACTCAAATCATCTCGACGAATTTTTACTGCCGTTTCCTCTAAGCGTTTTAGACGCACCAACAATGGCCGCACCAATACATAAGAAGTGAAACCCATGACAATAATGGCAACCACTCCGCAAACAATAAATAAATGAAACGGCAAAAAATCGAATAAATTAACTGGCCCCATAACCAGATAATCGCTTTCATCCGGTATAGCAGCGACCACCTGCAGCGTTGATAAGTTTTGCGCATTATTGTTAAACTGCAAAACTGTCTGGCCTTCACGTAATTGCTGGCGTTGCGCAACAGATAGCACCAATTGCGCAGGATCACTCCGCTGCAAAGAAAATCCAAACATCTCTTGTAAATCAGCTAACAAAGATTCCCATTCTACTGCAGGATGGGCTTGCAGCTCTTTAAGAATCAACTCTACCGAACCATACACCTGCTGTTCTGAGAATTGACTTAATTCTGCAAAGACAATTAAATTTTCTGAAGTGGGCACCAATGCATAAACCTGCAAGGTTTTATTTCCTAAACTTCGGCTTACGACTGCTTGGTGGCGCTTCACTTCGTGCACCACATTATCCGGCAAGCCGGCACTGATAACTGACTTGACCTGCAAATCTAAACCCAAGTGATTCCGACAAAAATCTAACCAGTCGGCACGCGCCTGATTTTGATACCGAGACATGCCCACGGCTACTAATCGCAACGAGCCCTTTAATATGGCCTCATGGTAGGCCATATTAAAGTGGGTATTGCTTTGTACGATCAAAACATAGGAAATCAGGCCAACAACAATCATTGACACCAACATGCCACCATAAATACGAACAAATATACTATTCATGACGGCGGACTATTCACCTGAGCGCGATATAAAACAATTACTATTGTGCCGCGCAAGCACGCCAGCTAAATAACCAGCTAATAAAAGCGTCAGTTGATTAAAACATCTTTAACAAATAAATAACCTTTACTGCGCACCGTTTTTATTCGACGTGGATTCATAGGATCATCACCGACCTTTGGTCGAATACGAGAAACACGCACATCGATTGATCGATCTTGGCCATCATATTCAATGCCACGCAACCGCTCAAAAATTGCTTCGCGTGACAAAATTTTGCCTGCATTAGACGCCAACAACCATAACAAGTCGTACTCCGCGCTCGTCAAATCAACAGGTAGATCACTCAAGCGCACTTCACGAGCACCATTGTCAATCATCAAATTCCCAAAAACCAAACGTTCCAAGGGAACTTCAACAACGTTATTATCTACCGAGTCCTGATTATCATTGCGTCGCAACAAGGCACGAATCCGCGCCAATAACACGCGTGGTCGAACTGGCTTAGGCACATAATCATCTGCGCCCATTTCTAAACCTAACACTTGATCTACATCATCAGTACGTGCTGTCAGCATTAAAATCGGTTTATGGTACTCGCTACGCACTTCACGGCAAACCTCTAATCCATCCGCGCCCGGCAACATTAAATCCAAAACCACCAAATCCGGCTGATCTTTAATAATACGGCGTATAGCTTCTTTGCCATCATTAATGACTGACGCATCCATACCATTACTTTCAAGGTAATCTTTACTAAGATTGGCTAAACGCTCATCGTCCTCCACAATTAGTATGCGTGGCTTTTCTAATGCAGAAGCATTTCCCAAAGATGAGTTACGATTGGCATCCATGATAGCACCCAGTGAGTGAGTAAAGTTCGATCAAGTATTTAACATAATAAGTTAAACTTCCTTATCAATAGTAGAAGATCTCTAAGAATGTAACAATGTAACTCAAGATTTCTTTTTAGAAAACATCAAATAGAAACTGGCAATTTCAAAACTCACAAGTCAGCTTTACCGACATAAACATGAACAACTCGAGATGAAGTCATATTGCTTGCATTATTAGGTCTCCTCTATAATGTGATCACTTCGTGATACTTGCCCCTTGTGGCAGATCTGAAGTTTTTATAAACCCCTGATGCCAGCTACATTTTTTCAGGGGTTTTTTTAATTCTGAGATTTGCACTTACAGTATATTTTTTTTGCAATATGCATGCTGAGGTTTATGACAACTGACCTGCTTCACAATATCAATATTCAGAGCCATACGGTATTACTTCCGCCTGAGGAATTAAAAAGCCACATACCAGTGGACCCAATTACGCACAAAACCGTTTTGCACAGCCGCCAAGTGATTCGCGACATCCTTGAACACAAAGATCACCGGTTTTTTGTCGTAGTAGGGCCCTGCTCTATTCACGACACCAAAGCAGCTATCGAATATGCTCAAAAACTCAGGCTCCTAGCGGATGAAGTATCAGACACCTTATTTATCGCCATGCGGGTGTACTTTGAAAAACCCCGCACCACAGTGGGTTGGAAAGGCTTGATTAATGACCCTTACTTAGATGACAGCTTTGAAATCGAAGAAGGCTTACATATAGGTAGACAGTTATTAAATGATTTGGGAACCTTGGGTTTGCCGACGGCTACTGAAGCCTTAGATCCGATTTCCCCGCAATATTTGCAAGACCTCATCAGCTGGTCTGCAATTGGCGCCAGAACCACAGAAAGTCAAACACATCGAGAAATGTCATCTGGGTTATCGACTCCGGTTGGCTTTAAAAATGGTACCGATGGCAACCTTGCAGTCGCCATTAATGCGATGGAGTCGGTGGCTAACCCACATCGATTTTTAGGTATCAACCAACAAGGTCAAGTGTCCATCATACACACTAAAGGTAATAACTACGGCCACATTGTCCTGCGTGGCGGCGATAGCAAACCTAATTATGACTCGGTAAATGTGCAACTTTGCGAACAAGCCTTGAGCATACGCAAATTACCCAAAAACATCATGATTGACTGCAGTCATGCCAACTCTAATAAAGACCCGTCACTACAACCATTCGTACTCAAAAACATCACGCAACAAATCATTGATGGTAATCAATCTATTTTTGGCGTCATGATTGAGAGTAATTTACAAGCAGGCAATCAAAAACCGGGGCGATTAAAAGATTTGCGTTATGGCGTATCCATCACCGATGCGTGCATAGATTGGGAAACCACCGAGGCAAGCTTAAAAAAAATGGCGTCCGAACTGCGTAGCATCCTGCCACTACGTCACGCCAAGATCCCTGAACCGACTTAAACTGACGCCTAAATTTCGTATTCCAAACCCAATAAAATCTGCGTAACGTTGATGTCAGCTTCAGCAACCGAAGCAGCGTACAATTGATTGAGCTCAGTGGTCACCGAAAGCTGTGGTGCAATTTTAAAACTTACCCCAAAGCCACCAAAAAAACCGACATCAGTATTTGAACTTGATTCGCTAGCAGACCAGTCAAAATCAGATCTAAAAGCACCTAAGCGAAAAAAATACCGATGTTGCTCGATAAAGGTGCTATAACCGACTACTGACAACTTCATCACATCGCCACCAATGCTTTGATCAAGCGAGCTGTGATCAAAATCATTGAAATGCTCATAGCCCAACTCAATGGCTACCTGCTCATCAATGGTTTTTTGCACTGCCAGATCCAATGCAGGAGCTTGATCATAGCTATCAACATTGATACTGGCCAAACCCAGTGCTCCACGTACACGCCATAAGGGCGCAGACTGTGAGGCAGGCAATGCGAGCGCATCTTCACTTTGATAGACTTCATCCGCGACCACATTAAAAGATAACATTACTACACTAACCGCCAGCAACCACTTCGTTTTAAATCCCGACATATCACGTGTCCTTGGTTTCGATTAAAAGGCATTTATTAAAATACTTTATTAAAACATATAAAGGCTATGTAAAAAAAAGGCCTTGTATTTAATAGCTGGCAATACTGGCAAAATCAAGTTTTTGGCGCACAAGCCTGCATCATAGCTATTAACAAGCCAGCCAACCAACCAGTGGCATCCACCCATTTGAACGGCACAATCTCTTCAATACAACTCCATGGCTGATCAATTTCTTGCATATCGACATGCGCACGAACATTAACACCAACACCGATTACAGAAGCATAACAACATTGCCCCAGCCAATGATTATCAATCAATATTCCAGCCAACTTACGCTGCTGGTACAAAATATCATTGGGTGCTTTCAGGGTTAGCGGCGAAACCCCGAAGGATTCTAGCAACTCCATGCACACCTGCCCGATCATCATCGATTCAGGCACAATACTAGGATCATGAAACTGCCCATCTCTGCTGGCACACAATCGTCCAAGCGAAAAATACCAATTGCCATTAGCAGGAGAAATCCAATTTCTACCGCGTTGACCGCGACCGTGAGTTTGTTGTGCTGAGACCAATAGATGCCAACCTGGCAAAGTATCCTCAGCCAATAAAAAATCCGACATCGCACGATTGGTCGAATCAATGATCGCAACTTGTTGGCAGCTCTGCAAAGGCAGGCCAGCTTGCGCACAAAATTGCTGAATAATGGAGATGTCTAACACTGATTAACCTTGAAAACTTAACATCCGATCCAGTGGTTTACGCGCCTGGATAATTAACTCTGAATCCAACTCAATAAGTTGCGGGGAACGCAAAGTCTGCATCACGTTTTCCAGCTGATTGAGTGCCATCCAGGGACAATGTGCACAGCTTTGACATGTGGCGCCATTGCCTGCAGTCGGCGCCTCTAGAAAAATTTTACCTGGACAGGCTTGTTGCATTTTATAAAAAATGCCGCGATCAGTGGCGACAATAAAGCGTAAAAAATCTAGATCATGCGCGGCTTTAATTAATTGCGAGGTAGAACCCACAAAGTCAGCAAGCGCAATAACCGAGGCAGGTGATTCTGGGTGTACCAGAACGCCAGCATCCGGATAAATTTTTAACAAATCGCGAATACCTTGTGCTTTAAATTCTTCATGCACAATACAGGCGCCTGACCAGATAGCCATCTCGACCTGTGTTTGCTGGCGAATATAATCTCCCAAATAACGGTCTGGCGCCCATAAGATTTTTTCGCCTTGCGATTGGAGAAACTTCACCACTTTGACCGCAATGCTAGACGTGACCACCCAATCGGCTTGCGCTTTCACCGCAGCAGAAGTGTTAGCATAAACCACCGAGGTGTAACCAGGGTGATCGGCTTTAAATTGTGCAAACGCTTGCGGCGAGCAAGATAAATCCAGCGAACATTCAGCCTCTAAACTCGGCATAATGACGCGCTTATGCGGACTTAAAATTTTGGCAGTTTCTCCCATAAAACGCACACCAGCCACCACCAAGGTTGAAGCGGGATGATCTCGACCAAAGCGCGCCATTTCTAATGAATCCGCAACACAACCGCCCGTCGCCTCTGCCAACGCCTGCACGTCTGCATCGGTATAGTAGTGCGCTACAATGACGGCATTTTGCCGCTGCAACTCATCTTTAATCTTTGCAATCAAATCTGTTTTTTGCGGCAAGCTCATCTGCAGCGCGTGGCCCGTTAAAATGGCAGCGGCATCCAAGCCTTTTTGTAAGGTTTGCTGTAAGGGAATAACTGTTAACGTCATAGTTCACCGCGTGCGCTTGACACCTAAACGAGCACTCACTTCGAGTAAGAAATCAAAAAAAGCATCTTTGTCCTCAATTAGCTGTTTAAAAAAAACCGACTCATACAAAGCGACCGCACCGTGGACCATTGCCCATGCAGCGCAAATATGAAAATAAGCTGGGCAATCGATCAATACGCCTTCTTTAATACGCGCATTCACTAACGATTGCAGCTTATCCATATTGGCAACCCGCGTACGATGCAATTGAGCCATCAATTCACTGACGGATGGTTCGGATGAACACTTGGGTTCCAAACGAGCAAACAAAGCATAACGATCTGGATCAGACATCCGAAAATTGTAATAAGCCCGAATCAAACGATCTTGATCATCCGCAACCGAAATACTGGAAAACAATTCGGCCAGCTCTTCTTCGTATTGGATCATCAAGCGCATATAAATTTCATACTTGGTTTGGAAGTGCTTATAAATAGTGCCCTTACCAATCCCCGCAGATTCGGCAATTAGCTCCACAGTGACCTTATCCTCGCCATGCTGAACAAATAAATCCTGCGCTTGGCGCAAGATATCCTTTTCTCGCTGACGAAACTCTTTGGCTTTTTGACGGGCTTTTTCAATCGTAGGATTGATGTCATTGGTCATGCTGTTGTCTCAAAAATCATCATCTTACACCAAAACATTGATCTACACTCAAATCGAATCATGCGCAATGATCAATCAATAACAAACAACGAACATCGCAAGAAGCTTACCGTAAACGGCGCATCGAGGATTGGGTTAGTGGCACTCACATTTATAAATAAAATCGTAATCAACTGGCTAAATGGCGAACAAAAATCACGCCCTGGTTGGGTGCGCATGCCCATGTGCGACTTTGAACGAATCCGCCACGAATTAAAGCCGTGCGATGTCATTTTAGTAGAAGGAACGTCACGCATTAGCGCAGTAATTCGCTGGATTACTGCCAGCCCATGGACGCACGCAGCACTGTATCTTGGACGCCTTCATGATATCGAGGACGCGGATCTACGCGCCGATATTCAAGCCCACTATGCCTGCGAACCCAATACACACTTGATTATTGAAAGCCTGCTGGGACATGGCGTGGTAGTACATCCATTAAGCATTTATCAGCAAGATCATTTACGGGTTTGCCGCCCTAAAGATTTATCTTATCAAGATGCGCAAGATGTTATGCGATACGCCATTGGCCGGCTGGGCGTTGAATATGATGTCAGACAAATTTTTGACCTTGCCCGCTTTTTATTTCCCTGGATTTTATTACCGAGACACTGGCGCTCGAGCCTATTTAAGAGCCGCCCTGGAAAATCGATTCGCACCGTCTGCTCGACCATGCTGGCAGAAGCGTTTGGATTTATTCAATTTCCCATTTTACCGCTGGTGAAAAAATCCAGCGCCGCTGGTGGCGTACAACTGTTCCGGCGTAATCCTAAACTCTGCGTACCCAGTGATTTCGATTATTCACCCTACTTCGAGATCATCAAATACCCATTTTTAGATTTTACATTTCATAGCGATCATCGTTTATTACCCTGGCGAGGCAAAGGGACATTATCTGGAGAAGAGTTACGACTGTATGAGCAAAGCGACGACAACCCATCAACTTGCAATCCTAACGACCTCAACGATACTGTAAACACCTAACCAAGGATAAAAAATGTTCGACTGTTAAAAACACTCGACTGCTCTTGGTTATGGCCATACCCGGTACCACCCCCAGATGCCGGGTATTTTTTTATCATTTTAGGGCTGACTTGTAAAACCTAAAATAAATCCACTCCCCTGTTACTGACGAGCTGGTGCGGGTAAATCACAAAGTATGCGTAACGCGATCACTAGTTAGCAAACCCGCCAAGTAATTTTCAATTTTGGATCGCGCAACATTATTTTGATCACTAAACTGCACACCAATACCCGCTGCACGATTACCTTGCGCACCTTTCGGGGTAATCCACACGATCTTTCCCGCAACAGGAATTTTGTCAACCTCCTCCATCAGGTTCAACAACAAAAACACTTCTTCACCAATACGGTAGCTTTTGGCAGTCGGTATAAAAAGACCACCGTTTCTAACACAAGACATATAAGCCGCATACAATACATTTTTATCTTTAATGGTCAGCGATAAGATACCACTACGACCAGCGGCTGGATTCATACACAGTTCCTGTTAAAAACGCGCTTTCGCAAAATACACAGCAAACAGTGTAACGCAAGTTACGCTTTTTGCTGGGCCCAGCTCAACATTAACGCTTCCCAGAGTAAAGTTTCATTCATAGCCACTCCGTGTTGACAGCGCTGCCAATTGGCCAGCAATCGCTGATAAAACTGACATAAAAAACGCGGCGACTCTTGCCGTTCTGTAGGAGATAAACCTTGCTTTAAAGCGTACTGCAAACGTTGCTGCGTAATCGACAGTAACGCTTGCAAGGCTTCAACGATTGGCCAATGCGTTAATAACTCGACCACAGTGGCCATACCTTGCGAGCGTGCTCGGACACCATTTAACCCAGCTAACAATTGCCGATACGCGACCTGTCGACCAGGCACTTGCAGTTGCCACGCTAATAAAGGAGCACCATGCGCTTGTTGTAATAAGCTTGCGACATCAACCTCGACGCCACCTTCACTCGCCCCCTTTTTGTCTCTAGCAAACCCATCACCACTTGCAAAATAATCCCAAGCTTGCTCGTCTAGTGGGGCTTGGTATGTCTGCCACCAAGCTAAGAATGCTTGCTGCGGCTGTACAGGCAACAAAGTTAACACTTGGCAGCGACTACGCACCGTGGCCAGCAAGCCCAAACTTCGATAGCTGATTAAGACAAACAACGCTGCTGATCCTGGCTCTTCCAAGGTTTTTAACAGGGCATTTTGCGCATTCACATTCATGGTTTCTGCGCCATCAATCACCACAATTCGCCAACCGGCTGCGGTACTTTGCATAAACTGCACGGCATCACGAATCTGTTCGATTTTTAACTGTCGTGCTTTTTCTTCACGCTCCACCAGCAAATAATCGGGATGCCCGCCTTGCTTCACTTGCACACAAGCAGAACACTGCTGGCAAGGCAAGCCATCCTTTAATGCCAAACATAACAGCCTCTGCACCAATACTTCCGTGAAATGCCGCTGCCCTAAACCGGGCATACCTTGTAGTAACAACGCATGCGGCAAGCGCTGCCGCTCAATCTGCGCAGTGATTTGCTGCCAGAGAGTTTGCTGCCATGGCCAAGGTCCATTCATTTATTCCGTCCGTTCATTTAGTCAAAACCTTGTGGGCAGGTGGAGAACAGCAGTGGATAACGACGTTGAAACTCTATGCGTATTAAGGCTTGTACTTGCGCCAGCGGCAAACTGGCGTCGATTAAACTGTAGCGAGATTGATCCGCCGCTGCCCTCTGGCAATAAGCGACACGCACGCGCTGAAAAAACGCCTGTTGCTCTTGTTCAAAACGATCCAGTTGACCCCGACTTTGTACGCGCTCACCACTTTGTCCGGGCGAAATATCGAGCACAATCACCCAGTCAGCTTGGTGATGCTGTACCACCCACTGTTCAAGTTGCGCAATTATCTCCGTGGATAAACCACGACCTGCGCCTTGATACGCATAACTGGCATCAACAAAACGATCACACAACACCCAATGGCCAGTTTGCAAGTTGGGACGGATTTTGTGCTGTAAATGTTGATGGCGTGCGGCGAACATCAGCAACAATTCTGTTAACGGTTCAATCGGTTCTGCGCCCTTAGTGAGCAAGGTTTGACGTAATGCTTCAGCCACCGGCGTACCACCAGGTTCACGCGTGACCAACAATGGAATATGCGCCTGTTGTAACCACTCGGCAATCAGTCGAATGTTCGTCGACTTACCCGCACCTTCCCCACCCTCTAAAACAATAAACTGTGGTGGATACGGATAATCCTGCATTAACATACGAGATTCCTTTTTCCGGGTGGATTTTTATCCACGTCGATGCGCCTTGAATTGCAAAGCTTGCGCAGCCAGTGGTGCATCTTGCCACCGGCCTTGTCGATAATAACATTGACCATTGACTAAGGTCGCCGTTATGGTCGATTGCCAAGTTTGCCCCGCAAACGGCGTCCAACCGCAACGATACGCCATATCAATGTCACGAGAAAGCTGCGGCTTGAATTGATCGACCACCACCAAATCCGCCCAATAGCCTTCGCGAATGAAACCACGATCCACCACCCCAAACCGCTTCGCGACTGCATGCGCCGTTTTTTCGACCAATTTTGGCAACGTAAGTTGGCCCCGATGCACCTGTTCGAGCAAACACAATAACGCTTCTTGCACTAACGGCAAACCGGCAGGTGCCTGCCAAAAACCTTGAGATTTTTCTGCTAGCGTGTGCGGCGCATGATCGGTGGCAATCACGTCGATGACATCCTGATTAAGGGCGAGCCATAAAGCTTCCCGATCAGCTGATGTTTTAATCGAGGGATTGCACTTAATACGCGAACCCAGTTGATCATAATCATCCTGCGAAAACCAAAGATGATGCACACAAACCTCAGCGGTTATGCGTTTGTTTTGAATAGGGCCAGCCGTAAATAACGCCATTTCTTCTGCTGTGGTTAAGTGCAACACATGTAAATCAGCGCCCGTGCGCTTGGCCAACGCCACGGCCATGCTGCTCGATAACCAGCAAGCTTCGCGTGAACGAATTTCCGCGTGTAACCGAAAAGGGACTTTATCACCATACTGCTGTTTAAAACGTTGTTCATTGAGACTGATGGTCGGACTATGCTCACAGTGCGTGGCAATTAAGACCGGAGAATGCTGAAAAATCGCTTCTAATGCTTGTGGATCATCCACCAACAAGTTACCAGTTGAAGCCCCCATAAACACTTTAACACCGCAAATGCTACTGGCATCAATGCTTTTTATATCTTCAATATTATGATTAGTAGCACCCAGATAAAAACCATAGTTGGCGTAACTATGCTGGGCTGCCAAGCTGCGCTTAGCATTAATCTGAAGTTGATCTGTGGTATTGGGCACACAGTTGGGCATTTCCATGTAGCTGGTAATCCCGCCCATCACCGCCGCCCGTGATTCAGTTTGAATGCAACCTTTATGCGTTAAACCAGGCTCACGAAAGTGCACTTGGTCGTCAATCATACCGGGGAGTACAAATTGCCCTTGACAGTCGATAACATCGGCATCACCCACATGGCTTAAATCAGCGTCAATCCGCGCAATGCGCCCCTGCTCAATCAGCAAATCTGCAGTTTGGACTTGACCTTCATTGACCAACTGACCGTTCAGCAACAGCACCCGCTTAGCAGGCATAACATTTCCTTAGAGTCATCAGACTCATCAAGGCTAATTTTGATTATCTAGATTCAATAATGAAGCGCATCACTTATTTGCACTAAAAAACATCACTGCCCCGACCAATCATCTACCACCGGCATTCGAAATTGTTTGCCTTGATAGGACAACACAACCCCTTCAGGAATAATGGCAATCAATTGTAGTTCCGGCAATATACGATCGTGTTCATGCCAAGTTTTATCATTGATGATCACTGAGCGCGAAGCCGGATCGCTGGAATAAAGATGCGAAATAAAAACCAGTTTGGGCAAACTCGCGGTGAAGGTTTGCGGCATTTGTGTTAGCTGAGGGAGATATTGAAAATCTTCCGTCGAGTTTACCGATTCAGTTACATGAGAATCGACTACAGGAGGCGGCGAAGGGGGTCGCGTTGTGGATTGATCAAACTGTGTTTTTGGCCTGATAATTTCGGTACCAGACTGTAAATCAGCCGCATCGTTAACGGGCAACGATGCATTTGCTTCAACCTGATCTAAAAAACCCGCAGATTCATCCATCATAGATTGAGACTCAACGAACGGCTCAACCGCCGGTAAAGCAGTAGTCTGCTGAGCAACTGCCTGCACTGCAACTGATGGAGTAGCAGTGATTGACGTTGGCGCCACAACAGTCGGATTCGCAACTTCCAACGTAAAACGATACTTCTGCTGTAACCACAACGCAATTAACACCAAAGTTCCTACAGCCCACACACTCAAAAACACCGTTTTCATCAACGATGAGGCACGAAATGGACGCACCGCAACTTGTATGCTTTGCAAATCAGGAATCTTGTCACGCTTACGTTCTTGCTCTGATTTTTTTAATGCATCTAAAATATAAGACATCAGCTTAACCTCCCCGCTGGTTTGGCTGCTGCGTATTGGTTTTATCTTGTTGCAGTTTTAATGCTCTATACAACTGAACTAGCGTGGTTGGACCGACGATACCATCTGGTTTTAAACCCACTTGCGCTTGAAATTTTTTCACATTTTTGAGCAGTACTTCATTAAAAATACTCGCTCCATTTTTTAATTGAGGATCATTATACAATTCACCTAATTGTTGGCTTAGCCATTTAACGCCAGGACCTATAGTGCCGGGAACAATTGGACCATAATAACCAGGCGGCACCTGCCAAACCAGAGTGTATTGGCCTTGCCAATAACGCGACAGCTCCTTAAAACCAAGATGAATTCCTTTCAAATCGCTACTACTCAAACCGCTTCGCTTTGTTGCGACTGGATTGATTTCTAAAGTCAGCTCAGAATCGGTGAAATCAGTAACAACTCCATAAAAAGGTGCGTTAGTACCTGGCTTAGTCAAAGTTAACATAAATGGCAATGGTAATTGTTGGATATCCGAAATACTAGCACCGTCTTGCTGCAAACATTGCAGACGACTATTGTCAGGTCGCTGGCAACTCTCAAGATTTAAATCACTGACATTGGGCACCCCCCCCCATTGCATATATAAAAAATGCAATGCACTCGCAAAGTCGGCTGTCAGTGGCCAATTGGCTTGCCATAAACTATCCAGACTCAACGCCTGCATCACAGGCGGAGATTTTTTTTCCATAAGTGCAAGTTGTCGCTCAAGTTCGGCAACAGGATACTGATCCACTTGCTTTAACTTCCGATCGCCTGGCTTCACAGGCAAACCTACAATGCTCGGCTCTTTAGCCAGCGGTTTAGCATGCCCAGCAACAATAGAAGCTAACGCGGTTGGCCTGGGTGAAGCTGGCGCTAAATTAGAAATGCTTTGCCCATACTTTACCGCTTGTACAATTCCGGCCAGTAGGGCCACCACAAAAAATAATAACGCTAGCGTCACTTTTAGTTTCAGCTGCCAGTGATAATGCTTCCAAAATTCTGTGCTAAAAAAACGTTTATGCGTCATCAATTCCCGGGCGGCTTGTCGCATAATGTTTTTATCGACATAACGCTGACCCGATACATAAGCTCCGAGCAAAGCTCGATCACACATCACGTTAATTAAACGCGGAATACCATCCGTCAGTTTAAAAATAATACGCACTACCGATGTTGGAAATAACTCATAACTACAACCTGCTACGTCTAAACGATGGCGGATATAAGCATCCGTTTCCGGCAGACTTAAATGTGGCAAGTGATAGCGTGCGGTAATGCGCTGTGCTAACTGGCGCAAGACCTTCTGCTCAAATAATGCACGCAACTCCGGCTGCCCGATCAGCACAATTTGCAGTAACTTTCGTTGATCGGTTTCCAAATTGGTTAGTAAACGAATTTGCTCGAGTACATCTATTGATAAATTCTGTGCCTCATCAATAATCAACAAAACTTTTGTATGCTTGGCATGTGCTTTTAATAAAAATTGATTGAGGACATCTAAATAGCCCTTCACACTGATACTGTCTTGCACGTAAGCAATACCCAACTCATCACACAAGGTTTCTAAGAGCTCGTCTATCGTGAGCTTGGGGTTGAGAATCACCGCAACGTGACAATTCTCTGGGAGCTTTTCTAAAAAGCAACGACAAACTGTAGTTTTACCAGTGCCGACTTCGCCGGTTAGTAAAATAAAACCACCATCTTGCTTCACACCATATAACAGATGCGCCAGTGCTTCATTATGATGCTGACTCATGTATAGATAGCGAGGATTGGGAGCAATCGAAAATGGCAGGTCGCTTAAGCCAAAGAATTTTTCATACATGGCAAAACATTCACTCGGTATTTTTGTCTTTCTTGACGAACGTCCGTGTTGATTGCTTCACGCCGAGCAATCAATTACTCCGCCTAACCTCGAAAGGTCACGTTGACACGAACAACACCGGCGGTGTCGGTTTGATCAATACTGATTTCTTGAATCGCAATACCGTATTGCTCGTATAAGATACCGAACCAAGTCAATAAATCATTAAACTTAACCGAATCTAACCACAAGCGCACGATATTTTGTTCTTTTGGTTCAACACGACTGATGTCTAATTGATATTCCCGGCTAGTTTCGCTAACTATCGCTACCAGTGATCGACCTCGACGTTTACTTATTTGTGCATCATTGGTATTAGGCGCATCTAAGCGAGCTCGATGACTGTCAATCCAACTATCCAACTCGACGCTGTTTAGATAACGTTTACTGGCAGTTTGTTGATACTGCACAATCGGAGACACGATGCAGATATATAGTATTACTAATAACAAAAATACCGAAAGACCGCCCAACGCCCAACGATCGCGTGCGCTTAAGTGCGTCCACTTATCCAATAGTTGCATCCAAAACTGTTGCAATTCCTGCATGGTTATCCTCAGCTTATGCTTCTCTTCTGCTCTGCTCTGCGCAAATTCAACTTTTACGCAGAAAGCGTCAATCGCGCTTTAACTTTCTCTTTTTCCTTTGTTGCCCCTTCAATAACAACTTTTGGGCCTGCTTGCTCAATTAAGCCTTTTAACTGATCAAGCAAACCAAAATCCTCAACATTTAATTCCACCTGTAGGCTGGACTTATCACCCCTAAAGGTCAAACTACGAATTGCCATTTTTTGGGAATTACCCTGAGTTAATTGCTGCATCTGTTGCCCCATCACCTGCAATAGGCTGATAAAGCCTACTTGAGAAGATGCCGGCGGTGCCTCTAACAGCTTTTGTAAAGATTTTATCTTACTCAACCCACTGGGGGCATTGGGAAAATGCTGCCGATAAAAGCTGTCTACCTGTTGATCTAATACATCAGCTCTTTTATTTAAATACCAACCTTGGCCCAACCAAAAACCCAGTTGTAAGACGCCAAAAATGGCGAGGCACGCAACTAAGGGCAACGGATTGACACGAAGATCACCCCCCTTAGATTTGGTTTTAAACGCTCCTTGCAATAAATTTGGCTGTTTTTTTTCTAGCTGTTGGTTATATAAGGTTTTCGCCATAATTTCAAAACAACTGCTATCAATATGCTGGCGGTTAACCGTCAATAAACCTGCTGCCTCAGTGGATTCAATTTCAAGTTTTAAGGCATTCAGTATGCGCCCCGATACCTTATCGCTGATTTCATGAATCAGCTGCATTTGGATTGGTTCCTGGGCAAGATTAATCTGTTCAAATAACGTATCGAGAAATACAGGCATCTGGGTGTTTGGAAAAGCCAACCCCTGATAATCACCGATACGCAATAAAGTACGCTGGCGCTGCAGAATTAGATACCAATGCTGGGATTGAATAGGTATTGACAGCACATCAGGCACCATAGTGATAGCATTAATACCCAAAGCATGGAGTTGTGCTAACCAGTCTTTGAGTAATTCACGATTCATCACCGCAACATTCACCTTGCCGTTTTCTACCTTAGCCAGCACAACAAAATGGAGGCTTTCTACGTCATCAGTTAGCTGTTCTTCGAGCAAATAAGGCACGGCACGAATCAAATGCTTAGTTTTTTGTGAGGGCACACTGACTTCCGTCAGCAGCACGCTTTCGCCTGGAATAACAATCAAGGCATCTAATAATGCATCCGATTTTAAGGTACTTTTAATGTCTTGCAGCGGCATACGATAAGGGCCTGCAATCAAATCGCCATCGCGTAATAAGCCCCACTCAACCGTCTGTTCGGCTAATGGCAGCAGCACTGCTTGCGAATCTAACCGAATAATCAACATATCCATAACCATTACCCTTTTTAAAAATACTGGCCTATCTGAAGCCGCCAAACGGCTAACACTTGCTAAGAAGTGGGCGCAAGCTGGGTGTGATACTGCCGCGAACGATTACGACTAATCACTCGAATCGGATCCTGAGACGATGAATGCTCAGGTCGATAGATCACACTTTCTAACGTCAATTTACGATCCAAAATCGTCACCGCCACGGATAACAAAAAATATTGGCTACTGACACTAAAATTTTTGGGGTCTAAGCGAGGAGTCCCTTCAGCTGCTGGCTGAGTGATCGATTGGCCTTGTAAAGCCAAAGCAACCGACTCATAACCTTGCTTTTGTCGCCCTTCAATAATTTTATTGACATCTAACCCACTGACACAACGCAACAGCTGTGGATCCACCGTATTTATATTGATCGGTACTTCAACCGGTAACGCCGTCAACCATGGTTGTAGTTTTTCATATAAAACCCGATTACTACCTTTAATCAAATTTAACTCACTCACCGAGACCATGGGCTGATTGGCCGTACGATACGGCTTTTCTAACCCTAGATAATAGTCGTCTTCTGCACCTTGCGTTTGCGGCAGGTTATCAGCATCTATCCACTCCAATACTGAATCTACCCATAAAGAACGCTGATCAACCTCTAATAGCTCAAGATTACTTAATAAGCAAGTTACAGTGCTGCGCGACACCACTCCATCAGAAACCTTAAGTTGATTGATATTGAAGCGGCTTTGCAGATCCGTTAAATGCGCGCTAATACTGCCACCCTCTAAAGGCAAAGTTACCGGTGTTGCCCATGGTTCATTCAAATCATCTTCCGCTAATTTAAAGTCTTTTTCGTAATCATTTTTTAAATCTTGTAGCAGCACGTCAATTGCCAGTTGCTCTGCTGAACGGGCGTACACATAAGCTTGATCTAGGGCAATAACATTCGAGGTACGGCGCAGATCTTCATCCAAACGACCAAACATTTCACCAACCAAATAACTGGCGATAGCAAAAATCAGTAACACCGTAATTAACGCGGCACCCTGCTGATATTTAGGAAACAACATTAGCCACCGCCTTTGGCCGGACTCGGCGTTGGCTGGCCGCTTAACAGTGCCGATGTAGGTGCATGGTTCAAAATTTCAAACCAACGATAAAGCTCACCATATCGATCAAAGGTTAACGTCACTTTCACCGATTGCGGCAACAAAGGCGCATCAGGAAAGTAGGCAGGATCAGGTGGCCAAAGATCCGATGTTTGTTGCTTAGCATTTTGGGTAGAAAAAACATATTGCAATTGCATGGATTTCACGTTGGATAACACGGTTGAGATTTGTGGTTGGGCATCCTCCGCCTGGTCCGGCACCGGCCAATATGCCCGCATCAATTGCTCGTTTTCTAAATAATAACGTACTCGCAACACTTCACTACGGGGTAACACACCCTTAGAATCTTCTTTTTTTTCCGCTCGCAGGATTTCTCTAGGTGGCAATAAAGGCCAGCCAATACGCGTAAAAGCTACTTGTTGCTGATCACCGCTTAAAGCCGGTTGCTGATCGCCATGTTGATCGCGAATACTACGCGCCACCACCTGTTCAATATCTTGCTGTAACAATAACCACACTTTTTGCAAATCTTCCAACTGCGTAGCAATTTCATTACCGCGCTCCTGCGCCAGTAAGACGTTACGAATAAAATAGGCGGATGCTGTAGAGATAATCGAAAAAATGGCAATCGCGACCACAAGCTCCAGCAAGGTAAAGCCGTTTAATCGCCACGATTTATTCAATACTGGGTTCATTATCATTAACCAGATTCATCACTACCAGATGCGCTGTTGTTAAATTCACCACCCGAATCACCTTGAGCCCTTACCGGTGTCCACGAAGCTTTTTGTACTTTTAACATGCGAATTTTATCCAATAACAAGGGTTCACCACCTTCGACTTTTAAGCTCACGGCAACATCGATCTGTAATATATTCGGTTGCGCCAATTGTGTGGTGGTGTTCACAACCCATTTTTGTCTTGCCAGCTCGGCATCATCATCTTGACTGCCTACAGCAGGTGGCGGATCTGTCACTTGCAGTTCGGTAATACGATTCATCGCCAAGGTATGCGCTAATGTTTTTTGTTCCAACCGACCACGGGTAAAGTGGCTTTGCTCGATTGCAGCGCTGAGCTGTGTGACCACTAAAGCAATAATTGCCATGGCAATCACCACTTCAATCAGCGTAAAACCACGAAGTGCTCCAATTTGCACTTCATTAATAAGCACACCCGTGCGCTTTAACTCAGCAAATTTAACCTCAGCAAGCTTCACTCTTCGTCCTTACCAGGTTCTTGCAACAATAATTTTCCGAGGACATCACCACGCAGTACAAATTTATAATGACTATCATTTTTAGCAGACACTGTTAATGTAAAATCTTCGGCTTCACCGCTAGGCGAAAAAATTAAATGCGGTTGATACGATGGTCTTTTCTTTTTATTATCCAATTTTTTTTCATTCACGCGGGTGGCGGTATCCATCGGCAGTAATTCGATTCTGCTATTCGCCATTTCCAATTCAACGACTACATCATTATTTTGTTTGAAACGCTGTTGCTTTAAAAATTTATCACCTTGGAGTAAACCCCAATAACCCGCTTGTGGCAAACCTTGGTTATGAATTGGCGCTGTCTTTGTCTGCAAGTCAGATCCATTATTAGGTGCCGCAGCCTGATCAGGAGCCCTTATCCCTTGTTCGGGCTCCACCCATTCTAAAAACCGATAACCATCAGTGAATAGTTCGATACCCAATAAGCGATCCAGCTGCAAAGCTTCATCGGATGCAACTTGTGCGAGTTGTTGCAGCTGGCGTGCGGTAGTCTGCACATTGCGCTTATCTGAGTTAAAATTAACATTAAATAGCACTACCCCCGCAAGAATTGCGATCACGGTGATAACGACCATCAATTCAATCAGAGTAAATCCACGTGGTGCAATGTTAATTAAGACCTGATTATTTTTCAGTTTCGGATAAGCTAATGTCCTTTGCAACACCCTCGCCCCCTTCTTGTCCATCAGCACCGAGACTAACGATGTCATATTGTCCAGTCTGCGCAGGCGGAATATAAATATAGGGTTTTCCCCAAGGATCTTTAGGTAGCTTTTTTAAATACCCATTTTTGTTCCAGTTAGGTAAATTCCCCGGATCTTTAGCCAAGGCTTCTAGACCTTGTTCTTGATTTGGATAATTGAAATTATCCAGCTTAAACATTTCTAAAGCACTGGCAACTGCATGTAGATCACTGGCCACGACGCTGACGCGTGCTTGATCATCACGACCAACAATATTCGGCACAATCAACGCAGCAAGAATGCCAAGAATCATCACCACCACCATGACTTCAATTAACGTTAAACCACGCTGTAACGACTGCATTTTTTTCTCCTCGACCAATAAAAAAATTAACTCACTAAAGAATTCATACTAATCACTGGCAACATAATTGCCAAAACAATCACTAAAATCACCACCCCCATAAACATCATCATCAAAGGTTCAAATAAACTGACGATGGTAGAAATAGAACTTTGTAATTCCCGATCTTGAGCACGCGCGGCACGTGTTAACATGGCATCCAACTCTCCACTGGACTCCCCACTGGCAATCATCTGAATCAACATGGGTGGAAAATGCCCAGACTGATCTAATGAACGATGTAAACTCGAGCCTTCGCGCAACATTACCGCCGCATCTTGTACCGCTTTGCGAATACATACATTGGTGGTAACTTGAGCAGCAATTGATAAACCATCCACTAATTGCACACCGCTACGCGATAAAATGCTTAACGTATTGGCTACGCGGCTGGCATTAATCACTTGTGATAAACGCCCTATTACTGGCATTTTTAATAACACGCGATGCACACGAAAACGAATCAGCGGCTGCTTTAATAAATAACGTACTCCCATCACCGCACCAATAATGGCCAGTAACATATAAATACCATAGTGCTGAATGGCTTCACTGACCGCAATTAAGCCCACAGTCAAACCTGGCAATGCATGGCCAGAACTTTCAAAGACCGATACCATTTTCGGTACCACAAAATTCAGCAATCCAATCACAATCAACAAGCTAAAGGAGACTAAGACAATTGGATAAATCAACGCGCCTTTAACTTTACGGGTGGTATCGTGACTGCTTTCGGTATAGTCCGCCAATTGCTCCAACACCAAATCTAAATGCCCTGAGTGTTCACCCGCTGCAACCGTAGCACGATAAATTTCAGGGAAAGCGCGCGGAAAATCACTTAATCCAGTGGCGAGCGTATGACCTTCAACCACACGCGAACGCACCGCTAAGACAATACTTCGCAATTTTGGTTTATCGCTTTGCTTAGAGATGGCTTTCAAAGCCTCTTCCACTGGCAACCCGGCTTGTACCAAAGTGGCTAACTGCCGCGTAAATACAGATAAATCGAGTGTTGGCAAAGAAAGCCGGCTGCTGCCACGGGAAGCACGCACGTTACCGGTTTTTTCATCACGTTCACGACCCGTTTGAACCGTGGATTCCACCGATATCGGGACTAAACCATCATCCCGTAATTTCTGACGAACTTGACGGGCGCTGTCGCCTTCTAAGGTGCCTTTTTTTTGCCGCCCTTTATTGTCCAGCACCACATATTCAAACGCTGCCACTTATTTTTCCTTCTGTACTTTTAAGTTTAGCCTTCCCGCGTCACGCGCAGCACTTCTTCCAGCGAAGTGACACCAGCCAGTACTTTTTCGCAACCATCCGTACGAATACCTGCGCCTAAGCTACGCGCATAACGCTCGATATCCATCTCGCTAACACCATCATGAATCATGCGTCTTAACACATCATCCAACACAATCAATTCATAAATACCACTGCGGCCCCGATAACCACTGAAATTACACTGCTGGCAACCTTTGGGGTGATAGGCAGTCGGTTGATGATCTGGGCCAAGATCTTGTAAATTGACGCCCAAAACCTTTAACTCGGATTCCGACGGTGAATAAGGCTCTCGACACTGCACACACAGCATACGTACCAACCGCTGCGCCAATACGCCCAGTAAACTGGAAGACAATAAAAACGGCTCAATGCCCATATCATGTAAACGCGTCACCGCACCAGCCGCACTATTGGTATGCAGTGTTGATAAGACCAAGTGACCCGTTAAACTCGCCTGCACGGCTATTTCAGCGGTTTCCAAATCACGAATTTCGCCGACCATCACCACATCTGGATCTTGACGTAAAATGGCACGCAATCCACGCGCGAAGGTCATTTCAACTTTCACGTTCACTTGCGTTTGGCCAATGCCTTCTAACTGATATTCAATGGGATCTTCAACGGTGAGAATATTACGTGTTTGATTATTTAAATGCGTCAGTGCTGCGTATAAAGTGGTGGTTTTACCCGAACCCGTGGGGCCTGTGACCAAAATAATACCGTGTGGTTTTTCAATTAACTCAATTAAGCGTTTTTCATCAACCGGATTCATGCCCAAAATCGACACATCGAGTTTGCTGATATTTTTATCCAGCAACCGCAATACCACGCGCTCACCATAATTAGAAGGCATGGTCGATACCCGCACATCGACTTCACGGCCAGCAATTTTTAAAGATATCCGTCCATCTTGAGGCACCCGTTTTTCGGCAATATCCAACTTGGCCATAACTTTAATACGCGAAATCAGCAAAGAAGCTAACTCACGTTTTGGTTGCACCATTTCACGTAATACACCGTCAATACGCATACGAATGACCATACGCTTTTCAAAGGTCTCGATATGAATATCTGAAGCGCTTTCGCGTACCGCCTCACTTAAAATGGCATTAATTAGTCGAATAATCGGCGCATCATCTTCCTGTTCCATCAGATCTTCCGTTTGAGGAACGGAATCAGCAAGACTGGCCAAATCCATATCATCACCAATGCCCTCAACCATTTGCATAGCTTCACTGGAATCACTTTGATAGGCACGAGTCAAACTGCGATCAAAATCCGTTTGATCAATGACCTGAAAAGCCACTGGTAGGCGCAAATGGCGCTGGACTTCAGCGAGAATTTCCGAGCGTACGCCTGGCAAATATTGAATAATTACGCCTTGATCGGTAATGGCTTTGATCAACACGCCATGGCGCTTGGCGAAACTAAAAGGTAAACGCTTGACTTGGCCCCAGTTGGCATGATCGCCAATCGTCTCCGCTATTTGCATAATTCACCTAGTTATGGACAAACATTTTTTTAGAGGCCAACACTTAAGCTCGCCCCTACCATTATCTAATTCAAATTTTATAGGGGCGGACATAAATGTCTGCCTCTGTCTAAAAGTTTAATTGCGCTGTTTCAACCCTGCCCTGGGCATCCACTAGCACATAAGACAAACCAGTCTCTTGTAACCAATGACGGGCATCTGCTGCTGACTGTAATAAACTCACCGTACTTAAAGTACCAGCCACTATACATTGCGAAGCCAGCACGGTAACACTAGCCCAAGTATCTTCAGCAGGCCAACCAGTTCGCGGTTGCAGAATATGACCATAACATTTTAAGTCAGTTCTGATACACCGCTCATACATACCACTGGTTGCTAAACCACCTTGTGATAGGGTCAATTGACACACAGCCCGACCACTAGGCCTTGACTGACTATTTCTGAAAAATGGATCGCGCACGCCAACTTTCCAAGGTTGTTGATTCGGCTGCAAACCGATAACGGCCAAGTCGCCACCCAAATCGACCAAACCATGGTCAACACCCAAAGCCCGAAAACGCGCAGCGGCGTAATCGGCTGCATATTCCTTTCCAAAACCGCCAAAATCCAACTGCATGCCACACAGCGGCAAATAAATACTGTGCGAATTCCACTGCACTTGATCCCAACCAATTAAGGGTAATAAGGCGTCAATGTGCGCAGGGTCGGGTAGCCTTCCGCCCTTAAAGTCCCAAGCTTGACGCAACACACCAGCGGTCGCATCAAATAACCCCCCGCTTTGTTGAAACGCTTGATCTGCATAAGACACCCACGCCAAACTCATCGGAGTTTGCAATACTGGCTGACCCGTACCAGCCGCCTGATTAACTTGCGACAACCAACTGTCTTGCTGATAACGGCTAAATTGTTGTTCAAGTGCTTGCAGCTCAGTGAAAACCTGCTGCATGATGACACTTAAGTTCGCGGGATCTTGGCCATACACAATACACTGACAAGGACTTCCCATCAGCTTAAAATTGTATTGCACACAGCGCCAATCGGCACAGGGTTCAAGCAAATGCTGAGAAATCAGCGGAGAAACATGCTCAGAAACGGTAATCAAAACCCACCGTCATTAACATGAAATTGGTCAAGGCCGGGTTATCGCCAGAGCTGGTGTAATCCTCGAAAGCAAATACTATATCCACATCACCCAATTTTTTACGCACATCAAAATAATAGCTCATAGCTGTAAAATCGGATAAACGATAATCGCTACTATAAAACTCATCAGCTCGTGGCGCTAAATAATAGGGGGCATAAAATGACGCTTCGCTTTGCTGATACCAGCGAATGCCAGGTGTCAGCGTCCAATTGCCTTTAAGCTCTTGGTTCCAACTTAATTCAAACGTATTAGAAGTTAGATTCCAGTTGTCGCTGTAATAACGATAATCCAAATGCAAAGCACCGGAATAATCTTCAAAATAGGCACGCACGCGGTTAACCCAGACCACACTCGAACGATCACCCGGACGATTTTCACTTACCACCTGCGGAAAACCAGTCATATCAGCTACTTGCACCAACTTATAAGGATCACTTAAATATCCGGTTTTTAGCAGCATATTAACGCCGGACTGAAAAGTCATTAAACGATTGACCACCTGCGTGAATCCCACATAAATCCCATAACTGCCTTTACGCTCATCGGTTGTGCGTTTCTGATTATCCGCCAAAAGTTGAGAGTGTGGCGTAGGTTGTAAACGATCCGCTGAAAAACTCATGCCCATATCGACGACTAATTGCTGCTGATAAAACTCTAGCGCAGTACCCATCCCGCCCGAAAAAGATTGGTAATCTTCTTCAGTGGAAAAACCCGTATGGACATCGAGACGGGCATCTGGCAAATAATAACTGCCTGAAGCATTCATATCCAAACGTGTATCGTCAATACTGGCACCCGTCATCACCACCTTAGCCTTATTGCTAGCGGGATCCTTAATGCTATACCAAGGGCTGGCACCCGACATGGTTTCATATTCCATATCAACCGCAAACGAGACTTTTTCCGAGTAAGGAATCACACCATTTAAATGCATCACCCCTATGTCATAACGATCAACCGCCTGATTACCTAACGTGTTACTCGCCTGTAGGGCATCTTCACTATATTGGGATAACCGAAGACCAAATATTGGCTTTTCGGGGGGCACTGCTGCCTGAGCAATACCGGGCATAGCCAACGCAGCTGACGTTAATGCCCATAATTTTGTGGAAACCTCATAGTGAGAAGCTCTAGTGGAAACATTTTTTGCAGTTTGAATACTTGCCGGAGCATTACGTGGGGATGTCATAAGCAGCATCTCATCCGTGAAAAATCAATTAACAGAATATTTTAATTACAACCACAACCACCGCCACCGGCGCTCGCAGTACCGGTTGCACCTTCTTTACTGAAAAAAACATGGTCACGAATACCGGCTAATGCAGAATCAGCATTACCTGCCATCACCGGTTTAGCTAAAATATTCCGTTGCCAAGGCTTTACTTCAACCACCGTGCATCCGCTGATCATTGCAATTAATACGCAGCAACTTAACACTCGCGAGGGTTGGGTCATGATCAATCTCTCCATCCGTGAATGTAATTAATATAGAAGCAAACTGGAGAATCGCCATCATCCTGTAGAAAGAAACTGCCCAGTCGTGATGCTCTGCACAAACTCAGCGCATCACGGTGAGGAATAACAGTTGTTGGGCTTATCGTTATTGCGCTTTTGCAGGTAGTAAAGCTTGAATTTCTTGTTTTAATTTATCAATTTCATCGTCATGAAAACCTTTGTGAATATGCTTGACGATTCCATCTGGCGAAATGATATAAGACGATGGCATACCCGGAACTTCATAGGTTTCCGCTAATTTCGCGGATGAATCCCAACCAACCAGAAAATCTAAAGGGAATTTTTGTAAAAACCCCATTGCATCGTCTTTATTCGCATCCACGCTGACGGCAACAATTTCAAAAGGCTGACCCGCAAAATTTTTGCGTAGATCATTGTAAAGGGGTAGTGATTTACGACAAGGCCCGCACCAAGAAGCCCAAAAATCCAGTAATACTACTTTGCCTTGAAGCTTGCTAAGATCAAGGGTAGTTGCATCTTTCAAGCTTGGCACAACGACGGCAGGTGCCTTGTCGCTTTCTTTGACTGCCCATGTCGCTTGACTCAACAAACACAAGCTCAACACACCCACACTCAAAACACCTGCTCTTAAAACATCAAGACCAAAACGTATACGCATAACCACTCCTCTGGACAGTAGAAAGATACTCTAACAATGATAATGCAAACGGGGAGTTTTGCTGCAAGTTATTCGTAAAACTAAAGAACCGCCCTTGGATAAGAACCCAAAAACTTGACTTCGGTGCCGTTGTTTTGAATTTGTGTCAAAATCGTTTGAATAGATGACGTCTCATGATGGCCTTCAAAATCGATAAAAAATACATAGGCCCAAACGCTAGAGCGACTTGGGCGAGTTTCGATGCGCGTCAAACTGATACCGGCTTTTTCAAACGGTTCGAGCAAGCGATATAAAGCGCCAGGTTCATTGCGAGTTGAGACGATAATCGAGGTTTTATCATCCGCTGTTGGTGGAATTTTCTGATGACCGATGACTAAAAATCGCGTAGTGTTGTTCGGATTGTCCTCAATATTTTCAGCAAATTTAGTTAAGCCATAGAGCTCAGCCGCCATATCACCTGCAATCGCGGCGGCATTCCACTCGCCGCTAACGCGTTTAGCCGCATCAGCATTACTGCTCACCGCATGACGTTCAACACCTGGGAAATGATTATCTAACCAACGACGACACTGTGCCAAAGATTGAGGGTGTGAATAAATCCGCGTGATTTGCGAAGGCTTGGTGTTCTCACTAACCAGTAAATGTTGATGGATGCGTAAGGCCACCTCTCCACAAATTTTCACTTGCGTATCCATAAAGGCATCCAGCGTGGTATTGACCATACCTTCGGTGGAGTTTTCCACCGGCACCACAGCAAAATTCACCGCACCGGCTTCGACCTCACGAAACACTTCATCAATCGTACCCAGTGGCCGAGTCTGCACCGCATGACCAAAATGTTTTAACGCCGCTTGTTGCGTAAAGGTACCAGCGGGTCCGAGATAGGCAATTTTTAAGGTTTGCTCCAGTGCTAAACAACTGGACATAATCTGCCGAAATAAACGCGCCATCTGCTCATCTTCGATCGGACCTTGATTGCGAGCCATGACATTACGCAACACTTCGGCTTCTCGTTCAGGTCGAAAAAAATCCACCGACGTATCGGGTGCCGCTTGTTTTTTAATGTCGGCAACGCGCAACGCGCACTGGGCACGTTGATTAATCAGGGTTTGAATCTGTACGTCCAGCGCATCAATTTCACTGCGGACTTGCTGTAAAGCTTGTTGTGTGGTTGGTTGTGTGACTGGCTGAGTGATTGATTCTGTCATTTTACTCGCTCACACATTTACGCGTATCGCGCAGCAAAATCTTGCATAAATGCGATCAGCGCATCAATCGCCGCTTCTGGCACCGCATTATAAATACTGGCACGCATACCACCGACGATTCGATGGCCCTTTAAATTTAGTAAACCGGCTTGCTGCGACTCTTGTAGAAAAAGCTTTTCTTTGCTTTCATCGGCCAAAGTAAAAGGCACATTCATCCATGAGCGATAAGCCGCTTCGACATGATTGGTATAAAAATCATGTCCATCAATAAACTGATACAGCTTTTGGGCTTTGCGTTGATTGATCACCGCCATAGCCTCAAGACCACCTTGTGCTTTGAGCCATTTAAAAACTAGGCCTGACAGATACCAGGAAAAAGTCGGTGGGGTATTAAACATAGAATCATGTTCAGCATAGGTTTGATAACGCAACAATTGCGGCGTTTGCGTTAACGGCTTAGCCATTAAATCTTCGCGCACAATCACCAAGGTTAATCCAGACGGACCAATATTTTTTTGGGCACCCGCGTAAATAACGCCAAACTTACTGACATCCATTGGTCTAGAAAAAATCGTAGACGACATATCGGCCACTAACGGAATATCACCGCGATCCGGTATATAACCGAACTCCAAACCTTGAATGGTTTCATTGGGTGTGTAATGGCAATAAGCCGCCTGTGGTAAAATTTGCCAGGCACTTGGCTCTGGAATACTTCGCCAGTGACTCGGCGTAGCATCGGCAATCACCTGTACATCACCAAAGCGCTTGGCTTCTTCAATGGCTTTTTCCGACCAAACACCGGTATTGATATATTCAGCTGGCAGGGCTTTGCCATTTAAAGTACGGACCCCAAACAGATTTAATGGGACCATCGAGAACTGCAAACTGGCCCCCCCCTGCACGAACAGCACTCGATAATGATCCGGCACATTTAATAGATCCCGCACATCCTGCTCAGCTTGTGCGGCCATCGCCATAAATTCCGGACCACGATGCGTGATTTCCATCACCGAAGCACCCATGCCTTGATAGTCTAACAATTCTGCTTGGGCTTGTTGTAAAACGCTTTCAGGGATTGCCGCCGGACCGGCACAAAAATTATAAACACGCGTCACGATTAATCTTCCTGTTCATTTTCATCAGGATGGTCAGCTTCATCTTGATCAGACTCATCACGAGAAGCTTCATCTAAGTCATCCAATGCATCAATCGCAATGTCATCGTCGACAGTATTGAGCGCATCACCATGATGATCTAGATGTTCTGCAACCCCATCTAGCTCGGAAACTTCTTCAATAATATCTTTAGCATCAATGCGCTCGACACCCACCAAATGCTCATTGTCGCCAAGTTTAATTAACACCACGCCTTGGGTGTTACGACTCAGTAAAGAAATTTGCTCAACCTCTGTGCGCACTAGGGTGCCTTGATCACTGATCAACATGATATGGTCAGCCGTGGTCACTTGCAGCGCGGCGACCATTTCGCCGTTACGCTCATTGGTGATCATGGCAATCACGCCTTGGCCACCACGGCCTTGCAATGAAAAATCATCAATGCGGACGCGTTTGCCATAACCATTGGCGCTGGTGGTCAACAGCTCTTGATCGGGTTGCTCAACTAACATGGCAATCACTCGCTGGCCTTTACCCAAACGAATACCCCGCACACCACGCGCCGTACGCCCCATGGCACGTACATCTTCTTCACTAAAACGAATACCTTTGCCGGCATTGCTAAACATCATGATGTTTTGATTGCCTAACGTCAGCGCCGCACCAACCAAGGTATCACCTTCATCCAGATCCAACGCAATTAAACCATTACTGCGGGGTCGTGAGAACTGTTCAACTTCAACTTTTTTAACTGTACCTTGAGCGGTGGCCATAAAAATAAACTGGGCTTGCACATCTTTGGTCAAGGGCAGAATGGCGGTAATTTTTTCTGTGCCTTCCAATGGCAGCAGATTCACCACTGGCTTGCCTCGCGAGCCGCGACTCGCCGGTGGAATTTGATAGACCTTTAACCAATAGACTTTACCTGCGCTGGTAAAACATAAAATTTGATCATGCGTACCGGCCACCAATAAATGCTCAATATAATCTTCATCTTTTACAGCGGTGGCACTGCGACCACGACCGCCGCGTTTTTGCGCACGATAATCAGCAATAGGCTGCGTTTTCGCATAACCGCCATGGGAAATGGTCAGCACCATGGTTTCTTCGGAGATTAAATCTTCAACCGTAAAGTCGTGCTGCGCAGCAATAATTTGTGTACGGCGGGCATCACCATATTCATCTCGAATATGGGTGAGTTCATCGCGGATGACTTGCAGTAGGCGATCAGGATTAACCAAAATTTCACTGAGATCATTAATGATATCGATTTTCTCTTGATACTCTTCAATCAGCTTGTCGTGCTCAAGACCGGTCAATTTTTGTAAACGCAAATCCAAAATCGCTTGCGCTTGCACCGGTGACAAATGATAAAGCCGATCATGAATACCAAATTCATCCGCTAAATCTAAAGGTCGACAAATGGTTTCACTGCCCGCACGCACCAACATATCGGCAACCGATCCTAGCTGCCAAGGTTCGGCAAGCAAACGATCGCGTGCTTCCGCAGTCGTGGCGGACGCTTTAATGGTCGCGATAATGGGATCGATATTGGCTAACGCAATGGCCAACCCTTCTAAAATATGACCACGCTCACGGGCTTTTCGCAACAAATACACAGTGCGGCGCGTGACCACTTCGCGACGATGATGTAAAAAACATTCCAGGATTTGCTTAAGATTGAGCGTTTGCGGACGATTATCCACAATCGCCACCATGTTAATACCAAACACGGTTTGCAATTGCGTTTGAGCGTAGAGATTATTGAGCAATACTTCGCCCATTTCACCGCGCTTCATTTCGATCACCACGCGCATGCCATCTTTATCCGACTCATCGCGTAGGGCGCTGATGCCCTCAAGTTTTTTATCTTTTACCAGCTCGGATATCTTTTCAATCAGACGCGCTTTGTTCACCTGATACGGCAACTCATGAATCAGCACAACTTCACGACCGGCCTTTTCATCCTGAATCACTTCGGCTTTGGCACGAACATAAATACGACCACGACCAGTTTTGTAGGCTTCCACAATACCTGCTCGGCCATTAATAAAAGCGGCAGTAGGAAAATCCGGGCCTTGCACAAAGCCCAATAGATCATCAATGGTGATCTGTGGCTGATCGAGTATGGCCAAACAAGCGTTGATGATTTCAGTTAAATTGTGGGGTGGAATATTAGTCGCCATGCCCACCGCAATACCGGAAGAACCATTAATGAGCAGCGCAGGAATACGGCTGGGCATGACTGATGGCATCATTTCCGTGCCATCATAGTTCGGCACAAAATCAACAGTTTCTTTATCCAAATCTGCCAGCAGCTCATGCGCCAGCTTATCCATGCGAATTTCGGTGTAACGCATCGCCGCTGGATTATCGCCATCCACCGAACCGAAGTTACCCTGACCATCAATCAGCGTATACCGCATCGAAAACGGCTGCGCCATGCGGACAATGGTGTCATACACCGCCGTATCACCATGCGGATGGTATTTACCGATGACATCACCGACGATACGTGCCGACTTTTTATAAGCCTTGTTCCAGTCGTTGCCCAGCTCGCTCATCGCAAACAGTACCCGACGATGCACTGGCTTTAAACCGTCCCGCACATCTGGCAACGCTCGGCCAACAATAACGCTCATCGCATAATCTAAATACGACCGCTTGAGCTCTTCTTCGATATTGATCGGAATAATTTCTTTGGCAAAATCAACCATAGGGATGCAACAAGTCCATCAGCAATTCGAGGCATTAAAAGGTAGGCAACTCTACCACAGAAGCCTATTGTCACAAAGCCCTGCAAGCAGCCCTAACACGTCTGACAAGACTGGATATTTTACATACGCTAATTTACAAATCCATGCACAGCATCCACCAATACCTGCACCTGATCGGGATTGACATGCTGACTGATGCCGTGGCCTAAATTAAAAATATGCCCAGGCCGACCATTAACAGCTCGCAGGATATTTTCTGCTTCAATTTTTAATTGCTCGGGAGAGCCCAGCAAGGCAGCGGGATCGAGGTTGCCTTGCAGCGCCACTTGATCACCAACCTGTTCAAAAGCTTTGCCAATCTGCCAGGTCCAATCCACACCCACAGCAGCTGCACCGGTTTTGGCAATTTGTGGCAACCATTGGCCACCACCTTTGGTGAACAAAATAATTGGGACATTACTGACCGCTTGCAGACGCTGCACAATATCGTGCAAGTAGTGCAATGAAAATTGCTGGTAATGGGGTGTGGTGAGTACACCGCCCCAGGTATCAAAAATCTGCACCGCATCGACACCGGCTTTAATTTGCGCGGAGAGATAATCGACCACGGCATCACTGAGTTTTGTCAGTAATAGATGCAACGTTTGCGGCTCGCTGTACAACATTTTTTTAATTTGCAGAAATTCTTTGCTCGCACCGCCTTCGACCATATAGGTCGCTAACGTCCAGGGACTACCTGAAAACCCAATCAGCGGCAGGCGATTATTGAGTGCAGTTTTAATTCGCTCCACCGTTTCTAATACATAGCTTAATTGTTTTGGCGTATCGAGCTCAGGTAAAGCAGCAATATCCTGCGCAGTAGTTACAGCCTGCTTAAAACACGGGCCCTCGCCTTCGGCGAAATACAAACCCAAGCCCATGGCATCGGGAATAGTGAGAATATCTGAAAATAAAATCGCCGCGTCCAAGTCAAACCGTCGCAACGGCTGCATAGTCACTTCGCAGGCCAGCTGTGGGTTTTGACACAGGTTTAAAAAGTTACCGGCTTGTTGGCGTACTTGGCGATACTCGGGCAAATAGCGCCCTGCTTGGCGCATAATCCAAATCGGTGTTTTATCAACGGGCTTACGCTGCAAAGCAGCAAGAAAACGGTGTGCGATCATGTTGATACCTGCAGGGTAAGACTTCTACTGAAAATCGGTTTTTTACAGAGCTATGTTATCCGTAATTCAACTGCTGCTTATGCTGTCGCCAATCGGGCAGAAAACGATCCATATAGGCATAAAATCGCGCATTGTGATAGCGCTCATGCAAATGCACCAACTCATGCACCACAATATATTCGACACAGGCCAATGATTTTTTCGCCAGCTCAAGATTAAACCAAATGCGCTTATCCTGAATATTACAACTGCCCCAGCGAGTGCGCATTTTACGGATACGCCATTCATTGACACTAACCCCAATAATACTTTGCCAATGATAGATTAAACCAGGCAAGCAATCGCTCAACTGCTGACGATGCCAACGCTCAAGTAATTGCTGTCGCTGTAGTTGAGAGTAATGCTCTGGGAGTTGTAATCTGAGTTGTTGTGTAACGACGTCATGCGCAATGGCAACGGTATCGGCATGACTCACCAATAACTGACAACATTGACCTCGAACCCAGTGCACCTCCCCCGTCAAATACTCGGGCTCAGCAATCAAGGGTTGCGCGGCGTACAAGGCGCGTTGCGCCTCGATCCAATCCAGCTTTGTGAGCAACCAAGATTGCACTTCAGCTTGGGGTGCCCGCCAAGGCATAGAAACACAGACTCGTCCAGGAACAACCACTTTTAAAATGAAGTTGCGGACTTTTTTACGCGTCAGTTGAATCGGAATACCGTTCAGCTCAATCCATGCTGATTGCAATTTTTTTCCTCTAATCTAGTTTTCCTCTAAATCTAGAGAAAGCCGACTGATGGTTTTTGAAAATCTGGACTTTTAAAATCGAGGGGGCGAAATAAAACTCGCCCCTAGACTGATTCAATTTTGATGCAACGCAGCTTATAAGTCCGTTCCATTTTGATCAATAGCATTCAATTGATTATTATCGGGCGGATTGCTGGCACTCGGAATCCATTTACCAAAACAAGCACGATCTAATAAGCATGGATCGGTTAATGCCTGTAAAAATTCGAGCACTTGCGCGGCCTGAGCGTTGCTCAAAGTAATCGACTTGAACTGTGAAACACCGGCCGCCTGTTGTTGCTGTAGTTTATCAACTGCCAGCAAGGTATTTGCGCGATTATTTAGAAACAGAGATGCACAATTGGCTAAAGCCGTGAATGCCGGTAATTGACACAAACCACCGCCATCAAAAAAGCTGCTGACCGTTTGCCTGGGATTACGATAATGGTTGATTACCTGGTTTAAGGTCGCATAGGCGCCTGAGTGACCATAAGGTTGCGTTAATGCAACATTGAGTAATGACGGCGTACGGAAAGCATAACGATCGGCAGCATCACCAGTGGCATCTTCGCGACCAAAATCATCACCATTATCCACTGCTGGGCCAGGACCAATACTGGGGTAACCCAGGACATGATGCTGTTCATCAGACAACAAGGGGCCTCGATGACATGACACACAACCTGCGCCACCTTGATCCGCATTCTTGAAAAATAATACAGCGCCCTTGAGCTGATCTTTACTCAGCTTATTGACACTACCCTTGCTTTGTAAAAATTCACGCCAAGGGTTATTCACAAAGTTCATTGAACGCTCATATTCACCCAATGCAAAAGCAATATTCTCAAAGGTGATCAAAGTTGGTGGAGACGCATTGCTATTAAACGCCGCCTGAAAGAGTGGTAACCAATTATTTGGATTGAGCTCACCAATACCCGAAGCATAATCACCAATACGCTCAGCCAAATGTTGTCGAATCTCTGTTGGCGTTGAACCTAATGCAGAGTTATTACCTTTCATTTCATCAGTACCCACTACCGGAGCTCGTACTTGCGCAGAGGGTAAATTTTTACCTGCGTCTGGATCAGCAACCCCAAAAGCAGATTCAAAAGTGCTGATGCCAGATAAACCACTACCGTTCGCGCCAACCTCTTTACCTAAGCTTTCAACGCGTGAATCCCAAAACAAACCTTGATCCCACAGTGCCATGTTAAACACCGTCAGGGCATTACGCGGCACTTTTGGATTGTGAGTTGCTGTTGCACGACCAACACCCACGACGTTTTGATCGACAGCCCCGATACCCACTGACATCGGTAACGCATCACCACCGCCAACGGCAGGATGATGGCAACTGGCGCAAGCCACTTCGCCGGTACCGCCTAAACTTTTGCTAAAAAACAAGCGCATGCCCAACTGGACCATGGGGTCTGTGGTGTCTTTGACGGTAACAGCACGCAACTGATCAGCGCCTTGACTCAACAATAAAGTGGTTTCCTCAGAAGTGAGACCCGAAATGGGTGTTGGTGTTGGTGTAACCGAAGGAGTTACGGATGCGGCCGCTGTTACGGCAGGCGTCGGCGTTGCGTTATTTAAACTGTTGTCACTACTGTTATCACTACCACCGCCACCACCACCGCAAGCCGACAAACCCACAGTTAACAACACACTAGCCAGCAAACTTACACTCAGACGAACCCAAACAACCGAAAACATAGCACAACTCCAGGAGAGACAACATGGCCAAAAAAACCAGCGTTCTATCCACGCCACCTTGAAAACGCGATAAGCGTTTGGATTGGTTGCGCAGACAAACGCTATTTACACGCAACTTTAGGAGCCTGTCGGACTTAACAATGCTCTTCTACGAAAAAGCCGAATTGGCCATTTTCCGCCCAGCCTTCAGTTAAATAGCGCTGCTATTCGCCTTCGAATTGAACAAAAAAAGGCCTAAAACCAGACTTTCTCTCGCGACGAGCGCTTAAGTCCGACAGGCTCCTAGCATTTATTTTAACTGGTTCAACAGCGATCTTTGATAATGCGGCCGATTTACAACGAATAGAAATCACTGCCGGATTAAAATTTATACGCACTCTATCAGTTAATCCATTTAAAATAAATAGCCTACTCTTCAATCGAGTTGCCTCAAATTAAAAGTAACCATGGAGGGATAAAAAGGTAGACGTTGCCTCAGATTGCTGACTATCGGTATTACGCTTAGCTAATCTGATTGATGTAACACGTCCAAAGCTTGGTTGCGTGGGCGCAGTCTCATTAAGCCAATCCGTTGAAATACCGGCCGGACAAAATGACCAATGTTGTTGGAGATTGTTCACTGATTTAAGGTTGGAGGTATAAGCAGCCTCTGATAAGTGCGCTCTCTTATATTGACGCGAAAGAAGCTCGTTGATCAGAGGATAAAAAGCCACTTAACTCCGTTCGCCAAAACAAGAGAATGGATTATATATGACCAACGAGCTGGAAGTGACTGGCAGATTCAACTGCCACAGATAAAGGACTTTTTACAAATTGACTAGCTGTATTACTGATTAGCTGATTGAGACGATGGACTTGCGTGCCTTCAACACCCGTAATTTTCCCACGATTATCGACACCAATAAAAATGTTGCCGCCTTCCGCATTCACAAAAGCAACCATTTCTGCCCGCCAAACTATCTGCATTGGTGACATCAGCATTAAATTGATGTTGACTATCTTCGCCCAAAGCAACTTGTGACTGAAGCTCCATTAGATTCATGCTGACCTCAAGCTATTGATCATTCAAATGCGCTTCAAACGACTGGCCGCGCATACTGCCATAAACACTGCGTAAATCAAGCCGCCAAGCCAGCAACAATGCCCAACCTAAGCAAATTATCGCCATCACCCCTAAAACGACTGATGTGATCGATTTCCAAGCCATGTCCTGCCAACACACCACCACCAAAAGCACCGATAAATTGTGAACTGGCAAACAATCCTAAAGCGCTGCCTTTTAAATGCGCCGGTACTAAACGACTCAGCAACGACGGTAGGCTACCCTCTAAAATATTAAAGCTGATAAAAATCAGCGCAAAAGACAACAGCCAGCCTATTAAATGATGATCCAGTAGATCAAAGCTGACGATGCCGATGGTTAGGCCGCCAAAAGCGCTGACCAATAATTTTTTATGTTGGCGCTTACGCTCGACCCAGCCCAAACACGGCATCACGATTGCCAATACAAATATCATTAACGGTAAATAAATGCGCCAATGCATCGGCAATGGCCAATCAAATTGATGTGTCAACTGATACGGAAATACCATAAATACGGCGGTCATCAACAAATGAATCAGCAGCACCGAGCCCACCAGCCACATCAAGCCCGGTACTCGCACGCAAGCGCGCATTGCTTCGGCAAAAGGCGTCGATTCAATCTGCATGGCCATATTGCCCGGCACACCGAGCCAAACCAGCGCAATACCCAGTGATCCGGCTATGGCCGTGAACCAAAATAAATCCGTTAAGCTGAGCCAGTGCGTTAAGGTCGGACCGGCAACAATCGCCAACGAAAAGCTCGCGCCAATGCTGATACCAACTGCCGCCATGAGTTTCGCACGCTGCTCCGGGCGCGACACATCCGCCAGTAAAGCCAGTAGCACTGAAGAAATAGCACCACTGCCCTGTAGTGCCCGCCCCAGAATAATGCCTTCAATAGAAGTGGCCAATGCCGCCACCACGCCACCGACGACAAACATGACTAAGCCCATCAAAATTACCGGCCGACGCCCCCATCGATCCGATAACCAACCCAGCGGAATCTGCAAAGCCGCTTGTGTTAATCCATAGATGCCAATACTTAAGCCGACCAGGGTTGGTGTTGCACCTTGAAACTGCATCGCCAAAACCGGCAGTACCGGGATTAATAAAAACAAGCCGATCATCCGCAGTGCCATCAGGCTGATCACTGTCAGCGTAATGCGCCGCTCTATCTTGGTTAGTGTCATAACTGTTGCCATCCTAAAATTGAATTTCATCAACAAAGACTTTAAGAACGCGGTATTGTACGCAATTAATCGCCATAAAACTCCAACCATTCAACTTGGCCAATTACATGATCAGTAAAGAGCACTATTGATGAAAGTCGGCATTATTGGGGGTGGCGCAGGCGGTTTTTTTGCGGCAATTAGCGTTAAAGAAAACTATCCAGCCGCAGACGTGATACTTTTTGAAAAATCACAAAAGCTGCTGACCAAGGTACGCGCTTCGGGTGGTGGGCGCTGCAATGTCACCAACAATTGTCCAACGATTGAAACGCTGGCGGCGGGTTATCCGCGCGGGGGTAAGCAGCTCAAACAAGCGTTCCGAGTTTTTAATAGCCAAGACACGATGCAATGGTTCGCTGCGCGCGGTGTGAGCTTAATGACACAAGACGATAATTGTGTATTTCCCGAATCACAAACTTCACAAAGCATCATCGATTGTCTGGTGCGTGAAGCCACTCGATTGGGTGTAGATATTCGCTTGAATCATGGCATTGAAGCGATACAACCGAGCACCAATGGACTGATGCTGGCGTTTATCGATCCCCGTATTGCCGCTGCGCCATTCGATAAAGTGATTGTTGCCAGCGGTGGCTCCCCAAGAAGAAAAGGCTTAGATTGGCTAGAAAAACTGGGCCATCAAATTATTGGACCTGTGCCGTCGCTATTTACCTTTAATATGCCGCAAGAAACGGTAACGTCCTTAATGGGTATCTCTGTGCCTGAAGCGCTTGTCGCCATACAAGGCACCGCTTTGAAATCATCAGGTCCCTTGTTAATTACCCATTGGGGCATGAGTGGACCGGCGATTTTAAAGTTGTCGGCTTTTGGCGCTCGCGTGCTGCAAGAAAAAGCTTATGATTTTCACATCCAAATTAATTGGGCGAATGAAACACATCATGACGCAGTCGCTAAAACACTCACCCGCATCGTGACCGAACACACACACAAACAACTCTCGTCCATCAAACCTTATGGCTTACCTGAGCGCCTTTGGTTTTATCTGCTGGAAAAAACCGAATTACCGCTCAGCAAAAAATGGGCAGAGCTGGGCAAAAAAGGACTCAATCAATTGGTGAATGTCTTAGCTAACGATGTGTATCACGTACAAGGTAAAACTACCTTTAAAGAGGAGTTCGTGACCTGTGGTGGCGTGAGCTTAGCCAGCATCAACTTTAACACCCTACAAAGCCGCGTTTGCCAAGGTTTATATTTTTGCGGTGAGGTCATTGATGTGGATGGCATTACCGGTGGTTATAACTTCCAAGCCTGCTGGACCACGGCATTTATTGCCGCCAAACTGGCTTGATCAGTAAGAGAATCGATCGGTCAACGCACTGAGTCCTTCCTGCAAACCAAAATCCAGTATACTCGCCTTTTTTCACTGAGCCTTTGTCATGGATTCCATTGTTATTCAAGGTGCGAAAACGCATAACCTTAAGAACATCAGTTTAACCATCCCGCGCGATAAGCTAGTGATCATCACCGGGCTATCGGGCTCTGGAAAATCTTCATTGGCGTTTGATACTTTATATGCCGAAGGACAACGCCGCTATGTGGAATCCTTATCGGCCTACGCGCGGCAGTTTTTGTCGTTGATGGAAAAACCGGACGTGGAGCATATCGAAGGCTTATCGCCTGCCATTTCCATTGAACAAAAATCTACGTCACATAATCCGCGCTCCACCGTCGGTACCATCACCGAAGTTTATGATTATCTGCGCCTGCTGTTCGCCCGCGTCGGCGAACCCTATTGCCCAACTCATGATATTCACCTGCAAGCCCAAACCATCAGCCAGATGACCGACGAACTCTTACTGCTACCTGAAGACACCAAGATCATGCTGCTGGCGCCCGTCATCCGTGAGCGCAAAGGCGAACATACACAAGTGTTTACGCAACTGCGCAGCCAGGGGTTTTTACGCGTGCGTATTGACGGTGAAATATATGAACTCGATGATTTGCCAACCTTAAAAAAAACTCATAAGCACACCATTGAAGTAATTGTGGATCGCTTCAAAGTGCGCAGCGATTTAAAGCAACGCATTGCTGAATCGTTAGAAACCGCATTGCGCTTATCAGACGGTTTGGTGTATGCCTGCCCGATCGATCAACTCGAGTCCACGAGTATCGAAAAGCAGCGCACTTTTTCCGCGCGCTATGCCTGCCCAGAATGTGATTTCAGTTTGCCAGAATTAGAACCTCGGTTGTTTTCATTTAATAATCCCGCCGGTGCCTGTCCAGAATGTGATGGTTTGGGCACACATGAATTTTTTGATTCCGCCAAAATCATTGCCGACGATAAGCTCAGCCTTTCCGAAAGCGCCATTCATGGCTGGGATATGAGCAGTGGCTTTCATTTTCAAACCCTGCAAGCTTTAGCTACGCATTTTGATTTTGATCTGGATACACCGCTGCGCAAGCTCAGCCCCAAACATCGCGATATCTTGCTATATGGCAGTGATGAAGCCGTTGTGTTCAACTACGGCAGTGGCCGCCATCGCAGCGTGCAACGTACCCATAAGTTTGAGGGCATTATTCCCAACATGACACGGCGTTATCGCGAAAGTGAATCCGGTAGTCAGCGTGAAGAACTCGGGAAATTTGCCACGGTGACGCGCTGCGAACAATGTGATGGCTCACGCTTAAATACCAATGCCCGCTGTGTGCGCATTCAAGATTTCACGCTACCCATGTTCACCCGCCTGTCCATCGAACACCTGCACCACCAAATTAATGCCTTGGTATTTCAAGGGCAAAAACAACTCATCGCCGCGAAAATTCTGCAAGAAATTAGTGCACGACTGAGTTTTTTACTCAATGTCGGCTTGGAGTATTTATCACTCGAACGTACCGCTGACACCTTGTCGGGTGGTGAAGCGCAGCGCATTCGCTTAGCCAGCCAAATTGGTGCTGGCTTAGTCGGCGTGATGTATGTATTAGACGAACCCTCCATAGGTTTGCATCAACGCGATAACGCCCGCTTAATTCAAACGCTGCATCACCTGCGGGATCTCGGCAATAGCGTGATTGTGGTCGAACACGACGAAGACGCCATGCAGGCCGCCGATCATATTATTGATATGGGACCGGGTGCCGGTATTCATGGTGGCGAAGTCATTGCTCAAGGTACGCTCGCTGATATTAAGCGCTGCCAGCGTTCGGTTACTGGACAATTTCTCAGCGGTCGCCGGGGCATTGCGATACCGGAAAAACGTGTGCAAGCCCAACCCAAAGCCAAATTGGTGGTGCACGGCGCACGCGGCAATAATTTGCAAAACGTGACCTTAGAGTTGCCGGTGGGTTTGTTTACCTGCATCACTGGTGTTTCCGGCTCAGGTAAATCCACCTTAATTAATCGCACACTCTATCCATTGGCGGCAACGGCATTAAATGGTGCCAGCACCTTAGAAGCCGATGCACACGACCATATTGAAGGCTTAAGTTATTTCGACAAAGTCATCGACATCAATCAAAGCCCCATTGGCCGCACCCCACGCTCCAATCCGGCGACTTACACCGGGATTTTTACACCCGTGCGCGAGCTGTTTGCCGGCACCCCCGAAGCGCGAGCAAGGGGTTATAAACCCGGGCGATTCAGCTTTAATGTCAAAGGTGGTCGCTGCGAAGCCTGCGAAGGCGACGGATTAATCAAAGTCGAGATGCATTTTTTAGCCGATATGTATGTGACCTGCGATGTGTGTGAGGGCAAACGCTATAACCGCGAAACGCTGGGCGTCACCTACAAAAACAAAAACATTCATCAGGTGCTCGATTTGACCATCGAGGCTGCCTGCGAATTTTTTGCACCGATCCCCAGCCTTGCCCGCAAACTACAAACTTTGATGGATGTCGGCTTAAGTTATATCCGCTTAGGACAAGCGGCGACTACCCTGTCCGGCGGCGAAGCGCAGCGCGTCAAACTTGCCAAAGAGCTTTCTAAACGTGACACCGGAAATACCCTTTACATTCTGGACGAACCGACGACCGGCCTGCATTTTCACGACATCGAACAACTGCTCAAAGTGCTGCACCGCTTACGCGACGCGGGCAATACCATCGTGGTGATCGAGCATAACCTCGATGTGATTAAAACCGCAGACTGGGTGATTGATCTCGGCCCAGAAGGCGGCGCGAAAGGCGGCCATATCATCGCCACCGGCACCCCCGAACACGTCGCCGCCCAACCCCACTCCTATACCGGACACTTCTTAGCACCTTTACTCGCCAAACAGACAACACAAGCGATAACAGCGCAAGCGATAGAAGTTGCGTGATTCCTTAACAATACTGCAGAAAAAAAGGCAATTATTTTAAATCAATTCCAAACACGCCCGCACTGGCGCAAAGCTGCGTCTATGCCACGGCGTCACACCCAGATCACGCAATGCTTGCCGATGCGCCACTGTTGGATAACCTTTGTTACCCGCCCAACCATAACCAGGATATTGCTGATCCAACAGCAACATTTCGGCATCACGTGCCACTTTGGCAATAATGGAAGCCGCGCTGATGCAAGGCTCCGATAAATCACCGCCGACAATCGCACGCGCCGGAATGGATAACTGCGGCAAAGAATTACCATCAACCAAGACAAACTCCGGCGTAATGCCAAGCGCGTCCACAGCACGCTGCATGGCCAATAAACTGGCTTGTAAAATATTGAACTGATCGATTTCTTCCACTTCGGCACGGCCAAATGCAAAAGCCAGCGCACAGTTTTGAATTTCTCCAGACAGACGCTCACGAACGCGCGCTGTGAGTTTTTTGGAATCAGTTAAGCCATTAATGGGCCGTGCCGGATTCAGAATCACCGCAGCGGCAACAACGGCGCCAGCCAAAGGCCCACGACCGACTTCATCAACGCCTGCGATTAACCTCGTGTCGATCAACACTTTGCTCTGCTTAACATCATTTTTGCTGCGCTCAACATACAGATGTCTCTTCAACTTCCACGGGCAAAGTGGGCAAAGTTTTGATGTCATCGGCTAATAACTGCCACACAGCTGCGGCGGCTTGCACATCCGCATCACGTTTTAGCGTTTGATGCAGCGTATCAAATAAATCTTGCAACAAGGTACGACGATTACCTTGGAATAATAAGCTGAGCGCTTCGGTGATCACAGCTGGCTGACAAGCCGATTGCACAAACTCAGGTACAATTTTTTTGCCTGCTAGAATATTGGGCAACGCAATAAATGGTGTTTTAACCCAGGGGGCAATGAGCGCATGACTCAGCGCACTCCATTTGTAAATTACCACCATTGGCCGCTTCAATAACATGGCTTCAAGCGAGGCGGTGCCAGAAGTGAGCAACACCACATCACAAGCACTCATTGCCAAGGTTGATTGTCCTCGCAACAAACGTACAGCTTGCTGCACTGCGGGTGAGCAAGCGGCTAACAACTGTTGTATGAGCGGTTGCAACCCATCATGCGCCACGGGTAATACACATTGCAGCTGTGGTTTAGTCTCGAGCAACAGTGCCAAACTTTGCAACATAACGGGCAAATTATATTGAATTTCACTCCGACGCGAACCGGGCAAAATTGCCAATATTGGTTCGTTGGGTAATAACTGCAAGGCTAAACGTGCAGCTTTACTATCCACCTTCATTGCAATTTGCTCGGCCAATGGATGGCCAACACACACGGCTTTTATTTGATGCTGCTGATAAAGCGACTGTTCAAAGGGAAATAATGTCAGCATCACATCAACCGATTGGCGAATAGTGTGAATACGCGAAGCTCGCCACGCCCAAATCGAGGGGCTAACGTAATGCACGGTTTTAATACCATGAGCACGCACCCGCTTGGCGACGCCAAGCGTAAAATCGGGCGAATCAATGCCAATAAAAACATCTGGTTGCAATACGAGCAATCGCTTGACCAGCTGATGACGCAATCGCAATAAGGTCGGCAAGCGTTTTAATACCGCAGTGATGCCCATAACCGACAACAGCTCAAATGGATACCAGGCATCCAAGCCCGCCGCCTCCATTTGTGGACCACCAATACCATAAAAATGGATATGCGGATAATACAAGCGCAGTTGTTGCATCAAGCCCGCACCTAAACGGTCACCGGATATTTCACCAGCTATTATTGCAACCTTTAGAACACAGGGTGTCATTTCAGAAAACGACATTAGCGTACAATACCCCGAGTGGAAGCGTATAACGAAGCAGAAAACAAGGTTAGTATTTCCATATCATTGGCGACTAGAAGGTGCTCAGCTTGCCAATTTAACAATAAATCATCTACTTTTTTGAGTGCATCCTGCATGATTAATCCTTGTCGATAAACCACTTTGTACAACTGCTGCAATTGCTGTATCAGCACAGCAGAATAACCGCGCCTGCGCATACCTTCAACATTTAAACCGCGTGCCCGCGCCATATTGCCCTGCACCATGACATAAGCTGGTACGTCTTTATTAATGGCAGAAAACATCGCCGCCATACTAAAAGCGCCAATTGAGCAATGCTGATGCACACCACTAAAACCACCCAAAATAGCGCCATCGCCGACGCGTACATGGCCAGCAAGCGTCGCATTATTGGCAAACACGGTACCATTACCGATCACACAGTCATGCCCTATATGAACATAAGCCATGAATAGATTGTCATCACCAATGGTGGTTTCACTACGATCTTGCACCGTACCGCGATGCAAGGTGACGCTTTCACGAATCACATTTCGCTGACCGATCACCAGCCGCGTAACTTCACCGCGATATTTTTTATCCTGACAATCTTCACCAACACTCGCAAATTGATAAATACGATTATCTTTACCCAACCAAGTTTGACCTTTGAGCACCACATGTGGACCAATTACACAACCACTATCAATAAACACACCAGGCCCAATAATGCTGTAAGCACCAACCACTACATCATCAGCAAGTTCAGCAGTGGCATCAATCAAGGCTGTGGGATGAATCAAAGTATGAATAGGTAAACGACTCAAAAGTGGCCTTCCTTTTTTGCCACCAACAACTCAGCTTCAGCAACCAATAAATTATCAACCTTGGCTTGGCAGGCAAATACCCAGATACCACGCTTTTCAGTAATTTTTTTGGCCTCTAAAAATAGTTGGTCGCCTGGTACAACAGGCCGACGAAAACGCGCATGGTTAATGCCCACAATCATACAGACCCAACCATCATCAGCCGTTTTTTTCAAGGTTTTAAAACCGAGCACACCGCAGGCTTGCGCCATCGCCTCAATAATCAACACGCCGGGCATGACAGGTTGCCCAGGAAAATGGCCATTGAAAAATGGCTCATTAATGGTGACATTTTTATAACCCACGATAGAACAATCCAATTGGAGATCAATCACTCGATCAATCAATAAAAACGGGTAGCGATGCGGAAGAATTTTCTGTATATCGGTATTGGTTAACATGTGGTTTCCATGAGATTTATATCAAAATCGAATTTGGCCAAGCGACGCCCAAGCTAAACGGCATTGTTTCCGAAAATGCCACAGCAAGCAAGTCTATCAATATTTGCTAGGCTATTGACTATGACAAACAGCACACAACCGCGCATGCAAATGACCATTACAACCAATCAAGATAGAGCTTACCACGACACCAACTCGCAGCATCAGCGCCTACCCGTGATTGATGGCCTACGTGGAATCGCCATTTTTTTAGTATTGTACTTACATTTTTGGGAATTAACTTGGCGAGCACCCTTGGAGTTCCTAGCCACCACCGGATCCATTGGTGTCAGCTTGTTTTTCTTTATCAGCGGTCACTGCTTATACCATGCCTATTCGCGCAATCCCTCTGTAGCACACTACGCTTACCGACGCTTTATTAAAATAGTCCCATCCTATGCGCTGTGTATTACGATCATCATGATTGTGTTCGGCAACCCTTTTAGCAGCCACCACGAAACCTTATGGCATCTATTTACACATGCATTGTTTATTCACAACTGGTTTGCGAGCTCCATTGGTTCGATTAATGGCGTATTTTGGAGCCTGGGCGTTGAAATTCAGTTTTATATTTTATTTCCACTGCTCTTTCGATACTTTCACCGACACCCTTATTTTTACTCGATTGGTTTAATGCTGTTTGCAAGCGGTTATCGACTCGGAGTACTGCACTACCAGGCAGAAGGCTTTGAGTTTTTATTGAATCAACTGCCTGGTTTCATCGATGTATTTGCCTTTGGCATGCTGAGCAGCGCTCTACTCCAGAGACCCAATGCACCGTTAACACAACAACAAGCAACCCCACTCGCACTACTTTCTTTCATGGCATTATTAGGTTTATTGTACTGGGCGCACTGCTTACGCTATCAACCCGGTATTCCACATTGGCAAGCTCAGTATCGAGAATTGTTAGCCATTTGTTTTTTATTACTCACCATATCCTCATGCTTAGCGCATCAACTCTGGCAAAAGCTGCTCGCCAATCCTTTATTGGTTTTTCTCTCCAGTATTTCTTACAACCTATATCTATGGCACCAATGGCTGGGACGTCAACTAATATCTCGACATATTCCAACACCAACCTTAGCTGACCCGCATACGGATAGTGAATGGCAACTCGCGTTTTGGTGTATTGCAGTTTTAATGTCCGTTGGACTTGCAGCGATACTCACTTTTGCTTTTGAAAATCCCCTCTTAAAACTAAGATTACACAGGCACTAATTAATGGCCTCAGCCAAACACCAACAAAACGAGACAAATTTAATGCTTTACAATTCTTGCTCAGCTCTTATAATTACTTGGCTGGGGAACTCAACAGCGCGGATTTACGATTAAGCAACAGTGTACAATTAAGCATTCGATATGACCCTCTTAAGTACTTCTTCTTGTTTCTTCATAAGTTACCTTTGTTTTTCCAGTAACGCCTGCTTTGTGCGGGCAATTGTCAACTTGTTACGCTCAAAGCGTTAGGAGAATACCCATGGCTGCACGTAAAGGCCGCGTTAAATGGTTTAATGAAAGTAAAGGTTTTGGTTTCCTGGAACAGGAAGAAGGCGGCGACGTGTTTGTGCATTTTAGCGCAATCGCTGGCAGCGGTTTCAAAACCCTGACAGAAGGTCAAGCGGTAAAATTTGACGTTACCCAAGGTCAAAAAGGCCTACAAGCGGAAAACGTTGAAGTTCTATAACCTTTGAGCTTTATGAATAAAGCCACCCTCGCGGTGGCTTTATTTTTTGTGCCTCCGTAATATCAACCTACACGCGCCCATACAACATACTCACATAGAATTTTATTTATGCTCAGCTACCGACACGGTTACCACGCGGGCAATCGCGCTGATGTTCTCAAACATGCGGTACTGACCTGGATAGCCGATTACCTTTGTCAAAAAGATAAGGCTTGGGTCTATCAAGATACCCATGCAGGCGGCGGTCATTATGATTTACTGCATCCCTATGCACAAAAAACCGGTGAATATCAGCAAGGTGTTGCCAAGGTTTGGCAGCAGACCAATCCACCCGCTTTGCTAAAACCCTATTTGAAAATCTTGAGCGCCCACAACCCAACCGGCAACCTACAACGCTATCCCGGTTCGCCGTTATTCCTCGCAGAGCAGTTACGCCCGCAAGACCGCATGATCCTCAGTGAAAGCCATGCCACTGAGTTACGCATTCTGCAACATTTGTTTAGCGCCCAAAAGCAGGTTCAGATTTTTGAAACGGATGGTTTTGCCACCTTAAAAAGTCAGCTGCCACCGGCAGAAAGGCGTGGACTATATCTCATCGATCCGAGCTATGAACTCGAGGCAGACTACAGGCTGGTGACGCAAGCCATCAAAGATGCATTATTACGCTTTGCTACCGGTGTTTATATACTCTGGTACCCGGTGGTGTATCGACGTCATTGCGAAATGCTACATGAGCGGCTTAAAAAAATTGAAGCACCTTTTCTACGCGTTGAGCACTGCTGGAGCAGTGACACGGGTACGCATGGCATGACAGGCTCCGGTTTGTTTATCATTAACCCGCCCTGGCAACTTGCCGATCGAATCAACGAAGCCCGCAGTTGGCTGAACGATAAACTCTGCGAGCCCAATCAAGGCCAATGGCGTATTAACGGGGATATCGTCTGAAAATACGATGAAAACGCTCATAGCCACTAGCTTAAAGTTCATCGATAACCAGCTTTGGGTTCTAGATCAACACCTCTTGCCGCATCAAACGCAATGGCTATGCTGCGATAACGTCGATCAGATGGTTGCACTGATCAAGAATCTGCAAATTCGCGGCGCGCCGCTGATCGCGATTGGTGCCAGTTTGTTAATCGGTTATTTGGCTGAGCAACAAGCTCCCGCTGAACAATTAATGACTGCCATTCAACAATTACGCGCCGCCCGACCTACCGCTGTTAATTTGATGCATGCCATGGATCGATTGCAACTGGCGCTTAAACAACACGGCCCTAATATATTGCCGACCCTAGCGGTACAAATTTTTGAAGAAGATGTCGCGCTCTGTTCACGCATGGCGAAACACGGTGCCGCATTAATTCGGCCGGGTGATCAACTGCTGACGCATTGCAATACCGGTAGCCTGGCAACCGCTGGTGTTGGAACAGCATTGGGGGTTATCTGCGCAGCTCATCAACAGCATCATAATATTCACGTGTATATAGATGAGACCCGCCCATTACTGCAAGGCGGGCGTTTAACCACTTGGGAGCTGAAGCAGGCAAATATTCCTCACACTTTAATTAGTGACAGCATGGCAGCCGTGTTGATGCAAACTGGAAAAATTGCTGCCGTCTGGGTCGGCGCTGATCGCATTGCCGCCAATGGCGATACCGCCAATAAAATCGGCACATATTCATTAGCTATTAATGCGTTCTATCATAAGGTACCTTTTTACGTTGTTGCACCCAGCAGCACAGTGGATATTCAGTGCGCATCAGGCGCACAAATCCCCATAGAACAACGCGCGGCTAACGAAGTACGTGGCGTTAACGGCAGTTTCGGCAACGTGTGTTGGGCGCCCGATGATACACCCGCATTTAACCCCGCTTTTGATGTCACTCCTGCAAAATTAATCAGCGGCTGGATTTTAGAAAATGGGATCTATAACCAGGCACAAATTGAGTCGGGCGTTTTAGGCACATTGATAAACAAGTGATTGAGTAAAATCAATTAGCTTGTAAAATCACCATTATTTTCTTGGCGTCAGCAGGTTCAATATGTCAAAACTATCGCATACCATCAGCTGGGTGGTTGCTGCTATGATTGCCGGTACCCTGCTAGGCATTATGCAACCCGATTTTGCAATACAGTTTGCGCCGATTTCTAAATTGGTATTGCAGCTCATTAAAACCATTGCTGCGCCATTAGTGTTTTTGGCAGTGCTTGAAGCGGTATTACGCTACCGAGTCAGTGGAGGTGATTTTTTAAAGCTCATTACCATTACGTTAATCAACATCACCATCGCCATGAGTATTGGCTTGCTGATCGCCAATATTTTTTCGCCCGGTGATTACTTGCGCCCACTGATGGGTACCAATGCGCACGCAGCCGATTTTAAAAATATGGATTTTTTTAGTTTATTAAGCAATCAATTGCCTACCAGCGTGGTGCAACCTTTTATAGATAACAACATGATGCCAATTGTGCTGTTAGCACTCATTTTTGGTTTTGCCTGGCGTAATGTATGTAATCGCCGATCAGAAGCAGCTGCAAGACAAGGCTATGCTGAAATAACCGAAAAAGCGGAAGTGTTTATTTCATTTGCGCGCGACATTACTGAAACCGTGCTGATTTGGATTATCAAACTGATACCGTTAGCCGTTTTCGCGGCCACTGCAAAAGTTATTAGCGAGCATGGATTATCGTCTTTTAAAAATCTTGGGCAATACACGGCACTGTGCTTGTTAGGCATGTTGATACACATTATTTTCACCTACAGTGCATGGTTGATTTTATTTGTGCGAGTGGGATTGCTGAAGTTTTGGCGACAAGCTGCGCAGCCTGTCCTGTATGCCTTTAGCGTTAACAGTAGCTTGGTCGCGCTGCCATTAACGTTACGCGCACTCGATAAGTTGGGCGTATCACGGCGCGCTTCTACACTGGCTGCCTGCGTGGGCACGAATTTAAATAATGACGGTATTATTTTGTATGAAGGTTTTACGCTACTAGCCATCGCGCAAGCGCTGGGAATCGACATGAGCTTATCGACGCAAATTATCGCTGCCATTTATTGCATCGTTGCGGCCATGGGTGTGGCTGGCGTACCGGAAGCAGGTGTGGTGGCGCTCACCATTGTGCTGGGAAGCCTTGGTCTGCCCGCTGAAGTATTGGCACTTTTATTATCCGTTGACTGGATCATCGCCCGTGGGCGATCTTTCCTGAATGCCAATTCCGATTTAGTGGGTTCACTGATTCTTGATCGATGGATAAACCTCAGTGAACACAACACAGTAAAAGAACACATCTCAGCGAAAAAGGTGGTTTAGCAAGCGTTATTAGCAGCCACTTAATTAGCTGTAATCATGTCAGCTTTATTCATACAGCGGAAAACGCTGTGCAATATCACTACCGGTAAATTTTGCTACCCAACCCTCTGGATGGTTAAACAAACGAATCGCCGTAAAACTGGGCTCTGGGCCCATATCAAACCAATGCGTGGTATTGGCAGGCACTGAAATTAAATCGTGTTGACAACATTCCACTTGATAAACCTTGCCTCCAACATGCAAACAAAACAATCCCGAACCGCGCACAAAAAATCGCACCTCATCTTCTCCGTGGGTATGTTCATTTAAAAATTTTTGCCGTAATGCGGCTTTATCGGGATGATCTGCGGACAAGCTGATGGCATCAACCGTTTGATAACCACCCTCATTTTGCAAACGTTGAATATCGTCCGCATAAGCAGCCAAAATATCGGTAGTCTGCATATCCGCACTAATGGAGCGATTGGCTTGCCATCGCTCAAAACGCACACCGATTGTTGCCAGCTGCTCCGAGATCTCGGTTGCATCTTGTGTTTTCAGTAAACACACTCTGGCATCGCTACCCACATAGATCGCTAGTTGACTCATATCACCCCATTTAACTGCAAAGAAATTACCGACACCTTCATTTGTTATGAAGTTATATTCACCATACATTCGCCAAAAAAAATATGTTACACAAAATTCCAAGGCGAATAACAAAAATGTTAAGGTTTTATCATTTCAAAGCTCAATAAAACAAATTATAATTTCCTGTATTCTCCCGTACAAAGAACGCCACAAGCCTCAACGCAATTTTTAGAAATTCGAGAGCCCCAAATGGAAGTCACTGCAACTTCAAGCCATCCCCAAAAAATCGCCCAAATCCCAGCCAGTCAGCATATCAATTTAACAACTAAACAATCCAACCATTACGCGAGTCAACACTCGTTTCAACACACGACTGATAACCGAACAAATCATAACGCTAACGTTGCCTTGAAAAACTTAGTACCTCAGACCCATTTATCGCATGATCAAGAACCCGTGTTAGGCGGACAAGCGGGTCATGAAATACTCGAATTATAGTGCACAGCACGCCGCTATCCGAAGAGCATCAACTGCGAACCGAAGCGTTAAGAAAAATTATCGCAGGTGAAACCTTCTCCTCACAAAAAAAATGCATGGATGAATTACACAAAGTCGCATCAAACAATGCCGTAAATAAAAAAGACAACAGAACCATTCAAATTATTGGGGCTGGACCTACAGGACAAATGCAAGCTTTATTGGCTTACAAACAGGGACTTAAAGTTGTTTTAACTGAAGCCAGAGAAGATTTTAGTCGCACACAAATTTTTCAAATTGACCGTGAAAATTTCGACGCCACAATCAAACCCTATTTAAGCCAAGATACTTTCGATTATCTGATTCAAGAAGGTGCACTTAAAACTGAGCGCATTGCCCTTCAAAAGGGTAATGCTTCAGAAAATGTGGAAAAAGAAATCGTGCTGGTGACCATCAGAGATTTGGAAAGTATTCTGTATGGCGTTAGCAAAGCACAAGAAGCACTCTCAGACGGCGTGATCAATGTATCGCTCAATAATAAATTTGATTTTAGCGGCATTGAAAATAGTACCCCATCAGACGTGATCATCATAGCCTCTGGCGGAGGCAAAGGTAGAGAATCGATCATTGAAAGCCTGAAGCCTTATGGCTTCGACGGTAAGTCCATCGATTGGAGCAACTCACCAAAAGGTGTAGCCGTACAATTGAATTACGATCCAAATACAACAAATCAAAGGACGGTAGAAAAAATACGGGCAGCACTCTCTAGCAAATACACTGACCATTCTCAGTTCAATTTTTTACACCTAGAAAAACAAGGGAGGCTGCAAATCAACATAGCGCTATCTTCAACACAGTATAAAACCTGGAAAAAAATTTCTCCTCGAAATACAGACGACGACAGCATTAATTGGAATAATTGGGAACAAAAAAATAAAGCTGATGATGCACTATTAACGGACATTCTTACTATTCACGGTGAAGAAGAACATAGTATTAAAAATGACTTAAAAAGCCTGGATGCTGAACCAAATGTATGGGTTAATGAAAGCGCAATCTCAAGACTGGATAAACCGGCTGCATCAATAACTCCTGATATAGAAAACCAGCACAAAATCCCGGTTATTTTTGTCGGCGACGCCCAAGCCAATAACTGGTTTTTATTTGGCGATGGAAATCCTCGGGAACACGAAATGATTAACATCATTACCAATCATCTACTCACTGCGAAACCAGACAATGAACAAAAACTCAACCAGGTTATCAACGAGATTAATGAAGACTCTGTTAAAGCAGTTTTGCTTGATAACACTAAAATTCCCGGTCAATATCGTCCAGGCCTAAAACGTAGCGACTCGTTGCCGACAATCAGTCGCTTCATTTCCTCAGCGGAACATGGCATGAGAAGTCATTCCGCATCAATGCATCCAAATCTATCAGACTGCAAAATCTCCTAAATCAATTATCCACACAGTAGAACGACATTCATATTGGAGTTGACCAGATACCCAGTTGATTAAGGTATTCTTGATATGCTGATGGATCAGTTGACTTGCGCACCATTAATTCTGAAAATTTACTTTTAGCATTTTCCATCAAGAGAATTTGATCAACTCTCGATTTATCACTGAGCAAATTTGCTAAAAGCTGCTCGCCACGTTTTTTTTGGATTGTTTGATCTAAATGGGCAAAAGAATGATTTGAAAAAAATTGCTCTGAAAATAGTTTTTTTACGCCATGAATATAGAGAAGCGCAATATTGATCGCATGACAATAAGATTGTTTTTCATTTTGTACCAATTCGAATCCAATCAGAAGATAGATTATTGGGTCCAGAGGGCGGTTTGCTCCACGTGCAACATTGACACTACCCAAAAGATCAGCGACATCACAATTTTTAAACACCATATAAAAATCAATGGCATTAACGGGCAAGCCGTAATTCGGATCAATAAGGTCTTTTAGCGAACGTTGCAGCGAGCTAAGCCAACAATGAATGATGGTTTTAGCTGTGTAATAATTTTTTAACGACAGCTCGTCGCGATTAAAATTGTCAGCCGAACTACCACTCTGAACTTGTGGACCCGCCTGCATGCGTGTCACAGCAATGACTACAAATGGCAACTGTTTGTCTTTTAGTTCTGACAATAAGGGCTTTAAAGTGACCGGATCAATTTTTGCCTCTAAAAAAACTTTTTCCTTTCCAAAACGAACACCATGACTTTCAATCTCAGCATTTAAGACGGAGTTAGCGGCAACAACCGCCCGTAAATCGCCTTCACTGGTCACTTTGGGGAAATTTTGATTTCGCGCACAGCTAGATTCATCAATGAAAAATAAATTCTCTTGACGTATAACATGCGTGTTTGACGCCCCCGGTATTTGGCCCTGCTCTAGTGAAACCGTAGTGGTTCGTTGCAACTGCGAGTTCTGAGCTGGCTCCATCTAGACTACCTATTTAAAAAACATTCCTGCACTTAAAAAAATATTCCCACCTAAAAAATATCGATCTCAAAAAAATCTCGAACACAGGGATGCCGTGTAATCGGAGAGACTTCACCACGAACCACCGCTATGGTTTGCCAGTGCGCTTGTTGTGCAGCATCCAACTCTTCGATGATATCTGATAAAAATAAAATATGCGCAGTCTGTTGAACCATTGTTTGCGCCATTTTTTGATAGGAGCTTGTATCACGTTTTGATCCCAGGGTAGTATCAAAATAATCACTGAATAACGGCGTCATATCACCAAAATCACTATATCGAAACAACAATTGCTGCGCCTCAATGGATCCTGAAGAAAACACATAGAGCTGAATACCTTGCTGATGCCAAGCTTGGAGCTGCTGATGCGCATCGACATAGACGTGACCACGAAAATCTCCACGCTCGTAACCTTGTCGCCAGATATAACCTTGTAGCGTTTTCAACGGCGTGATTTTACAATCTTCATCTATCCATGCCAGCAGCTGCTGAATTTTTGCTTCCACACTGATCGCATCAATTTCTGCCAATACTGCAACGACTTTAGGCTCATGTTGACGGTCTCGCACAAAACTCGGCAATGCTTGACGTGCATATGGAAATAACACCTGATGAACAAAATCCAGCGCCGTGGTGGTACCTTCTATGTCGGTCACAATGGCTTTGATTGGTGTGCGCATGATTGATCTACTGCCTTCCATAAACCCAGCTTTATCAAGGGTAGCGATTATTCAACATTACCATCAAAAACGCTAACATTTGCATTTCTTGCTTGATGCCATACAATACCTGCCATGTCATTATTGCCCAATCAATCCTCAGAGAGTCACCGCAAACGCCTGTTTTGGCAATGCCGTCGCGGCATGTCGGAAGTCGAAATGTTTTTGAATCCATTTTTACAACACCACTATGCGCAAGTAAGTACTGAACAACAAGATGAATTTGAGTTTTTGTTGACGCAGCATGATACCGATTTGTTCAGTTGGCTGATGGAAAACACCACGCCACTGGATGCCCGACTTCGGCGTGCCGTGGAGATGGTGATTGCAAGCCGATGCGGATGAATACCTCGATATTCACTTACAACCGAGCCGTACTTTAAGCTGGATCGCAGTTGCCACCTACGCGCTGATTGCCGTCAGTCTGTGTTTTGCCAACTTACCCTGGTGGGCGTTGGGCGGATTATGGTTAGCATTATATCTACAAGCAGTGATGCAATGGCGACGCATTCGTACACCCCTGCCCCCTTTTGAACTCACCCGACTGCGTTGGCAAAATAACCATTGGCTACTCACGCTCAGCAATTCTTATCATCACAACATGCTCTATCGCAACGCGCTCACGCTCTATCGCAACACCAACAAAGTTAATACCGGCGAGGAGGTACCTTGGCAGTTAATCTGGTTGCGCATCATCCCCTACTTTATTTTTTTACGTTTGCAGCCAGCGTCCGGCAAACCGCGCTCATTAATCATTGCCAAAGATCAACTCATCGAAAAAGACTATCGGCAACTATTACTGTGGCTACAAATGCGCCCCTGGAATGTCAGTGATTAATAGCAATCCACTGTCGTTATAACGATGCCTCTTCAAAACCCACTCTGATGCTTAGCACATCTACCGCGCCAGCCATGCCAACTAAAAACACCGACAACTAGCAGACCCATCACAAGATGAAACAGCGCAAACCAATTACCTAAAACTTCATCTGCAGCATAATAAATAACAACAGCACTCAGCGTCAGCAGTAATAACAAGGTCACCAAAAAAATACCGCTACCGCGTTGCTTTCGACGACGCCACCCCATGCGCATATGCACACTCCATAGCGCCCCCATCAATAGCATCATGGCGAAACCACCGACCGCATGCCAAGCCGCACAAAAAATACGCATCTCAGCCGGTAATCGCCATCCAACTGGGAGTTCTGTTCGTAATGCCATCGTCGTCGGTGCCAGCAATAGGCCAGTGATCAACAGAAGTACAATAACGCTGATCAATACGAACAAAAATCCTTTTGGATATGCTTTCATTTTGATTGTTGCTCCACGTCGGTGATGATCAAGCAGCCACCCAGTTGACGAATGACTTCAACCCGCGTGTTGACTGGTGTGTTTGCCGCGACCTTAGTCAGCGCATCGGCTCGCCATGCACTGCGCGCCAGCACTGTCCACACCCCGCTCGCAGGCTGGCCATTGCTACCGACAAGATATGCAGGAAATTGATCATCACTTACTTGAGATTCAATCGGTACGCGTGAGCTGGCCATCGCTGCGTCGCGTAAGCCACCCAATGCGCTGAATGCTCCGTCTAATTCCCGACGTTGCATCGTCAGCGTTAAATCACCAAAAACGCGGACATCACCACCCGCATTAATCCAGCCAGCCTGCACACCATTTTTTTGCAACGCGATTATTGCCAAGTCAATCGCATAGCCTTTCGCAATACCATCAAGCGTCAATCGTATGGGGCGATGCAAACGAGCCCAGGTGCTGCCAATCTCAATATCATCAACATGACCGCGAGCCAGTGACGCAGGACCACCATGATCTGGCAACACACCCTTATCGACCAGCAATCCGCCGACTGTGCAATCAAAAGCAGATTGACTGCGACGCATCATCGCAGTTGCCAATTTTAGCAATCGTAAGGTGATGCGCTGGAGTGGCATGCATCGACCCGGTAACGCATTCAGTTGTGACAGCTCACTATCCGGAGATTGAAAACTCCACAGATGGTGCGCCTGCTCGATCACAGCAAAAGCAGAATCAATTGCTTCGACGCCTCCAAAACCCTGGGCGCCAATTTCGACATAGGTGCCCAACAACGGGCGCATGCGACGCAACTCAGCCATTGGCTAAAAATAATTGATGAATGACGAGTAAGCGCTTAACGCCATCCAGTACATTACGACAAGACAAGGTCGCACCACTGATATTGGGTACGTCTTCGTCTAACTTGAACGGATTCTGCACGGTTTTTCCAACAAAATGCTGACGCCATTGAGCTTGCCGAATCTGCTCGCCGTGTGCCTCGCGATAACTCAAGATTTCAATACCTAGCACATGACCGTCATTTGCAATGGCAACCGCATAGGTAATAAATTCGTGCTTACCAATCACGTCATCCACCGCGAACCAACCCTGTAGCTGACCCTTGCTTTCAGCACGCCAAATTTTTTGTTCTTTCCACCGTTGGCGCAAACCGGACATTGCTTTGATGCGATCACGCTTGTCTTCATCTAACGTCAACGACTGATCGACAAAAGCGGTGGCCGCTGGAAACAGCGCAGTTTGTGCCTGTGACACGCTTAAATAGTCGGTCGCGTAGGCAGGTGCCACTAACGCCGCGACCGGCACGAAAAAAATATTCCAATCTGTAATTTTCATACGGCAAACTTCTTAAAAGTAAGCATTTTAAAAGTCATAACCCAGTTTGAAGCGGACTTCATATTGCGTTTTTTCGATCAAATGCAGATCCGTGTCCGACTGCCCTGCATACCGCTCTCCGCCACCTTGCAATTGTTTGAAATAGGTCAGTGTGCTCCACCAGTGTTGATCCGCCCAATGCAAGGTCGGTCCAGCAAACAACGACCAGCGTTCTAAGCCCACTTCTGTTTCATATTCAGACTCACGCAGCACTTCACCACCTAAGAACCAGCCTGGCGCAAATCGATAGGATAAACCGCTGCCAAGTTTGACAGAAATTTCCATTTCAGGGTCCGTTGGCCAATCAAAATCCGTTGGCAAATTATCAATCACATAACGTTTTTCGTAAGCCGCGCGCAGGCCCAAATTATTGACCCAAACCAACTGACCTTCCATCAAATACTTTTGCAGTTGTAAAGATGACTCAACTTCATACTCGGTTTTTTTCTGCCCCGAATGAGGGTCTAAACGACCATATTCCAGGCTGGTAATCGCCGACAAGCCAATGTCATCTTTCGCGGGGCTCAAAAAATTGTACTTGAATCCAATCTCAATACTTTTAGGGCGAAAATCGAATTTTTTATCGGCAGGCAAATAACCATCGATAAGCAAACCAGCAGTTTCAAGAGACATGGCCGTCAACTCACCAGAAAGCTGGAATCTGTCGGTGACGCCGTATTCCAGCTCGGTGGTAAAATCCAGCGCACGATACACGCCCTGCCCTTTATCGGCTCGCTGCGTGATCCATTGATAAGCTTCAACAGACCCTTTCGGCAAAGTTTCCGCCCCCCGCACATAACCAAATAAGTTTTCTTCTGCCGAAGCGGATAACGACACACCCAAAATGGCAAGAACGACTAAGTGTTGGCACAAATCAAATAATGCAACTTGGTTAGTGCTGGAAGTCGGTGAAGAGTCAACGCGATTGTTAGCTGGACATTTTTTCAAAAAAAACACAAAGCACCTCCATAAAATCAAACCTGAAACAGAAATACACACAATCAAGCATGTACGCCAGAATAAATATAAATGAGAATCATTATCATGTAAAGGCGCAACTATCTCAATTTAATGGTTCTGCGTGATTTCCAGTGGCAATGCAATGATTCACATATGCACAGCACAACATTCTTTAAATAATGATGCCTACGCTACCCCTATTATTCATTTCGCGCTTAAGATCTGAGGCACCAACACCGTGTCCTTGGCCACCGCATCCGTCTGCGGATAATCGAGCGTGTAATGCAAACCCCGACTTTCTTGGCGCGCTTGCGCACAGCGCACGATGAGTTCAGCAACCAACACCAAATTACGCAGCTCAATCAAATCACTGCTGATTTTGTAGTTACCGTAGTACTCGGCAATTTCCGCTTGCAGTAAGGCAATGCGATGCTGAGCACGTGCCAAGCGTTTATTGGTGCGAACAATGCCCACATAGTCCCACATAAAACGCCGCAGTTCTGCCCAGTTATGACTGATGACCACATCCTCATTGGAATTGGTTACCTGACTGTCATCCCATGCCGGAATGCTGTGCGTTAATGCTGGCACAGGCGCTTCGTCGCGAATCGCTTGCGCGGTACTAAAAGCAAATACCAAACACTCTAATAACGAGTTACTGGCCATGCGATTAGCACCATGCAATCCAGTACAAGCAGTTTCACCAATGGCGAATAATCCGGGTAAGTCGGTTCGGCCTTGAAGATCAGTGACCACACCGCCACAGGTATAGTGCGCAGCCGGAACGACAGGAATCGGTTCACGCGTCATGTCGATGCCCAGCGTCAGCAATTTTTTATATAACATTGGGAAATGTTCGCGCACAAAGGCAGGCGGACGATGTGAAATATCCAAACATACATGATCTAAACCACGACGCTTCATGACATCGTCAATGGCACGCGCCACTATGTCACGCGGCGCTAATTCAGCCCGTACATCGTATTGCGACATAAATGACTCGCCGTTTGGCAACAACAAACGCCCACCTTCACCGCGCATGGCTTCCGTAATCAGTAAGCACGGCGCTTTCGGGTGATACAAACAAGTCGGGTGAAACTGATTAAACTCCAAATTCGCCACCCGACAACCAGCGCGCCAAGCCATAGCAATGCCATCGCCCGTGGCAACATCGGGATTACTGGTATAAAGGTAGGCTTTCGATGCACCGCCGGTAGCCAAAATCACATACGGCGCTTGCAGCGTTTGTACTTTGGCTAAACGTGCATCCCAAACATAAACACCCGCACAGCGGGCGGGGTACTGCCCCCATTTGGCCGTGGTAATAATATCAATGGCAAAAGCATTTTCTAACAAAGTAAGGGCGGGCGTTTCGCGCACGCGTTTAATTAATACATCAGAAATTGCCAAACCGGTGCTATCACCAACATGAATGACGCGACGATGACTGTGCCCCCCTTCCTGCGTCAGATGATATTGTGCCAACGGTGCTTGTGGATCGGCTTGCTGATCGGCCAGGGTAAAGTGAACCCCTTGATCAATTAACCATTGAATGGCAGTCGGCCCCTGCTCAACCACCATTTGCACCGCTTGCGCATCGCACAAACCAGCGCCAGCAATCAAAGTATCTTGAATATGGGAAGCCATGGAATCGGTGCGATCAATCACGGCCGCTACACCGCCCTGGGCATAATAGGTATTGGCGGCCGTTAAATCGCCTTTGCTTAATACCGCAATCTTGCCGATGCCTTGCAACTGCAGAGCAGCGGTTAATCCGGCTGCACCACTGCCAATAATAATGACATCAAATTTGCTCACACTGCTCACCAATACCTCACCTTCAAAAATACGCTGTAAAAGTGATCGCAGTATACGGGAATAATGAACTTATGCCGAGAAACTGCGTCCTAACCTGCACAATTAGCAGCATTGGTTTTTACGCGAAAGCACTTGCGAAGCGCAGTGCTTACCCACCACAATATGGATGCTTTATTATGATCTCTTTTTTACTGAATTATGGCGATATCAATTTTGATAACACTGAGCATGACAACACCAGCCATGCCGAACTAGATGCAAATCGCCTAACCCCTTTTTCTGTGGCCAACTCTGTTGTGAATTCATCCTTGAAAAAATCACTCACTATTAATGATACCGAAACTGCATTGCCTACCAATACGGCAGACGCAGCAGCGGATCAACTCCTGGTACAGCGCGCGCAAAATGGGGACAAGTACGCATTTGATCTGCTGGTAAAAAAATATCAACATCGCATTATTGGTTTAGCCAATCGCTTCGTGAATCACCCCGATACCGCGCTGGATGTTGCCCAAGACTGTTTTATCAAAGCCTATCGTGCACTGCCCAATTTTCGTGGCGACAGCGCTTTTTATACCTGGTTATATCGCATCTGCATCAACACAGCCAAAAATTATTTATCCTCAGCAAAACGTCGCCCACCCAATTGCGATATTCTTTACGAGGATGCTGAAAGCAGCGGAATCAATACCGCGTTAAATAATATCGATAGCCCTGAACGACTGTTAATTGCAGACGAAGTACAAGCGGCCATCAATGCCGTATTAGATGACATTCCCAAAGAGCTGCGCATGGCATTGCTGTTGCGCGAAGTGGATGAACTCAGTTACGAAGATATTGCCAATGCCATGAATTGTCCGATTGGTACCGTGCGTTCCCGTATTTTCCGCGCCCGCGAAGCCATTGAAAAACGAATTGCACCGCTAATGGAACATTAGATTTTTTTAGGACACTAGATTTTTTGAAACACAGCACTTTTAATGCTATTGGTTAATCAATTTTTTTGCTGACAATGCTGCTAACAGTAGATCAATAAAATGAGTGACGACATGAACAAGCTGCCGAACAAGCCTCCGATTTCCGCCGAGAATCTGGCATATTTCTGTTCACAATTATTAGACAATGAGCTGCCCTCTGAAGATCTCGATCGTCTATTACAACAAGCGGCCGACACGCCCGCTGCGGCCCAGATGACACAACAGCTACATCGTTATGCACTTATCCGTCAACACCTACAAGCGCCCCAACATAATCCTATCTGCTCACATATTGATTTATCGGCGCGTGTACAAGCCGCATTAAACAATACTGAGAATCCAGTAGCCAATGATGATCTAACACTTGATGATTCTACTGCGAAGCATAACCGGAAGTTTTTCATCAAACCGATCATGCAACCCTCTCGATTCGCTGCACGCCGCAGACAGGCTACCTGGCTGGTCAGTGGTCTCGCGGCCGGTGTGATGCTGACTATTTCCTTATCTTGGCTGAATCAATTTCCAGCCAGCCCATCACGTGCTCAACTTGCCAGCACAAGCGACGCTAACTTAACGACTCGCCCCGTGAGCGTACAAGAATTAAATCAAGATGCGTTAACCCAGCAGCAATTACTGGTTGAACAAGCACAATTGCGTGCTTATGCTCAGTTAGCTGATGCAGATCGTGCGCGATTCAATGAGTACTATCTGATGCACGCGGGTTACGGTGGTGGCCAAAACGCCAGCTTAACCCTTGCTCGCGTCGCCGACTTTAACGACAACAATCCAGCCAGTTATAACAATGGTGCTTTAATCGTTCAACCTGTGGGTTATCCAGAGTAAATAATGAAATTTTCTACCCATATTTCGATACCTTCATTGGTGTTCAGTACATTTTTATTATGCTTGGTGAACAACGCCTTCTCAGCACCTGTTTCAGAAACGCAGGCGCAATCAACCGCGTGGTTGCACAAAATGGAGCAGGCCTTGGATCAACAATCCTTTTCTGGTCGATTTGTGCATGTTACTGGCAACAAAGTTAAGTCATTGCAACTGCTTCATACACACATTAATGGTGATACCTACGAGCGATTAACGCATCTTGACGGACCAAAAGTTGAAATTATTCGTCAAGGCGAGAAAATATATTGTTATTTTCCAGGCCATGCCACCCTGTTGTTAAATCAACCGGCAAAACCAGAGGCACGCTTAAACACCTCACCGGTCAGCCGCAACTTAAACTTACCGATTGCTGCCATTGAAGCCCGTTACCAATTGTCACAATTATCCGAAGATCGGATTGCTGGGCTTGCTGCTATTCCAATTCGTTTAAAGCCACGTGACATACATAGGTACCAGTATGAATTTTGGTTAGAAGCCAATAGTGGATTACTCATTAAATCCAGCATTAGCAATGACAAAAGCGAAGTCCTGGAAAATTTCGAGTTCACACAACTGGAGTTAAATGCCAACTTAGGGCCAAGTGATTTCAACACCGAAAAATCGATTGCCAATCCTCCAACTAACAATAAACCCACGGTTAACGAAAACACCAGCGCAACCACCAACACTTCACCTTCTATTGCCATGCGACAGGCAGCACTACCTGATTGGAAAGTTCAATGGCTGCCCGATGGTTTTGTACAAACCACCATGCAAATCGATTCACCACAGCAACCCCATAACCCATTAGCCATGAAGTTATTTACCGATGGTCTGGCCACTTTTTCGATTTTCATCGAAAGTTTACCCGCCACCAGTGAATTACTGCCTTCCACCACACAAGGCGCAACCTTATCTACCAGTCGTTGGCTAAATGAAAAAGATCATCGCTATGCCGCAACCTTGATGGGTGAAATCCCGATGCAAAGTGCAAAAAAAATTATTGATTCCATTCAATTGATCGCTAGCAATTAAATAATTAACTTCACTCAGGAGTGTATATGTACAAAATGGATAGCCGCTGCCAATCATTGATCCAAGCCAAAACATGGCTTCTCGCCCTAACAATATTACTATCCAATACTGCACTGGCCATCGGTGCCGTCTTACCTGACTTTACCGCTTTGGTATCTGAGCAAGGCCCCGCCGTGGTCAATATCAGCACCACACAAAAAACCAATGTTGGCTGGCAAAATCAACAGGGTATCGAAGGTAATGAAGAAGATATTCCTGAAATATTTCGACGTTTTTTGGGTGATCCCTCACTCATGCCGCCGCTGGAAAAACAGTCCTTAGGATCCGGTTTTATTGTTTCCAAAGATGGCTATGTCCTAACAAACTTTCATGTCGTAAAAAACGCCGACCAAATATATGTGCGTCTTACAGACCGTCGTGAGCTAGAAGCTAAACTCATCGGCAGCGATGCGCGTTCAGATTTAGCCCTGTTGAAAATGCCTGGCAATAATTTCCCGACGATTAAATCCGGTGACTCAAAAGCTTTAAAAGTTGGCGAGTGGGTTGTGGCAATTGGCTCTCCTTATGGTTTTGAAAACACTGTAACCGCTGGAATCGTCAGTGCAAAAGGACGCAATCTTCCCAACGATAATTACGTCCCCTTTATTCAAACCGACGTTGCCATCAACCCCGGTAATTCAGGCGGTCCACTATTTAATTTAAATGGCGAGGTGGTGGGCATCAATGCACAAATTTTTAGTCAAACTGGCAGTTTTATGGGACTGTCATTTGCGATTCCCATTGATATTGCGTTAGAGGTGGTCGAACAACTGAAAAAAAATGGCCATGTCAAACACGGCTGGTTAGGCGTGATGATTCAAGAAGTGAATCGCGAATTGGCAGAGTCGTTTGGATTAGAGCGAACCATGGGTGCCTTGGTCGCGGATGTACAGCCCAATAGCCCAGCATTAAAAGCCGGACTTAAAGCTGGCGATGTGATCCTGGCCTTTAACGACACGCCCATTAATCGGGGTTCAGATTTGCCACCCTTGGTAAGCCGCGTGCCAGCCAACACAGATGCCACACTGCAAATCATGCGTAACGGCAAAAACAAAACCTTAAAAGTCACCATCAGCGAGTTACCTGAAGACAAGCTTGCTAGCAAAAATGAACAGCCAGAAACCCGTGCACTGAACAATAACAATCGTTTAAATATTAATGTTGAAAACTTATCTGCTGAGACAAAAGACAATTGGAACATTCAACAAGGCGTGCTGGTAACACAAGTCGGCCCCGGTGTGGCTCGCGATGCAGATATTCGCGCAGGGGATGTGATTACATTATTAAATTCCGAACCCGTTACCTCAGTCCGTGAATTCGTTAACCTACTCGAAAAAGCACCGACAGATCGCAGCATTCCATTACAGATTAATCGACGCGGTCAATTAACCTTTATTGCCATTCGATTGAAAAAATAAGATTGAGCGTTCAGTTAATTTCATTGCGACTCGTCTTCTAACAGGCGATGTCATTCACATAATGCGCTCATCGACTACGAAAGCTTATTCATCTCAATGGAATGGATACACCCGTAAAGGGGCTAGATGAACACAGCCCCTTTGCGTACAGAAACAACCGGCTTTCAAATTAGCGTCATTATCTGGCTGCAAAGCTAAAGTTCTGATTCTTTTTAATGACAGCTCTGCTTTTCAGGGCTGCGATAGCTCGGGCATAGCCTTGATCCTTAGAATGGCTTCAACAAGCCGCGTCAAGCCATGGCCTTTAAATCGCACTTCAATAAAGCGTGCGCTTTGATCTCGTGCAGACTCCTAGCCCCGCAAGCCGACAGCGACATCCCGAAAAGAAGCCAATGCGGATTCCAAGTGTTCAATGATCTCCTGCTGCAAAACGTCCGGCGGTGGCAGATCGTCGAGGTTATCCAAGCTGTCGTCCTTGAGCCAGAAAATATCCAAACTGGCTTTGTCTCGAGCCATTAAATCGTCGTAGCTGAAAAACTTGAAACGTTCGGTGGCAACGCGCTCATGGCGATTTTCGGCGTGGTAGCAGGTGATAAAATCCTGCAAGTCGTCCAGTTTAAGCGTGCGTGTCTTTAACGTGAAATGCTTGTTGGTGCGCAGGTCGTAGAACCAAACCCCTTTGGTGTGAATCTGGCCGTCTTTGGGCTTGGCATCGAAAAACACCACGTTCGCCTTCACGCCCTGAGCATAAAAGATACCCGTCGGCAACCGCAGCACGGTATGCACATCGCAGTTTTCCAACAGCTTTCGTCGAATTTTTTCACCCGCGCCACCTTCAAACAACACGTTGTCAGGCAAAACCACCGCCGCTTTACCGTCCATCTTTAACATGCTGACGATATGCTGCAAAAAATTGAGCTGCTTGTTAGAGGTCGTTTCCCAAAAATCCTGGCGCTCGTAAGTCAGCGCTTCTTTGTCTTCTTCGCCTTCCTCATTGGTGATGGTCATGCTACTTTTTTTGCCAAACGGTGGATTGGCCAGCACGTAATCCACCTTACGCTTGGGTTCCGCAATCAGCGCATCCGAGCGCTCAACCAAGGGCTCACCATCCAATTCACCAATGCTGTGCAAAAATAAGTTCATCAAACACATACGGCGCGTATTGGGCACGATTTCATTGCCGTAAAAAGTTTTGTCGCGCAGGAATTCTTTTTGTGATTTGTTGAGCTGTGCTCCTGGCCTAGTCAGCCAGTTATAGGCCCCTAAGAAAAATCCGCCTGTGCCACAAGCTGGATCAGCGATGGATTTCATTGGCTCGGGCCGCACACAAGCCACCATGGCTTCGATTAGTGCACGCGGGGTGAAGTATTGACCGGCGCCACTTTTGGTATCTTCCGCATTTTTTTGCAACAGTCCCTCGTATAAATCACCCTTGGTATCGGCATCGAGACTGATCCAGTTTTCCGCATCAATGAGCTGCACCAAGCGCGACAGTTTGGCCGGGTCTTGAATTTTGTTCTGAGCTTTAAAAAAGATGGCGCCGAGCATGCCTTGCTCTTGCCCCAGCTTATGCAAGGTCGCCAGATAATGTGCTTCCAACGGCTCGCCCACTTTGCTGGTCAAACTGGCCCAGTCGTAACCCTTTGGAATGTGAGTATCGCGGTTGTACGGCTCCTGCGCATATTCGTGTGCAAGCTTCAGGAACAGCAGATAAGTCAGCTGCTCAAGGTAGTCGCCGTAACCGACGCCGTCATCACGCAAGGTGTGGCAAAAGTTCCAGACTTTTTGGACTAGGGATGAAGTGTTCATGGCATGTCTCACTAATTGATTTCCAATTGGGTTGATGATGGTCTAGAATTCTTCATAAATGGACTGGGAGAACCCTGTCGGCGTCTAGCCTCGGTGAGATCATCGGGGCTTTTCGCTTTCTGATGGATAGATTTTCAGCCCCCAGTTCTCGAAACCTTCTCCTGCGCGCTCTCGACCACCACTGCAAAAAAACTTACGCGATAGGACATTAAACGTGCGATTCTCTTGTTCTGGACGTAAAACACGCAGTCCAATTGGTCTTGCAATTAAATCTGCCAACTGCAAACCTGCAGAGTTGGTTTTCTTGTTAGCAAAAATAATATCGAATGGGAGTACTTTACTCATGCGGTTTGCACCAGCGCAAATACGCCTGAATTCAAGCTCTAATTCGTTATCTTCTTTTTTACCACGGCACTCAACAATGACATGGGTCTGTTTGTCATCCTGATGTTTTTCCTGCAACAACTCATACAAGGTTTCGAGACAAAAACCCAATGCAACATGATAGGGGTTATCGGGCATGCTACCGCGTTGAAGCAGACGAGTTTTATCTATCACACAACTAATGAGGATAAAATTGCTGGTATCAATAATGCTGGTAAGTTGATTCAGAAAATCATTTTTCTGTTGGCGGTTTGCAAAGCGAAATGCTCCAGTTTCTTTGCGAATTTCTGTTTCGTGCAACACGACGATATCATGACCAAAGTGGTTGAATTTAAATTTCTGCAAAGCAGGAACCACTTTTTCGGCATAATTCCCCTTGTAGAAAACACAAAAGGCCAGTACGAACAAAGGGTAGTTGGGATCTATCGTTTGCAGACCATGATCTCCGCTTTCGTCGACATAAACGATAAAGTTACTGAACTTTCCTGGTTGCGTGGTTGCTTGTACGATGGCTGTTTCGTCAGCCTGGCTATCGAATAATGAAAATTGCTGTGAGTTACTCATGCTCTTTCCTTAATCTTACGCCCACGCGGTTTTTTAACCGCATCAAGAGCCTTACGCTCAGCACGAACACGCTCTAGTAAAACACTGGCAGGTTCGTCGTTCGGGTCTTGCGGAACCAGTTGGCCAGTGAAGGCGGACTGGGTTTGGCAGAAATTCCAGACTTTTTGTACCAGGGTATTTGTGTTCATAAAAGAGCCTCCACCCAAGCCTTGTCGCGATGCGTGCCGATGGCAGATCGGAAAAAACTTGCGTATTCGTGATCGTTAGATAAGTGTTCTTGCAGATGCGTGACTACATTAGGTTTGTTTTTGACAAGACGGATCAGATCGTCCAATAGTCGCCAATTTTTTTTCTTGGTTTCAGGCGTATTCCATTCGTTGAATCCAAGTCGATCAATCGTGTACCGCGCACGCTGGTATTCCCAAGTGCCCGTCGGAGCCGCCGGTTTGACCTCTCCATCAATACCGTGGGCCAACAATTCGCAATCAGCTTGTACGCAAGGGTCTAGAAGCCTCGGCAGCTCAGTAGTCAATGAACCTGTAGGTAGATGGCAACGGTGCACCTCATCCTGAATCGGAAACTCATTCGCCTTGCCGTGTAAGGTGTCGCTATCGTCTTTTTCTGGACGATTGCACCGCTGACACGAAAGACGAAAGTTCCACCATTCATACGCTAACCAGTAGTACCCAGCATGACCGACCAGCTTGACGCCATCCACCGTAATACCTAGCTTTGGCCGAAAGTGGTCAACGTCAAAGGACGCGCGTGTGCTCTTCGCCTCGCAGTACCAGCATTTGTCCCCGCTGGCATTTGCGAGCCAATCTTTTAGCAATCTCCAGCTACCGTTCTTTTTGATGTAGGTAGACCGACAATCGTGTGTCGCTAACGCGCCAACCATGGTGATACTGGTGGTGTAACTCTTGTGCCATTTCGCGGGCAAATGGGGCGGTAAGGGAATCAAGACGAATCTCAAGCCTGACCCTCCTGCAAACTGCGAAGCAGGCTTTGCACCAAGGCATCTAGCGCCTTTTGCTTATTCTCCGGGGTGACGATCGCCCCATCAATTGATGCATTGGCGGCGAGATCAAATCTAGCACGCAAATACTCCTGCTCTAACCGATCTCGCGATGCAAAATTAAAGTCCAGGCCTTCAAGGCGCTGACGAATTTCAACCAGCCTTGAGCGTTCAGCTTCGCTTAGCGCTGCCTGTTGCGTAGCAAGCTGATGCAGTTCCAGCAAATCGTCATTCGTGGATTTGTCGAGGCTGGTGCCTAAGCCGAACATATCGCTGGTAACGATGCCGGCAAAGCCCATGCCTTTCGGATCTACTGCTGGGTTTTCAGCATGCACCGTGCGGTTATCTGCTTTACGATACAAAATCTGCACCTGCGCCTTAACCAGCTCTGCAATGGCCAATGGGTTGTGGGTCGTCAACACGATATGGCTGTTGCCCTGTTCGTCGCTGTTTTTCTCGACAAAAGATTTCAGGTAGCTCAGATAGTCCACACACCAACGCGGGTTCAAATGCGTATCAGGCTCATCAAGCAAAAACAGGCTTTCGTTTTCGGCGGTAAAGCGCAGCAGGCCCAACACAGTAAGCAACTGCTGCTCACCTTCGCTCAGCTCACGAAAGGTCACACTGCCATCGTTCTTTTTCAAGCGCACGCGGATTCGCACTTCCTCGATTAATTCTGAGACATAAGTACTTTCCAAGTCGCGGAAGAACTGCGCTGGGGCCTGATTTCCGACCAAGCGCCGTAGCGCGGCAATGTCCTTCACGTACAGATATTTGAATTGCAGCGTTTCCTTGTTCCATATCGATGTTGACACGCGGCGGCTGATATCGATCGGCGCCAAGGCAATGTCATAAAGGCGCGAGAGGAAGTCACGCACGACGCCCCGTGCATTCCAGAAGCGTGGGTCACCATCGGCAGCTTTTGATTTCCACGGTGGTTGGCGCAGCACGAATAGCACAGACTCAATGCCCTCATCCGGATCGATGCCGAGATGGTCCTCAAGAAATGCCCGCACCACGTCGGATTGTTGAATCAGGAATGCCAATAACACGAACTGACTGTGCACTGGCATCGCGTAGAAAAGCCGCTTCAGGCCTGGGTCTTCACCATTGCGCAGCTTGCTGTCGTAGCTTTCTAAGTAGGGGCGAAACACTTCATGCATGCGCGTGCTCTCGCCCGAGTAATAGCTGAACACATAGCGCGGCAAGTACTCAGCATCGCCCTTTAAGAAGGTGGTGAGCTTGACTTGAACGCCTGAGTCACGTGCGTCAAATTTGGAGTTGTCATTAGCAAGAACGCCCCAAATTTCTCTTTTCTTAATGTGCTCGCAATTAGCACAATAAATAATGAAAGCGTCTTTTTCACGATCTGGGTCGGCATCAATATGGATGTAGCGAAGCGTATCGCCTACTCCCATCCGATAGCTAAGTTGAAAGGCAAATGCTGGGGTTCGCTTTTTGGCGATCAAGTCGCGGAAGATTATGGCCAATGACTCCAGTACATTTGACTTGCCCGTACCGTTCCAACCGATCATCACTGTGACCCAATGCTCTTCATCGAAGTCGATGGTGACATTCTTTAGGTTCTTGAATTGGTGAGTGGGGCTGTCCTTAGCACTGCCAATGGTGAGTTTATCTAATCGCATGGTTAGTCTACCAACAGCTTCAAGCGATCGTGCAGCTTGCGGCCATGGGCGTCGGCTACTGCCTCCACAGCCAAACGGCCTGCCTTGTCTAAGGTGCGCAGCTCGGCGTAAAGCGTTTCAATTTGATCCGTCTGTGCACCATCTGCCACACCACAGCGGCGAAAAGCCTCTTGCGCCGACACCCAATCGCCCGCCTCAGCGAGCACGTCTATCAGCTTGCTCACCATGGCGGCGATCTCCTTATCTTGTTTGATTTTTCGTACTTTTGGCTGCTTGGAACGTTCAGCTCGCTCAGCGCGGATGCGCTGTAGTAAAACACTGGCAGGTTCGTCGGTCGGGTCTTGCGGAACCAGTTGCCCGGCGAAGGCGGCGCGCAGGATGTTTTGGCGTTGGGCGGTGGATTGTTTGAGGGAATGCTCAACTGCTTGCTCTTGGCGGTTAAGATTTTCAATCTGCGATTCGAGTTGAATCAATAGCTCGCGTTGTTCTGCTGCTGGCCCCAATGGCACAGGGAACATTCGCAACATGGTCATATTAATTGACGCTAGGTTTGTCGTTTGCTTGCCAGCGTTTTGAAACCACAATTTTCCGAATGTATTGCCATGATGAGAAATCAACTCAGGTAGCACCTCTGGCAAATACGGCCGCATGCGGAAAACATGATTTTGGTGAATGCAATGAGCTACTTCCGCACGCCACACCCAACCACGACCTAGCTTGTCGCGATCACCGCCTTCGTTGAAGAGAATATCTCCAGCCTGAAGCGTTAATTCAGCAATATCCCGTTCGGTTGCCAAAATGGTTTTGATTTCCGAGAGGTCGAGAAAACCGCGCTGAACATTCGCAACTCTCAAATATGGTACTTCACGAACTTCGATTGCGGCATCGCGTTTAGTACCCTTGGCCACACCTGATGCAATCTCGCCAAGCATGTCTAGGCTCGCCCAAACCCACCCCTCCGGCAATTCCGGCAAATTGCTGGTATCGGGTTGCACTGGTTCTGGATATTTTTTCTGCCAGTCTTTAGGCGGAGTTTTGCCTTGTTCTTTGAACTTAGCGAGTTGTTTAGCTTCCCAGCGGGCGCGGCGTTCGGTGAGGATGCGCTCAAGCAACTGCGCGCCGGTTTCGGTGGGTTTATTTTTCTTGCGCCACTGCGCAGTAAGCGCGCCTTCGACGGCAGCTTTCAACAACGATTGCCGGTATTGCGCGAGCTTTTTCTGCGCGGCTTTGAGTTCGGCTACACCAGCATCGAGGTCGGAGAGCAGCTCTTCGAGTTTGGCGACGATGCGGGTTTGTTCGGCTGCGGGCGCGACAGGAACATTGATCTCGGACAGGTTCGATGCATTGACGTTTTGAACCGCGATTCCTAGGCTTTGTTCGCCGATCGCGTTCCAGTAATTTGGCGTCAGAAGAAAATGTTTGAAATAGTCGGCATTAATCAGCGGCCGGAACCTTATCAAGTAAGAAGCAAAAACAGATGGGCGCGGCTGGCGTATAAGACATGAGAATCCAACCGAACCCGCCCGAGAAATAACAACATCGCCATCGAGCAGAAGATACTTGTCCCGAGTCTCATCATCCACGTTGCAAAATGGCACTGAGTCCCAATGAATTGGTCCAGAAGTAATATCTGTGGTTCTCAGGAAATGAATATTTCCCGATGCGCCTGCCTTTGCGGTATAGCCGTACTGAGATGGTTCGCATACATCGCCAAGCCTTACTGAATCCCACCCTTTTGGCAATTCACTCATGCCACCAACTCCACATTCATTTCATTCATCAACCCGTCCAGCTCCTTGCCAAACACGCCCCACGCTTTTTGCAAGCCACCTTTGTCCGCCAACTCTGCGTAATCAAAATCATCGCGACTAATGCTGCATGAACTGGCGATGTGGTCTTTCATCAGGCGTAGCCATTCGGTTTGCTCGGGGGTGAAGGCGGTGCCGCGTTGGGCGTTGTGGCGGAAGATCCAGGCTTGAAAGCGTTTATCCACTTCGTCAGCAAACGGTTTGAGTTCACCTTCCAATCCAAGTGCAAAACGCACCAATGAAACCAAATCCGTGAGCTGGCGTTTGCGGTCTGCACCTTTGACATGACTGGTTCGCAGCGTGCATATGCACTCCACAAACGTTCGGTGGTGAGCATCAGCGGTGGTTTACTCAAGCGTTCGTGCAGGTCTTCAATCATCTCGAAAGTCAGCGCACGTCGTTGATACGGCTGTTGGTAGAAAAAATCCAGCGCAGCGATTTCATCTTTATGTTGTTTCAAATAATCGGCAAAAGTTTGAATCACCGCATTGGCCTGGGCTTCGGCCTGTTCAGAAAAACCTGAGAAGGTCACTTGATCCAGATTGATGTGATCGATGATCTGCTCGCGTTCGCGGCGTGCGCTTTCGATTTCATCACGCAATTGTGGTTTATCAAAAGGCGCGCAGGCGGCAGCAACACGTGCAGCACGAGCGGATTCGATTTCTTCTAGCAACAAGGTATCTTCACTGCGAGAAATGCCCTTTGCTTTGGCGGTGGCCAGTGCGGATTGCACGATGGCATCCGGGTCGAGTGCCGCAATCAATTCCTTGCCCAATTGCGCGATGGGAATGCCGCCACTGGCTTTTTCAATCCGTGCTTGAGCCTTGTCGTCCAATTGTTTGGCCAAGCGCACCAGTCGGTTAGCAAGCGACAACACCGTGTCATCATCACGACTACCGATGGCCACACCTTGCAGTAAATCTTTCAGTGCCACACCAGGCTTTTTCTCCAATGGGCGGCTTTCGGTTTTCAACGATTTTTCTACACCCACGGCGTCGATGATGACAAAACGCGTTTTGGCGCCATCTGCACTGTTGCTGACCCGCTTGAGACTATCACCATCCAAGCTGCGCACGCCCCTACCTTTCATTTGTTCGTAATAACCTTTGCTGCGCACATCACGCATAAATAACAAAACTTCCAACGGTTTTACATCGGTACCGGTGGCGATCATGTTGACGGTGACGGCAATGCGCGGATTGTAGTCATTACGAAAATTGCTGAGGATGCTGTCGGGATCTTCTTCGGCGAGGTAAGTAACTTTTTTGCAGAAGGCATTACCTTGGCCATAAACCTCACGCACGCTATTAATAATATCGTCGGCGTGGCTGTCAGTCTTAGCAAAAATAAGTGTTTTGGGCACTTCTTTGCGCGCCGGAAAAATTTGCGTTTCCACTGCGCTTTTCATAGCCTGGATCACCTGCCTGATTTGGCTGGGGTTGACCACCGATTTATCCAACTCTTTGCTGGTGTAAGCGGTGTCTTCCTCAGTTTCTGCCCAGCGTTTTTTGAGGGTCTGGCGATCACGGTGATCCACCCATTCGCGAGCCTTGAGTGCTGCGCCTTTTTGGGTAATATCGGTTTCGATCTCGTACACGTCATAACCAACGTTGACGCCATCGGCTACCGATTGCTCGTAGGTATATTCAGCGACAATGTTTTCGTTAAAGAAACCAAAAGTACGCTTGTCAGGCGTGGCGGTAAGACCAATCAGATAGGCATCAAAATAATCAAGCACCTGCTTCCACAAGTTATAAATACTGCGGTGGCATTCATCAATGATAATGAAATCGAAAGTTTCTACCGGCACAGCCGAGTTATAGCGGACGAACTTTTCTTGTTTGGCTGTTTGCTGCACCTCAAATAACGACACATCTTCGGCAGACTCATCAATCGGCTCGCCGCTCAGCATGGAGTACATGCGCTGAATGGTGCTGATGCACACTTGCGAATGCGGGTCGATGCTGGGTGAAGACAGTCGCTGCACATTATAAAGCTCGGTGAACTTACGCCCATCATCCGGCGGTGTGTAGGCCATAAACTCTTGATGTGCTTGTTTGCCGAGGTTGCGAGTATCCACCAGAAACAGAATGCGCTTGGCACCGCCGAATTTAAGCAGGCGATAAACTGAAGTGATGGCGGTAAAGGTCTTGCCGGCGCCGGTGGCCATATGCACCAGGGCACGAGGCTTGTTCAGTGCGAGCGATTTCTCCAAGCCCGTGACGGCGCTGATTTGGCAGTCGCGCAAATTACGTTCAGGCAATGCGGGCATATGCTCGGCTAAATGACGACGCAAGGTTTCAGATTGCGTTTGCCAATTGGCCAATGTTTCGGGTTTAAAAAAATGGAAAATTTCACGGGAGCGCGGTGCCGGGTCGGCATTGTCGGTGAAACGAATAATTTGGCCGGTGGCTTCAAACAAAAAGCGTAATGGGATGTTGTCTTTGCGCCATTTCAAATTCGCGGCTGCATAGCGTTCGGTTTGCTGCTCAACTTCGGTTATATTCTCAGCATGAGTATCTTTTTTGGCTTCGATCACGCCTACGGCGTTGCGATGGACAAACAATACATAATCCGCCGGGCCAGTGTCTGTAGGACATTCACGCAAAGCAACGCCAACACCAGCAGACAAATCGAGCTGCTTAATATCCTGAATGATCCAACTGGCTTGTTCGAGCTTTTGATCAATTAGCTGTCGGGCCTTGGCTTCTGGCGTCATGCGTGTTTTTTTTCCTCGTGTTTTGTATTTTCATGCCTTGCCCCCCGAACAACATCAAGATGGTGAGAGAGAAATAACATAATCCGCCTGGATTTTTTACATCCTCCATTCACTGCAATTGCTACAATCGCGGCCTTGATTTCTACCGACGCTCACAAAAACTTTAATTGGCAAAATCTTTTTTAGGCATTACCCGCGCCTACAAAAAGGCCTAAAAGTAACATTTAAGTTAATGCGATTTTGGCCAGCCGATCATCTGCCGATTTTCCATTTGCACCCGATAGACCAAGGCGACAGCCATCATCATCACCAACAAACTTGAACCACCGTAACTGATAAACGGTAGGGTTAAACCTTTGGTGGGTAGCAGGCCTGTGTTGACACCGATGTTCACCAGCAACTGAATCCCAATCAACAATCCCACACCATAACTGAGATAAGCACCAAAAAACTTCTCTAACTGTTCAGCGGTACGACCAATGATAAATACCGTACACACGCAGCACAACATCAACAACACCAATAATATACCGCCAATAATTCCGAGTTCTTCACAGATCACGGCAAAAATAAAATCGGTATGCGCTTCTGGCAAATAAAATAATTTTTGTACGCCGTTACCCAATCCAATACCAAACCAATTCCCCCGACCAAAAGCAATTAAACTTTGTACCAATTGATAACTGCGGCCAAGCGGATCCGCCCAAGGGTCACGAAACGATAAAACACGCTGCATCCGATATGGCTCAAAAACCACCAGTAAAGCGCCTATAGCAACCACAACGGTAAGGGCCAACATAAATTGGCCAAGCCGCACACCGGACATGAACACCATGCCCAACCCCATCAGAAACAACACCATAACGGCACCAAAATCAGGTTGCAGCAAAATTAAAATCACTGCCACCATTAAAATACCCAACGGCTTCAAAAATCCTTGCCATTGCTGCTGCACCGTATGTTGATGACGCACCAAATAACCTGCCAAATATAATAAATACGCGCCCTTCATTAATTCGGTGACTTGCATATTTATTGGACCCAAACGAATCCAACGCCGTGAGCCATTCACTTCATGACCAATACCCGGAATTAACACCAAGCCTAACAACAATAAGCAAATAGGCAACGCAATCCAGCCATATTGCTGCCAAGCTTTTAATGGCGTGCGCATCACCAATGCCATCAATACTGCACCGCCAGCTAAATAACCCAGCTGTCGTTTAAAGTAAAACAAGGCATCATGCTGATTCACAAAAGCTACTTCCATCGATGCAGATGTGACCGCGATCAATCCCCACATCAACAAGCCAATCACACTGATCAATAACACATGTTCCGCATACAAACCACAATGACTCCACAGGGATGCGCGGGCAATTGGCACAGACAAACGACGTTTGCGTAAGTGTGTGGTGCGCGGTTTATTGGGCCATAGGAGGCTTTGAAAAAATAACAGCGAATTATGCATGGGCAGGATTCTCAGCGGGTGATAACCCTGCAAGTCGATGGACACAACGTTGAAAATGCAAGCCGCGTTCAACATAGTTGTTGTACTGATCAAAACTGGCACAAGCCGGAGACAATAATACGGCAACCGGCTGTGGTGTCGTTGACTGAGGATAATGCAACTGCAAACATTGCAAAGCTTGTTGCGTCGCCGCTTGCATGTCGACCACCTGATAACAATGCGTCTGCTGATACGCCGGTGTTAATCGGGCAAATTCGGCGTTAATCACCCCAGCGGCATCCCCCATCAAGATCACATCACTGGCATAACGTTCGCAGGCCGCGATCACCTCAGCATAATCAGCACCCTGCTTACCAGCCCCCCCTAAAATGACAATTAACGGTGATTGCAAACGCTGACCTAAACCTTCGATTGCAGCCATGGCCGCCCCCACATTGGTGGCTTTAGAATCATCAAACCACTCAGCCCCTGCCAAACGTAAGATACGCTGACAACGATGCGGCAAACCTTGGTAACGCAATAATATTGGCCACCAATCATCTGCTTGACTGGCAATTAAACCTTGCTGTTGCAACCCCTGTAGCAACGCTAATACTGCTAATGCATTTAAGACATTATGCTGACCTTGTAACGGCAACTCTTCGGCAAAACGCCAAGCTTTGCCGCCTCTCATAATGGACAAACGCTGCCCGGCTTTTAAACCCCAATAGTGACTGACAGCGATTTCAGCGGGCGAGTTAACCGCTGAGCCAAACGCAATGGCATCCGACGCATTAAAAGCGCCAGGCCAGCAAGCCGGTTGATCTGCAGCCAAAACGGCGACTTGTGCTTGGTGATAAATCTGCCGCTTGCTGTTTTGATAATCGGCATAGCTGGGATAACGATCCAGATGATCCGGCGCCAAATTTAATAAAGTAGCGACATTGGGTTTGAGAGACTGACAGGTCTCTAGCTGATAGCTCGACAGCTCAAGCACCATAATGGTTGATTGAAGGGGTGATTTTTGATTAATGTGGCGTGCATCATTTGCTTGCTCTTCATGCTGTGCCTGCAATACGGCATCTAAAACCGGCAAACCAATATTTCCGGCCACAATCACCGGAACACCAAGGGCTTTTAAAACAAACCCCAACCAATCCGTCACCGTGCTTTTGCCATTGGTCGCCGTGATCACCACTAATGGCTGCTGATGGTGACGAGCATACCATTCAATATCACCACAGATGTCCACTTGACGTTCACGCGCCGCTTGAAAAAAAGGCAATCGCGTATCCAACCCCGGGCTCACCAAGGCCGTATGCACAGAAGAAAATTCTGCTTCTGCCCACAACTGCGGCACTAAAGTACCCAAGCGACTTACCACTTGCGGATATTGCTGCGACAATTTCAACGCATAAGGCGGTGCCGCACGCGAATCCACCACCATCACTTTATGTCCTTGCGCACACAAATAACGCACACAAGCCCAACCGGTTTGACCCAAGCCGACGACCAAATGGGTCGGCTGGTTTGTCAGAAAATCAGGTGAGAGAGTTGCAGACATGATTTTTCCCTTTGAACTTTTTATGGCGCTTTTTATTGATCTCTAAAAAAGCGAAAGCGGTTAACGCAGCTTTAAAGTCGACAGACCCACCAATACCAGAATCACCGTCATAATCCAAAAACGTACAATGACTTTTGGTTCTGGCCAGCCTTTTAATTCAAAATGATGATGAATGGGCGCCATGCGAAAAATACGTTTGCCTCGCAACTTAAATGAACCAACCTGTAAAAACACGGATACGGTTTCCATCACAAACACACCGCCCATAATAAACAACACCAACTCTTGACGCACAATCACCGCGATCACACCCAAACCCGCACCCAACGCCAGTGCGCCGACATCGCCCATAAACACTTGCGCCGGATACGCGTTAAACCATAAAAAACCCAAACCCGCGCCAACGATAGCCCCACAGACAATCACCAACTCACCACTGCCGAGGATATAAGGTAAATGGAGATATTCAGCAAAACGAAAATGTCCGGAGACATAAGCAAAAATACCTAAAGCACCCGCAATTAACACCGTAGGCATAATCGCCAAACCGTCCAATCCATCTGTTAAATTCACAGCATTGCTGGAACCCACAATGACTAGATACACAAATAAAATATAGCCAACACCCAAATACAGTCCGGCGTCTTTAAAAAAGGGGATCACCAAAGTGATGGCTGCATCTGAGCTTGCCGTCAGATATAAAAATGTCGCTGCGGCACCTCCGGCTAGAGACAACCAAAAATATTTCCATTTGCCCCGCAAACCCCGCGTATTTTTGCGCACGACTTTACGATAATCATCCACCCAACCGACGGTACCAAACACACCAATGACCGCCAACACCAACCACACATAGGTATTGTGCCAATCCGACCATAATAATGTGCTGACAAAAATCGACAGCAGAATTAACGCCCCCCCCATGGTCGGCGTACCTTTTTTACTGAGATGACTTTGCGGACCATCTTGACGAATCACTTGCCCCATTTGCTTCATGGCCATCGCTCGAATAAACCAAGGCCCCATTACCAATGCAATCACCAATGCAGTTAATGCCGCTAAAATACCGCGCAGGGTTATATATTGAAAAACGTGGAACACGGAATAATATTGCTGAAGAAAAGTAGCCAGTGCTAACAGCATGCGCTTTTACCTTGTGTAGGGTGGTTCATCAATTTTGGTGTGGTTTTTTTACCCAATATTAGGTGGCTGTCAATTATTTAATGCGCTAAATCCGGATGCAAACCCGAATCCGCAATCAACATTAATAATAATTTTTCCATGCCCGCACTGCGCGATCCTTTTATTAATACCACCAAAGGATTAGCCATTTGTGCACGCAAAGCAGCAGCCGCTTGCTCCAAAGTCACCAACTGCCCTTGCCCGGCAAAACCGGCAAGTGTTGCTGACGCCGACTCGCCCACCGCAAAAAGTTGATCAATACCGCGTTGCCGTGCATATTCACCCATCTGCCGGTGAAATAAATCGGTGTCGTCTCCTAATTCAGCCATTTGCCCCAACACCAATATTTTGCGCCCGGACTGGCTGGCTAACACATCAATAGCTGCACGCACCGAAAACGGATTGGCATTGTAGGCATCATTGAGCAATACCACGCCGTCTCGCCAACCTGCCAATGTTTGCAAACGCCCTGGGACGGCACGCATAGCGGCAACACCAGCCATGATTTTTTCTGCAGGAATATCCAATGCAACGGCCACGGCAATGGCGGCCAGCATATTGGCGATATTGTGCCTACCTTGCAAGTGACTGTGTACTGTGAATGTTGTCGATTCAACGGCAGTGTTCGATCTCACCCCAATCGCACAGCGCACACCCTGCGCGTCTTCCTGCAATACTTCTTTTAACCACACATCCGCCAAACCCACCGCAGTTTGCCGATCTGTACGCAAAGAAAACAGTAACCGCTTACCCAACTGCGGATGTTGCACCAACCAATCTTGCAGATGCGGATCATCACCATTAATGATGGCAGTGCCGCCTGGCTGCAGAAAAGTTAAGACCTGTCCTTTAGTCCGCACAATGGTTTCAAGCGAACCAAAACCCTCAAGGTGTGCGGCCGCCGCGTTGAGTAATACCGCAACTTCAGGATGCACCCAACGACCCGTATAAAAAATATCACCGTCACGACTAGCCCCTTGTTCAATGACCGCAAAACGATGCTCAGAACGCAATCGCAATAAAGTCAGCGGCACACCAATTTCATTATTAAAGTTACCTTCAGTCGCCAGTGTTGTTCCTTGCTGCGCCAGGATCGAACGAACCAGTTCTTTCACCGTGGTTTTTCCGCAACTGCCAGTAATCGCCACTTTCGGCAAATCAAATTGTGCTTGCCAAGCACAAGCCAACCAACCCAGAGCTTCTCGGGTATTGGGAACAGCGATAACAATGGCTTCAGTGGAAAGCCCAGACGGCAACTTGAAACCATCATTGACAACAACCGCCAAAGCGCCTTGCTGAAATACCGACGTTATAAATGCATGCCCATCAAAGTGTTCGCCCGTCAACGCAAAAAATAATTGTTTCGCTTTCAACTGCCGACTATCGGTGCAAACTTCGTGAAATTCCTGCGTCGTCAAGGTTTGACCCAAAAGGAGTTTTCCTCGCATGACGACGATTGCTTGTTTTAATTTCATGTCGCTAGTTCCTGTAATAATTCTTGGATTACTTGTACATCATTAAACGGTAAAATTTGATCCCCAATGATTTGTGTCGCTTCATGTCCTTTACCGGCAACCAAAATCACATCCCCCGGTTTCGCTGCTCGCAACACCTGCGCCAATGCTTGACGACGATCCAATTGCTGATGAACAAACAATTGCCGATTAACAAACAATGGACTAACGGAATTGACGGTTGAAATGCCCACCAAAATTTCAGCAACAATATCAGCAGCTGATTCACTGCGCGGATTATCGGCTGTTAACATCACCTGATTCGCTTTTTCAGCGGCAATTTTTCCCATCAAAGGTCGCTTACCAGCATCACGATCACCGCCAGCACCAAAGACCACCCATAACTGACCGAGTGTTTGTTCGCGACAAGCATCAAGCGCCATCGCTAACGCATCCGGTGTATGCGCAAAGTCCACATAAATTATCAAACCCCGTTGATTGGCAACCGATTGCATTCGTCCCGGAGGCAATTGGCAATGCGCAATAACCTCGATAATTTTTTGCATCGTAACGCCCATTGCCAACAAACAAGCAATCACTGCCAGCGCGTTTGCTAAGTTATAGCGCCCTGGAAATGGCAATAATATCGTGTATTGCTGTATTGATTGTTGTGGTAAGCGCCAATATAACTTGGCAGCATAGCCGCCGCTTCTAGCTTGCATATCGCCGAAGGCTAAATGCGCACAACCATCTTCACGATTAAATAAATCGTCAGGCGTGGCATGATACACCCAAGTGCTAACCCCCAAGACAGGTTGCTGCCATAACTGCTGTCCTAGCACATCATCAGCATTAACAATTTGGTTTTTTAAATTGGGCCAGGAAAATAAGCGCTGCTTAGCAGCATAGTAATCTTGTAGCGTTAGGTGATAATCCAAATGATCACGGGATACTTGCGTTAAGACAGCTTGATTAATATGCAATCCAGCCAAACGGCCTTGATCTAAAGCATGGGATGAAGCTTCAATCGCGACATATTGAATGCCTTGCTGTTTCCATTTAGCCAATTGCGCCTGCAAGGTGACGGCATCAGGGGTAGTATGTCCAGTCGGCGAAAGATGTCGCCAATCAGCACCCACGCCCAAGGTACCGACCACCCCACAGGGTTTACCCAGATAAGTTAACGCTTGCGCCAACCAATAACTGCAAGTGGTTTTACCGTTGGTGCCGGTAATGGCAATGATGTGCTGCTGCGCCGAAGGATCACCATAAAACCGCGCCACTATCGCTGCGGCTATGCCGGCAAGATTGGTAATTTCTATTATGGGAATCCGGCCATCCAGTGAAGCAGTAAAAGTTTGTCGCGCCACAGCATCCGCAAACTGACTGACGACGATTGCGGCGGCACCTTTAGCGCATGCTTGCGCTAAATAATGCCTACCATCACCAACGCGATTCTCACAGGCAATAAATAAACCACCCGCTGTTAATTGCCGGGTATCGATGCTTATTGATGCAATACAGATATCCGCCCAGTCGCCAGCGGCCACCCATGGCAACAATAACTCAGCCAGTCGCCAATTGCTCACCGCCAACCTCGTTATCAGTTACTCATTAAAGACCAGAGACTTGCGCCACATAAGACGACGTTGGTCCGATTTTATCCATCGCAACCCCTTCTAATAACAACATGCCTTGCATGGCTTGAGCAAATACGGGCGCAGCTGCTTGACCACCAAAATGCTGATCTTTAACCGGCTCATCAATCATGATCACCATGGCCACTTTTGGGTTCGATATCGGTGCAAAACCCGCAAATAAAGCAACATAACGATGTTTGGCATAACCCTCTTCACCAACTTTATGCACGGTACCGGTTTTGCCGCCGACTCGATACCCTGGTACTTTGGCAGCAGTGGCTGTACCTTCATCACCGGTCACCGACTCCAAAATATTGGCAACTGTTTTGGCTACTCGTGCATCCATCACGCGCTGAGGTTTTTCGATTGGGGCATTTTTTAACAAGGTTAATGGTCGATGCAAACCTTCACCAGCCAAAGTGGCGTACGCCTGTGCTAACTGTAATGCCGTGGTGGTGGTACCGTACCCAAACGATAAGGTTGCGATATCTATTTCACTCCAGCGTGATTTGATCGGGACAAAACCACTGCGCTCACCCGGCAAACCAATATTGGTTGCCACCCCCATCCCTACGCGAGTCAAAAATCCACTTAAATAATTCGGCGCTAAGCTCATGGCAATTTTGGTAGCACCGACATTACTCGACTTAGTCAACACGGTACCCACATCAATCAGGCCATAGTTATGGACGTCATGTACCCATTTATTTCCCACCCGCAAACGACCCGGAGAGGTATCAATCAAGGTGTGCGGCTGAAAGGTTTTGGCGGTCAGCGCGGCGGCCACCGTAAAAGGCTTCACGGTAGAACCCGGTTCAAATAAATCAGTGACAGCACGATTACGCACCGTATCATAATCTAGACCCGCTCGATTATTCGGATTAAAGCTCGGTTGATTAGCCATCGCTAATAGTTGCCCAGTGGCAATATCAATCGCCACCACCGACCCCCCTTTGGCACCGGTTTTTTGTACAGCATCTACTAAAGCTTTATGCACCATATACTGCATACGCAAATCGATCGACAATTGAATATCTTCGCCCGCTTGTGCGGGACGCTTCACATCCCACATATCGATTAATCGACCACGACGATCCTTAGTATAAATACCCTCACCCGACTTCCCGGCAAGCTGCGCATCAAACGTTTTTTCTAAACCGTCTTGTCCATGATCATCGAGATTATTGAAGCCGACCAAATGCGCGGCAACCTCACCGGCGGGATAATAACGTTTATATTCGTCTTGGCTATGAATGCCTTTTAATTTCAAGTCAGTGATCAACCGTGCATCTTCAGGATTCATATGCCGACGCAAATACACAAAACCACGCTTGGCATTCTTCTTCATAACCGCATTAAACTCAACCACCGATAACCCAACGCCTTTAGCAATTACTGGCCATTGATCACGAGCATCCGCCACTTCTTTAGGGTTTAACCAGATGCTGACCACTGGCGTGCTCACGGCTAAAGGCTCACCATTACGATCAACAATCGAGCCACGATAAGCAGCAATAACGGAAGGGCGAACACTGCGCTTAGCACCCTCATGGCGTAAAAAATCGCCTTGATCCATATTCAAGCTCATGGTTTTGTGAATACACAAACCAATGCACAGGACAAAGCCCAATAACAAGACGCGAAAACGCCAGGGAAACAAACGAGTTTGAGCACGCATCATGAGTGTTGACACTCCATCCTAAAATTTGCAAAAGACTGACTATTGATTAAATTTCTTCCTCAGTTCATAAGGAAGTTGAAAATGATTGTTTAAATTTAATAAGCCCGAGGCTGCAGCACAGCAATCTCTTTAGCCGTGGGTACGCGCATCCCCAAACGTAGGCGCGCCGTTCGCTCAATTTCATCCAACGCACTGGTGGAAGAATGCTCTACCAACAGTTGTGACCATTGATTTTGTAAAGCATCCCGATCCTGCGTTAACTGAAACAACGCCTGTATCTTGTGCCTATGAATGTGTTTGACAAACACCACCGCCAAAGCTGATGTCACTACCCAACCACCCAATAACAAACTGACGCACAACGCTACTGACGCTTGCGGATGTATCCACGCTAGCTTTTGTGAACGACGTCTTATTGTCATCACTCATCCTCAATCAAAGTCTCAATGTCAAATGACCATGCTGGCGGGTGTCCGTTTAATTGCAATCCGCAATACCGCACTGCGGGCGCGTGGATTTAACGCCAACTCACGATCAGTCGGTTTATAAGGCTCACCTAATGGCGTAAAGTCGACCGGCCGTACCTGAGGTTGCACGGGAAAATTCCACGGCAACTCAACTTCAGGGACAAATGATTGACCGCGAAAAAAACGTTTCACCAAACGATCTTCTAATGAATGAAAACTAATCACCGCCAAACGTGCACCAGAACTGAGTGCGGAAGCACAAGCGGTCAATCCGTTCTGCAATTCACCTAACTCATTGTTAACCCAGATTCGTAGCGCCTGAAAACTGCGCGTTGCTGGGTGCTTGCCCGGTTGCCAGCGTGGATGCGCTTGTTTGATAACCTCAGCTAATTGCAAGGTCGATACAAAAGGCTCAGTGGTTCGCGCCCGCAAAATCGCTTTAACAATGCGCCGCGCGTATCGCTCCTCACCATACTGCCATAAGACATCTGTTAACGTTTTTTCATCCACTGTTGCTAATTTTTCAGCAGCAGTTTCTCCAGAGCGCGCATCCATACGCATATCCAAAGGTCCATCTTGTGAAAAACTAAAACCACGCTCAGCTTGATCCAGCTGCGGCGAGGACACGCCTAAATCCAACACAATCCCTTGCGGCTTGCGACCAATTTCCGCTACCCACTGCGGAATCTGGGCAAAAACGCCATGACGACTGGTGAAATTTGGCCAACTTTTTTGCAACTCATCGGCAACGGCAATCGCATCAGCATCACGATCAATACCCAGCAATAAACCCTGCGGATTTAAACGCTGCAAAATACCCAAACTGTGGCCACCTCGACCAAACGTACCGTCAATATAAAATCCGGCCGATTGAATCGCTAAACCGTCCAATACTTCTTGATACAGCACACTGGTGTGCGCATGAACTGCTAAACCACTCATAATGCCAACGTCATGAATTCTTCAGGCAAAGCTTCAACCAGCGTATGCTTTTCCTGCAACCAACCATCTCGTGCTGATTGCCAGACCTGCTCACTCCACAATTCGAATTTGTTACCTTGCCCGACCATTACCATTTTTTTTTCCAACTGCGCATAACTGCGCAACGGACCCGGAACAATAAAACGGCCATTACCATCCAGCTCTAATTCGGTGGCATGACCAATCAGCAAACGCTGAATACGTCGCGCTGCTTTATTAAAGCTCGGCAATGCCGATAGTTTCTTTTCAATACCTTCCCAATCTTCCAACAGATACAACAACAAACAAGGCTCATCAATATCAATCGTCAACACCAAACGATTATCCGATTGATCCTTAACTACATCTCGATAACGCACCGGCATTGCCATTCGGCCTTTGTCGTCCAAATTAAGTGGGTGCAGGCCTCGAAACACAAGCGTAAAACTCCAGTAAACAATGCGATCATTATCTATCGATGTGAAAATCACCCATCTTTCAAGAGTCCACCACTATCCATTAATCCCCACAATTAGTCAATTATCCCCACTAAAATCCACTAAAAACTTTTTACCCCGCTATTACTACATTTAATGTCACGCAACTCGCAGGTCGCACAGAGTAGTTCACTCAGGCACCAAGATCCTCTATGCTTATTGCTTTTCTCGAACATGAGGACACGTCGGCATGAAAACTCCACCAACCACCTTACCTGCACCACACCAAATTTATATTGCAGTGATTGGTTTGGGCTATGTCGGATTGCCACTGGCCGTTGAGTTCGGCAAACATTTTCCAACCTTTGGCTTTGATATCAATGCCAAACGTATTCTGGAGTTACAGCGACATGAAGACCATACGCTAGAGGTCAGTCCGGAAGAGTTTAAGATCGCTTCACATCTACAATTTACGGCCAATGCGGATGATTTACGCAAAGCCAACGTTTATATCGTCACGGTACCCACCCCTATTGATCGACATAAGCGCCCTGATTTATCCCCCTTAGAAAGCGCATCCCACATCATTAGCAGGGTATTAAGTCCTGGCAATATCGTTGTTTATGAATCCACGGTTTATCCAGGTGCAACTGAAGAAGTCTGTGTACCCATATTGAGCCAGGGCTCAAGCTTAACCTTGAATCACGATTATTTTGTTGGCTATAGCCCCGAACGCATTAATCCCGGCGATAAACAACATCGTTTGCCCGATATTCAAAAAATCACTGCCGGCTCTACAGCGGAAGCAGCGAATTGGGTGGATGCCTTATATCAAACCATCATTCGAGCCGGCACTCATAAAGCCAGCAGCATTCGCGTGGCTGAAGCCGCTAAAGTCATCGAAAATACCCAGCGCGATGTTAATATTGCACTCATTAATGAACTGGCATTACTTTTTGATCGCTTAGGCATTGACACCCAAGAAGTACTGCAAGCCGCTGCCACCAAATGGAATTTTTTACCTTTCAAACCCGGCTTGGTCGGCGGTCACTGCATTAGTGTTGATCCTTATTATCTAACCCACAAAGCGCAAGAAGTTGGTCATCATCCTGATGTCATTCTGGCTGGCCGACGCATCAATGATTATATGGGCACACATATCGCCAACAAGTTGGTGCAGCTGATGCTACAAGCGAAAATCGCGGTGGCTGACGCCACTATTTTAATCATGGGGCTAACCTTCAAAGAGAATTGCCCTGACTTACGAAATTCCCGCGTGATCGATGTGATTGATGGCTTATCGACCTACCATACTCAGCTTGATGTTTATGATCCGTGGGCCGATGCAGATATTGCGCATGAAGAGTATGGCGTATCATTAACCCACAAGTTAAAACCCAATCATTACGATGCCGTGGTCATTTGTGTTGGCCACCAGAAATTTGTGGAGCTGGGTATTGAACAGATTCGCAACTTGTGCAAACCCAATAGCGTGATTTTTGATGTGAAAGCGATTTTTCCTAAAGAATCAGTTGATGGTCGTTTATAAATCCTATTACTGAACAGCAGCGTTGGCTTTTAAATGATGAAAATCTTAATTACAGGTACCGCCGGCTTTATTGGATCTACCCTAGCCTTGCGCTTATTGGCACGTGGCGACAGCGTAATTGGCGTAGACAATCTCAACGATTATTACGACGTGAATTTAAAAAAAGCACGGCTGAAGCGTTTATTGGACCACGAAAACTTTACCGATGTTCGCGCGTCACTAGAAGATAAATCGGCAATGGATAAGGTATTCCAACAACATCAACCCCAGCGTGTCGTCAATTTAGCCGCACAAGCCGGAGTGCGCTATTCCCTCGAAAACCCGCATGCCTACATCAATGCCAATATTCAAGGCTTCTTGAATGTTTTAGAAAACTGCCGCTACCAGCAAGTTGAACATTTGGTATACGCCTCCAGTAGCTCAGTATATGGCAGCAACACGCAAATGCCCTTTTCAGTTGCTCACACAGTTGACCATCCAGTTAGCTTGTACGCCGCCACCAAAAAATCCAATGAATTAATGGCGCACACCTATAGTCATTTATTTAACATCCCTACCACCGGCTTACGCTTTTTTACCGTCTATGGCCCCTGGGGCCGACCGGATATGTCGCTGTTTTTATTCACCCGTAAAATTTTAAACGGTGAACCAATTGATGTATTTAATCACGGTCAACATAAACGTGACTTTACTTATATTGATGACATAGTCGAAGGCGTCATTCGCACCCTCGATCAAGTGGCAACACCTGACCCCGATTGGCGTAGCGATCACCCCGATCCAGCTACCAGCAAAGCGCCTTATCGACTGTATAACATTGGTCATAATCATCCAGTGGAATTAATGACCTTCATTGAAACTCTCGAAACCGCACTGGGTCGTAAAGCCGAGAAAAATTTTTTACCGCTCCAACCAGGTGATGTACCCGCAACCTATGCGGACATCGATGCGCTACAATCAGCCGTTGGCTATACACCATCGACCTCAATTGAGGTGGGCATTCCGCGTTTTGTGGAGTGGTATCGTTCGTTTTACCAGGTGTAATCATGTTTCTGTATCAAGCACAAGCTCAAACCACGCCCCCCTATTGGCCTGCTAAAAAACAACAGTGTTGGCAACAATTGCAACAACAAGCAGCGCAGCTGGCGGCAAGCAAAACCACGATAGTCAACCTGTTTCAGCAACAGCCTCTGCGTGCCCGTGAAATGCGCATCCAAGCCGATGACTTAAATATTGATTTCAGTAAAAACTGGCTAAACACTGGCGTGATGCAACAGCTTCATCAACTCTTACAACATAGTGAATTTAACGACAAACGCCGTGCTTTATTGGCTGGCGAAAACGTCAATCGCAGCGAAAATCGCCCTGCGTTGCACACCTTATTACGAGCGCCGCTCAACAACCATCCGCACAGTACACAAGTGCATCAGACCTTGAGCCAACTGGAAACCTTGGCGAATCAAATACAAAAAGGACAACTGCTCGGGTCAAGCGGCAAGCCGATTCGCCAATTCATTCATATTGGTATTGGTGGTTCAGATCTGGGCCCGCGCTTATTATTACAAGCGCTTACACCTTACCACCATGCAAACATACAGATTCGTTTTGTCGCCAATATTGACCCTGCTGATTTTTACACGCAAACTGCAGGCTTTGATGCGCACACAACTGCGTTTATTTTGTGCTCAAAATCTTTTAACACATTGGAAACCTTGCACAATGGTGCGCTAGCCAAAAGCTGGCTCATGCAGCATGGCATCCAAGATGTCACGCCACATTTATTAGCGATTAGCGCCAATGTTGCCGCCGCCAAAACCTTTGGTGTTGCGCCCACACGGATTTTACCCATGTGGGATTGGGTGGGCGGTCGTTACTCCATCACATCAGCCGTCGCGCTGCCTGCCATACTGGCCATTGGCATCGACAACTTCAAAGCCTTTTTACAAGGCGCACATGCCATGGATCAACATTTTGAACAGGCGCCCCTAGTTGAAAACGCGCCTGCTACGCTGGCGCTGCTTAGCATTTGGTATCGTAATTTTTTGGGTGCGCAAACGCATGCTGTCATTCCCTACTGCCAACTACTCCATGGTTTACCCGCTTACCTGCAGCAACTGGTAATGGAAAGCAACGGTAAAAACGTCGATCAAGACGGCCATTTTTTGCCTTATCACAGCAGCTATGTGGTCTGGGGAAATGTCGGCACCAACAGCCAACACTCATTCCATCAACTCTTACATCAAGGCACCCAACTGTGTCCGGTTGACGTGGTACTGCCACTAAAAAACGCCTACGGTAACGAAGACGATCAGCGCTGGGTGATTGCCAATGCTTTAGCGCAAACCCATATTTTGATGCAAGGCACCACTGACCCACTGTTGCCCAATCACCGCATCATGCCCGGTAACCGACCAAGCAACTTAATCACCCTGCCTGAACTCACTCCACACACCTTAGGCAATTTGATTGCCCTGTATGAGCAGAAAACTTTTGTTGAAAGCTGTGTCTGGGACATCAATCCGTTTGATCAATGGGGTGTTGAACTGGGCAAACATATCGGGATAGCACTCGCTAAACGATTAGCAGGTGAGACATTGACGCCAGTCTTTGATAACTCTACTGAGCAACATTTGCAAATTTATACAGATTGACACCACTGCAAAATTCGTTGCTCCACTGTTGGGATCACATAATCCGCAAAAGGTTGCTGTAATTGGATAAGCTGTCGCAATAACGTTGAACTAATGGATGACAACTCTGGACGCGCTGCAAGAAAAATGGTTTGTACCTTGGGACTTAATCTTGAATTGGCGGCCGCTTGATCCGCTTCAAACTGAAAATCCAAAGTATTACGCAATCCCTTGATAATTACCGTAGCTTGTACATCCAATGCAAAGGGAATCGTTGCCCCTTCATAACTCACAACCCTGACTTGATCCGCATTTAGGTTCAAGTGATCGACATAACACTGCAACATATCAACGCGCTGACCACAAGAAAACATATATTTTTTATCTGGATTCACTCCTACAGCCCAATAGACACAAGAGAATAATTGGCAAGCCCGCTGAAGCAGATCAGCGTGCGCCAACGTCGGGGGATCAGCGCTCAATGGCATGAGTGCAACTTTTGGCTTTCTTTTCATGCTTTCCCTTTTACATTTATCCACATTGATCAACATTATCGAAACAATTTCACTTTCAAGTTTCAGCTTATCATTGTTTGCCAATCGTGTAGAATCGCATAAATTATTTCTCCGTTATGGCAAAATGTATCAGCTTTAAGGTAATTAATGTTCACAGGCAACCAATAAATTCTATTGTTTACAACTGATGCTTGCTTATCTGCAGATAATTAACCAAGACAAGTAACCGCTTAAAAAAATGGATGATACCGCGTGGAAAACTTACCACAGTGCTTGCAAGATTTACAATTCGCTCCAGCGCTTAACCAATTTTCGGATGCATTTTTGATTAGTGATGTGTCTGGTGAGTGCCTATGGTTTAATACAGCTTTTAAAACACTACTCGGCTATGCAGGTAAAACGGGGTTTTTATTGGAACACTGGCCAATTCAATTGGGCCTATATGAAGTCGCCGATTCTTTAACCACACAACCACCGCAACTTTGCAGTATTAATCAAGAGCGTCTCGGACAACTTAGTGGCAGCTACTTACCACGCATCCCACTGGATCCATTGATTGTGCAACATCAGCGCAGCGACGCAAGTCAGATAACATTATTAATTGAAACCATACCACTTTATAATCACCACCACACCTTAAGCGCACAGCTGTCGCTCTTTAAACCCATAAACAACGAACATGCCCTACTTCTAAGCAAACCCATTTTGCAAATCAAAGATGAGGTCACAGGCTTAGGCAACCGCGTTTATTTCACGCAAATGCTCGAACGCTCATTGCATCAGTCAAAAAGCAATCAAGAAACCCTAGCGGTATTCATTCTTGATTTGGATCGATTTAAATTAGTGAACGACAGCTTAGGCCATCAGGCAGGGGATCAAGCACTACAACTACTAGCATCTCGCTTACTCAGTTACTTGCCACAGCATTGGGCGCTGGCTCGCCTAGGTGGCGATGAATTTGCCATCGTCATGCACACCAACCACGATACGTTGCCGATATACGACGTGAAATCGCATAATCGCTTACATCCACAAGTGCAGCAATGGGCTGAGCGCTTGCTGGAGATCGTTTCCCAACCCTTTAAGCTCGGTGATCAAGAAATCTTTATGACTACCAGCATTGGCGTCAGCTTATTTCCACAAGACGGCAATGATATTCATACACTGATGAAGCATTCAGAAATCGCTTTATACCGAGCAAAAGAAATGGGTGGCTTTACTTATCAGTGTTATCAAGCGCACTCGCATCAAGCCAACTTAGATCGTTTAAACTTAGCTAGCGATCTGCACCATGCCTTAGTGCGCAATGAATTCGAAGTATTTTATCAACCACAAATCAGTCTGCATAACGATCAAGTGATCGGATATGAAGCACTGCTGCGATGGCAACATCCCACTGCAGGCCGACAATCACCAGCCACCTTTATACCAATCTTAGAAGAAACCGGATTAATCGATAGTGTAGGCGTTTGGTTGATCGAATCTGCTTGTAGTTTATTAAGCACCTTAAAAGCACAACTGAGACGTCCACTAAAAATGGCGGTGAATTTATCAGCGCGGCAATTTAATGACCCTAAATTATCCGAAAAAATTCTCCACATTTTACAGCAAAAAAACATTGCCGCTGATGAGCTGGAATTGGAAATCACCGAAAGCGTTTTGATGTCACGCCATCAAGATACGTTGAGCACATTGCAAGTTTTAACGCTAGCCGGCGTACGATTATCAATTGATGACTTTGGTACCGGTTATTCATCCTTAGCTTATTTAAAACGCTTCCCAATCGACACCCTGAAAATCAACAAATCTTTTATAGCCGATATTGAACGCGATGCCGATGATGCAGCTATCGTCAAAGCCATTATTGCCATGGCTAAAAGCTTGAACATTACCGTCGTCGCCGAAGGTGTAGAAAGCGCCGCACAGATGCATTTTTTATTGGAAGAAAAATGCGATATCATGCAAGGCTTTTGGATCAGTCGCCCCATTGATGAAGCCAACATTATTGACTGGACACAAACGCATCAACATGGTTTTAAATCCACTGAATTAGCATCACTCGGCATAATGTAAAGCTATACTACCCAAACAAGGCACGATCATCTGCTATACCAAAATAAAACCACTCACTACCGGTATCAACATCTGCTTTTGGCAACACAATATAACCATCTGCAGGCGCAGAAATCACCATGCCATTTGGCAAATGGGCCATGACTTGACCCGCCTTAACCGCATCAAAATGACGCCAAGGTTTCGAAAACTGAGCGCTCTCTGGCCGATAAAATACCGACTGCATACGCACGCAACGCAGTATCGATGAGCGCCTAGCAGCAGCCACCTGATCAATCATATTTAAATAACTCAGCGCATTGATAATGGCGCGATAACCAATATCCGCCGCATCAACATTTAAATGGTGACCACATTCAAGCGTCACTGCAATTGCACCATGCAAGCGTGCATATTCGGTGGTGCCCATGGATTCACGGTGCGATTGATCGGCAGCAACAGCATCAGCCATCGGCGCACCGTAAGCTTGCTGCCAACCATACACAAAGTCATTCACGCCCAACGACAAAGCAAAATCACGCTCAGCAACCACGTCATCCCCAAGAAAAATAAACGCTCCACCGGGTGATGTATAAGAGTGCAAATCCAACACTGCATCGGCTTGCGCCAACCAATGACAGAGAATTGGATCCAAAAAATCTTCATAGGCTTGCGGTTGCGCCTTAGGATACAAATGCCGATTCAGATTGCGCTCAATAAAACGCACATTACGCTCATAAGCCAGCGGATTGGTAATGGGGATTAAAATCAATCGGCCTTTGTGTAGCGTCAACTCAGCCTGATCCAAAGCTTGCTGCAATCGCGCAATCGCACGCGTGCCACACTGCTCATTGCCATGCACCGAGCCCAACACCAATAAAGTTGGCCCGGGTTTTAAAGCGTGATAACTCAATACTTTTATCGTCATAACATTTCTCTCATTACCTCACATCACAACGCATCGATGAACGTACGCTTTAAGCCATTAGTCGTTGGGTAGAAACCTGACGCTGAATGCGCAGTACCGCCAAAGTGGCGACATAACTGAGCCCGCCACTGATCACCAAAAACGCCAACCATGCTGCACGCTGCCACACAGATACGCTGTACCAAAAATTACGATCAGGTGACAACCATAACAACACCGCAATCATCACCATCACCGCCGCCAGCGATTTACCAATGAAAGGCCACCAATCGGATGCCGCTAACCAAATGCCTTTTTTACGTAGCTGCCAACCTAAACTGCTGGCATTAAATACCGCGGCGGAAGACGTTGCACACGCCAACCCTACATGCGCTAAATAAGGCATCGATGACACACTTACCAACACATTAATGGCCACCGCACACATGCCAATACGCACCGGGGTTTTTAAATCTTGACGCGCATAAAATCCCGGCGCCAATACCTTAATCATCATAAAAGCAAAAATCGCTGGACCATAGGCTTGCAGCGCAAGCGCCGATTGCCGCACATCTTCGGCATCAAATTTCCGATAAAAAAACAGACTCGCCATTATCGGTTCCGCTAACATCACCAACGCCAAGGACGCCGGAATGCCAATCAATAACACGCAGCGTAATGACCAATCTAACGTATTAGAAAAAACCTGTGGCGACGATTCCACATGATCTTGCGATAATTTCGGCAACAACACGGTACCAATGGCGATGCCAAATACGCCGAGCGGCAACTCCATCAAACGATCCGCATACTGCAACCAAGAGACACTGCCCTCTTGCAGATAAGACGCCATGACGCTGTTGAACAACAAATTGATTTGCGTCACCGACATGCCAAATAACGCCGGCACCATCAACACCAAAATTTGCTGCACGCCAGGATGGCGAATATTTAAACGTGGCCACACCAATAAGTTTTTGGCTTTTAATACTGGCAATTGAATCAACAATTGCAGAATACCCGCAACCAAGACACCCCATGCCAAGGCCATAATCGGTTGCGGTAAAAAAGGCGCAACCCCTAAAGCCGCCGCAATCATACACACGTTTAATAACACCGGCGCCAACGCCGGCATACTGAAGTGCTGATAGGTATTCAACACCGCACTGCACAAGGCGACCAAGGCCAAACACGGCAAATAAGGGAAGGTCCAACTCAACAGGCTACTTGCCAATGCAATTTTGGCCGGATCGGCGGAAAATCCCGGCGCAAACAACCACACCATATGATTAGAAAACACAATCGCCAGCAGCGTCAGCCCACCCAACACCAGCGCCAACAAACCCGCAGTGTAGGCAATCAGCCTGCGCACCTCATCATGAGATTGTTTGGCTTTATAGTCGGCCAACACTGGCACAAAGGCTTGCGCAAATGCGCCTTCGGCAAATAAACGACGAAAAAAATTCGGGATTCGAAACGCCACAAAAAAAGCATCCGACGCCATACCGGCACCAAACACCACGGCAATAACCACATCACGCACCAAACCAATGACGCGTGATAGCAAGGTCCATCCCCCGACCACACTCGCCGACTTCAACAAATTTTTACCGGTACGCGCAGCCTTAGCCGCTGAATCGTCAGACATGAGCACAGCCAAATCAAAGATAGAGGCAGGAATGAAGCCGCAGATTATGCGGGATTCACGCTGGAATAAAAAGACTTGGCTTGTTATAATGCCCGCCTGTCTAAGCGCCAGTGGCGGAACTGGTAGACGCGCTGGATTTAGGTTCCAGTATCGCAAGATGTGGGGGTTCAAGTCCCTCCGCGCGCACCAACCGCCGCGCCAGGCCGAACGCTTTTTCATCGGGTTAGACAAACGTGAGCATCAAGACCGTCG
>JANNXD010000055.1:0-32286 GCA_031409375.1 Gammaproteobacteria bacterium | reverse complement strand
TGTTAAAAAGCAATGTACCGCAATATTGCTCAACAATATTCCAGGCAATTTCAGTAAAAGCATCAAATTATATTCATTTAAGATCAGCTAGAGCTAACTGAGAGCAATAACAGCTGGTCATTTAATGCTAGGGAGCCCTGTCTCTTTGCCCTCAAGGATACGATATCGACAATGATGAAGTATTCTCTGTTGATGAATTTGTGGCTGATCTTTGTGATATAAGCAAAGTACAGCTGTGCGAGCAATTTCGTTACTTCCGGGAATTACATGGCTTTGATTCAAGAACTATTTTGGAATGTAAGCTGAAAGATCTGCAGCGCACATATCAAAATCTTATTCAATTGTCTAAGACGAACGGTATTTCTAAATAGCGTCATATTAACGTGCTGAAATACATGCTGGCTGTGTGATTTTTAATTAATTGTAAACTGCGTCTTAAGCGCTGCATAAGCGGAAAGTGCTGCATCACGCGCCTCCGTATGATCGACTATTGGCTTCGGATAATCACGACCGATCATTACGCCATATTGCTGCATTTGCGTCGGTGTTAATAACCAGGGGGTGTGAATCAGTTTGGCGGGTAGCGTCTGTAATTCAGGCAGCCAGGTGCGGAGATAATCACCTTCACCATCAAACTTTTCACTTTGCATGATCGGATTGAAAATTCGGAAATAGGGCGCAGCATCGGCACCACACCCCGCAACCCATTGCCAGCTAGCAGCATTGCTGGCCAGATCCGCATCCACAAGCGTATCCCAAAACCAGGCTTCACCTTCTTGCCAAGCGATGCGCAAATGTTTGGTCAGAAAAGATGCCACCACCATGCGCACTCGATTATGCATAATACCGGTGCTCCACAGTTGACGCATACCGGCATCAATTAACGGATAGCCGGTTAACCCTCGTTGCCAAGCCCGCAACTGCGCTGGGTCGGTTTGCCAAGCAAAGGCGTTAAAGTTCGCTTTAAATGCTTGCTCAGGTAAAGTCGGAAAATGAAATAACAGGTGATAAGAAAATTCTCGCCACCCCAGCTCGGCGTGAAAGCGCTGAAGTGCATAGCTGGTAGGATCCGTGACGGCAGCGCTATGTTGATAAATTTGTCGCGGGCTAATTTGCCCCCATTGCAGATAAGGGGATAATTCCGAGGTGACGGCTTGGGCTGGAAAGTCCCGCGCTTCGGCATATCGACTCAACTGCGAAGCGCAAAAAGTTTCTAGCCGTTGCTGCGCCACTGATTCACTCACTTGCCATTTTTGCTGCAGACCTGTCGCCCAGTCGGGTTGTGTTGGTAAAAATTGTAGATCGCTTAGGTTTTTTGATGCGTTGGTGATGGGCACATGATTAATTGGCAATAACTGAGGGATAGGCAAAGTCGTGCTATTGATACCACGCTGCAAACAACGTTTCCAAAACGGCGTAAAAACTTTGTAGCAGTCGCCTTGCTGGGTTTTGATGTCCCAAGGTTCGTTCAGTAGGCTGGCATTAAAACTTTTTACTTCGACACCTTGATCGCGCAGCTGTTGCTTTAAAGCGCGATCTTCTGTGATCTGATGCGTGGCATAACGTCTGTTCCAATACACCGCGTCGGCTTGAAACACTTTGATCAGATGCGGAATTAATTGTACTGCTTTGCCCTGTGCGATCAGTAAGTTAGATCCAAGTTGCTGCAGATCTTTTTGCAATGACGCCAAGCTGTGATGCAGCCACCATCGTGAAGCACCACCTGGTGCCCAAGGTTGGGTGTCATCCCAAATAAACACAGGCACCACCGCACCGCGCTGGGCTGCATAAAATAACGCAGGATTATCGCTTAAACGTAAATCTTGGCGTAGCCAGAGTAGAGTGGTAGTCATGCGTCCCACCACATTAACATCCTGCCCATAATAGCTCCATTTCGACCCGCGATACCGAGGGTTTGGTACAAGCACCAGTAATTTTATAGGCGGGCAAATGACAGTTGCGATCGATGGCACCTAAATAAGCGTTACCTTGGGGGTCGACCAGTCCTTTTACATCGGGCACGATATCGTTAGCAATGCGGCCATAAACAATACCAATTTCTTGATTGGCGAGTGTGACATAAGTGCCGGGTGGGTAAACCCCCATCATCTGCACAAACTGTGTCATTAACTTAGTGCTGCGGATATTTTTTTGCTGATACATGTCTTGTAGCACCTGCTTGGGCATTCGATCTGGGCGATAGGCACGTGTGTCAATCATGGCGGTGTACTGTTCGGTTAAAGAAATGATTTGCGCTTCCTCACTGATCGCATTTTGTTTGAGCTGATGCGGATAACCATTACCATCGAGTTGTTCATGGTGTTGGGCAATCATGTACAACCAGTCTGGGTCACAGACGCCTGCCGTTTTTAAAATTCGCACGCTCTCTAACGGATGTTTGCGGATGTTTTCTATTTGAAAGGCGCTTAACGTTTTTTCACCACTATTAAGCAGCACCTGATAATCAATCAGGCTGATGTTGCTGGTGATGACGGCACGTAATAGCGTTGCTGTTCGTTCATTGGAGTAACCCAATTTATGCGCCAGTAAATCTGCCAGTAGTGCAGCAAAGATAGGTTGTTTTAGGGGAGAAGGGTCTTTGATGAGATGAATTGCTGCTAAACAGGTGTCGGGGGCATTCTGTGTGATGCTCTGAATGTCTGTGATCAATCGATCTAAACCATTGATGGCGTCAGCATTCGCTGCACGTAGCTGACTCAGTACTTGCGGTACGCGTGTGATGAAGTGGCGAATGGTATTAAATGTATTCATGACTGGGCCATTTATCCAGTTTTAAACTGGTTAAGTAAAAGCTGCTTGGCTAAATTAACCTGTGTTGCTAGATACTCACTACCACCACGATCTGGATGCAGTTTTTGAATCAAGCGCTTGTGTGCCAAGATGATAGCATCCTGATTAGATTGTGCAGTGACGCCTAATATTTCGCGTGCTTGTTCGATACTCATGGAATTGTTATCAAACGGCGGGTTATTGAGAATAGAGTTATTGATCGTAGCGAAGGTTGTGGATCGTGCCAGCCACGGTTTTAGCCATTTGTGCCATAATGGCCGCCAGTAAAACAGCATGATCACAAACATTAACAACACAACATTTCGCCACATGCGGTTCTCCAAACGGTTAGATGATTTTATGATAGACGATGAAGAGCGTGCTTTGTTTCGTGCCGAGATGGTCAGCGTAAAGCCATTAACGCCTTCAGGCAAGCAGCTTGTGTCGCTTAAAAAAGTGGCGCATCAAAAATTAATAGCCACCATGAAGCCAACCCCACCTGCTTTTATTAGCACTCAGAGAACGGAAGACCGGAAAAAAACAATAGTGTATCAGCAAAATTTTTTAACCCAGAGTGATATGGGGGTAGAGTGGTTGAGTGCTGACCAGGTGTTGAGTTATGGCAGCAGCGGCATTTCAGCACAACATCTTAAACAATTACGCCTTGGCAAATTGGCAATTAATGCGGTACTGGATCTGCATGGCGATACCGTGGATAGTGCTTGCGAGCGCTTATTCAAATTTATGCAACGCGCGCAAGCGCGTCATTGTCGTGTAGTAAAAATTATTCATGGTAAAGGTTTGCATGCTAAGGATGGTACTGCCAGACTCAAAAGCCATGTTGCCAAGTGGTTGCAACAGTTTGATTGCGTGTTAGCCTTTCACAGTGCGCCAACCACTTTGGGTGGAAGAGGTGCCGTATTGGTGATGTTACGTCGAGATGGGTTACGCCAAGATTAAAGCCGGAAATGAACGATGTCTAAAACCAGCAAGCCAATTTCAGGTATTGTTTCCATCACACCGCAGCAGCGTTTCACGCGCTTGGCATCTTTATCGGTGCGACTTGCTAAACAAGTGGCTGGGCAGCGCTTTAAAAATTTATTTCAAGATGAGGCCGAGAAAAATCAGCAAGAGCATGAATTGTATGCTCGTTTAGGCTATGAAGTCGCCAAAACGCTCGGCGAAATGAAGGGCGCGGTGATGAAGGTTGGGCAGCTGGTGTCGCAAATGCAAGATTTGCTACCCGTAGAAATCGCCGAGGCATTAAGTCAGCTCCAAAACGATGCCAAACCTTTACCATTTGAGATTATTCACCAACAGATTAGCGATCAACTACCGGCAAAAATCGCCAGCGAATTATTGATGTATCTTGATGAACAGCCGTTTGCGGCAGCCTCGATTGGTCAGGTGCATCGTGGGCGTTTGGCAAATGGCCAAGAAGTCATTGTTAAAGTGCAGTATCCCGGCGTTAAGGTTTCTTGCGAATCTGATTTGTCTCATTTAAAGCGTTTATTACAACTGGGCGGTTTTTTAAAGCTAGATGCGAATACATTAAGCGCATTGTTTGATGAAGTCAGATTGCTACTCTATCAAGAGCTTGATTATGAAAATGAGCGTCTAAACATACATAATTTCCAACAGATGTATGCCAGTGATCCTACGCTTGTGGTACCGCAAGTTTATGACGCCTATTGCAGTGCAGCCATTCTAACGCTGAGTTATGAGCCTGGTATTGCTTTAAAGGACATGGCCAATTGCAGTGCTGAAAATAAACAATGGTTGGCGCAACGTTTGGTGCAATTAGTCGGTGAGCAATTATTTCAGTGGCATGTGCTCCATGTCGATCCACATCCAGGCAATTTTGCTTGTCGGTTTCCTGAAAACGCATCGCCACAATTGGTGTTATACGATTATGGCGCGGTAAAATCTTTGAGTGCGGAAACGGTGTCCGATATTCGTGAGTTAATCCTGACCGCGCAAAGTCGTGATTATGAGCAAATGGAAATGTTGTTATGTCGGCGAGGTATTCGGCGTATTAATACCGATGCTTTGGGAGAAGAATTTTATCGGCCATGGCTCGATATTATTTTGGCACCGTTTACCACTGATCAATTTGATTTTGCCCAGTCAAATTTACATGAAGCGTTTATCGCACGTCTAAAACATAAAATGCTACGAGGGATTAGTTTATTTCAACCCAGTCGCGAATCGATTCATATTGATCGAGTCATATCGGGCCACTATTGGAACTTAGTGTGTTTGGCAACGCAGGTTCCCATGAAATCGCTGTTAGAAAAATTTGTGAGTCAGTAATAAGCAACTCAAGATAACTTCTGCTTTAATTCAATAGATTGTTTATATGAATGACTAACAGTAAATAGATTGAATTTTTCTTGGTGTCTAATGAGGTTGAAAGTATGTGGTTTTCTCGCAAACAGGAAATGCAGCAACAACAAATGGCCACTATTTCCGAAATTGAAGGGCATAAGAAAACGATTGGTCGCTTAGAAGCAGAACTAAAAAAACTGCAAATTCATGCGGCTGACCGTGATCAAGACTTTCAGGGAAAACTCAAAAATCTAAATCGGTTACAAGAATTGATGTTGAATTCTACGCAAATGACCGAATCGGTGCGAGAGTCACTGACGAAAACAGTCTCCAGTTTAAAAAATCAAAATGGTGAGCAATCCGGCAATCAAAAAATCTTTAACGAAGTGGCAAGAAATCTAAGTGAGTCGGTGAACTCGCTGGAAGAAATTGCCGGTGTGGCCAAAACCAGTTATAAAAATGTATCGCAATTGAAAGAGCTTGCCGAAAAAATTGTGGGATTTGTCAGTACCATTGCAGCAATTGCAGAACAAACTAACTTGTTGGCGTTAAATGCTGCCATTGAAGCGGCTCGTGCGGGCGAACAAGGTCGTGGTTTTGCGGTGGTTGCCGATGAAGTGCGTAATTTGGCGCAAAAAACCAATCAAACCACTGATGAGATTACCCAGCTGGTTGAGCAGATTAAATATCAAACGGTCGAGTCAGATAAAAATATCAAATTGATTGTTGACCGTAGTCAGTATCAAGTGGATAACAATGAGCAGGCAAGTCGTTCTGTGAAAGCCTTAGTGAGCAGCGCGGAAAGCATGCAACAGCTGATTCAATCACTGGGCGCCGATGCAACTTTTGATACCTTTCGTTTAGATATTATTATTTGGAAAAACGAGCTATATCGTTGTTTTGCGGGTTTACATAAAATGGCTGCGCATGAACTGACTGACCATAAAAGCAGTCCGGCTGGCGTTTGGTATTACCAAGGCGAAGGCCAAAACTTTCGTAGCAAGCCGGCTTTTAGCAGTATGGAGAATGCTTTTAAAGCCATGCACAATGCGGGTCGTGTGGTTCTGGAAAATTTGGCACAAAATGAAGCTGAAAAAGCGGTGGAGCAGTTGGCTGAAATGGAAAGAAACAGTCATACCGTGTTTCAGTGTCTGCAGCAGTTGCTTTAGTTTGTTTGCTGCTTTGGTTAACGAAGTGAGCTGAATTGGGCTTTCGTTTGAGATGATTGGAATATGAAAAAGTATGTATATGTCATTTCGGTCGCTCTTTTCATGATCGGGGTGGCAACAGCATTCTTTGTATTTCGGCAAAACCCACAGGTGCCTTCATCCGCAGCTAATTCAGATTACAATCCAAACTATGCAGATGCAATACAGAAGAAAAAGCCCGAACTTTGTCAGAACATAAACTATGCCCTTCAAAGTGGACCGACCGACGGTATTTATAAGGTCTACGGCAAGCAGGCTGTAGAGGAGTGTAGGTCACAAGCAAATGCAGGATTCTTGGGCTGTGAATGTGACTCAGAAGCCACGCTTAATAAAATGCGTTAATTGTTTTTGGTATGATTTAATGGAAAGAAACAGTCATACCGTGTTTCAGTGTCTGCAGCAGTTGCTTTAGGTTTTTTAGCTGACTTGGTTGATGAAGGGAACTTAGAGTCGTTGTTTGTTGGGCTTGGCGACTGGTTGGCCTGATTTTAACGCCGACCAACTGACCTCCCAAGGGGTATTCAACCACAAGCACAGGCGTTGAAAATGGTTTAGGCTGCGATCAATTTTTTCCTCAGCAATCTCGATAAAAACATCCGATGTTAATGCCGACGTTAATGAAGTAGGCGTACTATTGGTTTGTGCCCTGGCGGCCGCTTGACTGGCGACATCATCACAGCTCGTGTCAATTTCTAAACTTTCGACAAATACGGGTAAATCACTTAAATCTTTGCCGGTATTTAAATGCTCTAGTTTATGTTCAAGCGTTTTTTTGACTTGTTCGACTTTTTCTTTGAGTTCGTCTGGACAAGATGGCATGGATAAAATTTTTTGTGTATCTTCCAGCATGGTATTAATCGTGGTTTTGATACGATGTTTGCAATCACTTTCCTGGGTCTTTAATGCTGAGGCTTTATCACTGATTTTTTCTTGTGAAATAGCCAGATCTGCTGCAGTAGTAATAACGCCGCGCTCATGTAAACAAACACGAATGGCTAAATTGGTTTGGGTTTTGCGTTTAAACACTTGTAGCTCTTGAGTCATCACGTCAAAGACGGCTTTACGCTTGTCGATGCTAAGGGTTGCTAACCGTTTGGTGAAATCGGTTTCACTGACTTCAGCTAGCGCCATAATTTGTTTCAGTTCATGGGAAATATCCGGTTGCAATCGTTGCATGGCTGTTTTTAGTTGTGGGGTTTCTAAAAATTTCATGCGCGGTAATAAATGGGCAATTAATGGCAAAATGCGTTTCGAGGTGGCTTGAGAAGGTTTGGTAATCTCTCTAACGATATCCAGACTGTTGCTTAATTGCTGAATGCGTTTGGTAAAAGCAATCAAATGCTCTAATAATTGACGTTTTTTGGTGAGCTCACGAAGTTCATCAAAATCCTGATGTTTCATTATTAATAGCCAGTCAGTGGTATTAATCCGAGTGATTGGTATTGAGTATAGACCGAGCGGTTAGTTTTAATGCAGTGTTGGTTTTAATGCTGTCTGTATTGGTTTTAATGCTGTAGAGATGGTACCTCCATTCGCTAAGGCGATATGCGGCAATTTTTAGCGACTACTTGGTTTTCCTTACCCTCTCCGATTAACAAAGGAGAGGGTAAGGCAATTTTTTAAGTCAACTGAGCCGCATTAATTTTTACGCTGTCGGCGGATTTTACATATTCCGGCATTTTATCAAAGTTCATGTAACGATAAATCTCCGCTGCCATGGTATTTAAATTATCCATGTAGTGATGATATTCCGTCAGTGTGGGTAGCTTGCCCAATACGGCAGTAATGGCCGCCAATTCAGCAGACGCCAAATACACATCCGCACCTTGACCCAATCGATTGGGGAAGTTGCGGGTTGATGTGGAGACCACGCGGCTATTGGGTGCGACTCGCGCTTGATTACCCATGCATAAAGAGCAGCCGGGCATTTCGGTACGTGCACCGGCACGCCCAAAGATACTGTAATAGCCTTCTTCCATCAGTTGATGGGCATCCATTCTGGAAGGCGGTGCAATCCACAGTTTGGTGGGAATACTGGATACTTTTTCCAGTAATTTACCGGCGGCACGATAGTGCCCAATATTGGTCATGCATGAACCAATAAATACTTCATCAATACGATCCCCCGCAACGGCACTGAGGGGTTTAATATCGTCGGGATCATTCGGACAAGCCAATAAAGGCTCTTTGATGTTGTTTAAATCAATTTCAATAATGGCTTTGTATTCGGCATCGGCATCCGCTTCCAGTAGTTGTGGATTGGCGACCCAGGCTTGCATGGCTTGAATACGACGCTCTAAGGTGCGGGCATCAGCGTAACCTTCGGCGATCATCCATTTTAATAACACAATGTTGGAATTGAGATATTCGATAATGGGTTCTTTATTCAGTTTAACGGTACAGCCGGATGCCGAGCGTTCGGCTGATGCATCGGATAATTCAAACGCTTGTTCGATGGTGAGATTGGGGAGACCTTCGATTTCTAAAATATTACCCGAGTAAATATTCTTTTTGTTTTCTTTCGCGATGGTTAAGTGACCTTGTTGAATCGCGGCATAGGGTATCGCGTTTACCAAATCACGGAGTGTGATACCGGGTTGCATGGTGCCTGTAAAACGCACCAAAATGGATTCTGGCATGTCGAGCGGCATCACGCCGGTGGCGGCAGCAAACGCGACCAAACCGGATCCCGCTGGGAATGAAATGCCGATTGGAAATCGGGTGTGTGAGTCACCACCAGTACCAACGGTATCAGGCAATAACATGCGGTTTAACCAGGTGTGAATGATGCCATCACCCGGTCGCAGTGATACGCCGCCGCGATTGCGAATAAAATCCGGTAAATCATGTTGAGTTTGAATATCGACTGGTTTTGGATAAGCCGCCGTATGACAAAAAGATTGCATCACGAGGTCAGTGGAAAAACCTAAGCAGGCGAGATCTTTTAATTCGTCACGTGTCATCGGTCCGGTAGTGTCTTGTGAGCCCACGGTGGTCATTTTTGGTTCGCAATAACTCCCAGGGCGTACACCGGCAACGCCACAGGCACGGCCAACCATTTTTTGCGCCAAGGTATAACCTTTGCCGGTATCTTTAACGGTCGCTGGTTTTTTGAAGAGTGTGCTGGCAGGTAATCCCAGGGTTTGTCGCGCTTTGTCAGTTAAACCACGACCAATGATTAGGGGGATACGTCCACCAGCACGCACTTCATCCACAATGACGTCCGTGCGTAAGCTAAAGCAGCTTAGCACTTCGTCTGTGTTATGACGTTTGATGATGCCTTCATGTGGATAGATATCAATGACTTCACCCATATTGAGATCGGACACATCGGCTTCAATCGGTAGGGCACCGGCATCTTCTAGTGTGTTAAAAAAAATGGGTGCGATTTTGCCACCAATGACTAAACCACCCGCACGCTTGTTAGGGACATGCGGAATGTCATCGCCCATATACCACAAAACCGAGTTGGTTGCGGATTTACGGGATGAACCTGTACCCACGACATCACCGACATACGCCAGTGGGAAGCCTTTTTGTTTTAAGTCCGAAATTTGTTTTAACGCATGATCAATACCGGGGCGTGGGTTTTTTAACATGGCCAACGCATGCAAAGGAATATCGGGGCGCGACCAGGCATCTTGTGCTGGTGATAAATCATCGGTATTAGTTTCGCCGCTGACTTTGAATACGCAATAGGTTAGTTTTTCGGCTAGTGCTGGGCGTTGAGTAAACCATTCACCATTGGCCCAACTGGTCATCACTTGTTTAGCAAAAGGATTGGTATTGACTTGCTCAGCAACGTCATGAAATGCATCAAACATCAGTAAAGTGTGGCTTAACGCTTTGACAGCAAAGGGGGCGAGCTCTTGATGACTTAGCAATTTAATCAGCGGCTCAACGTTATAACCACCCACCATGGTACCGAGTAATTCGGTCGCTTTTTTGGGGGTAATCCAGGGGCTGCTGGCTTGTCCTTGAGTGATAGCGGCTAAGAAACCCGCTTTCACATAAGCTGCTTCATCGACGCCCGGTGGCACGCGCTCACTGAGAAGCTCAACTAAAAATTCAGGTCTTGGTGCATCGGGTTGTTTCAACAGCTCAATCAGTTCGGCGACTTGTTGTTTGTTGAGCGGTAAAGGCGCAATACCTTGTTGGGCACGCACTTCGATATGTTGTTGGTAAGCTTCTAACACTGGACACCTCTTGCGCTAATTAAATGGTTAAGTCGTTATGTTTAAGTGGTTAAAGAATCTGGTTTATATTTAAAACGTTTGTACGACCATTGATATTGATCAAATGTTTCACGGACACACCGCTCAACTGAAGCATTAATACCGGTTAATGCGATGGACAAATCCTCGGAAAATACACGCGGATCGACTTCACGAATCACAATTTCAAAGCCGTTTGCCAAACGGCGACCCACAATCGTTAAGCACTGACACTGAGTTTGTTTGATCAGTTTCGCTGCCAATACAGCAGTATAAGCAGGCACACCAAAAAACGCTGAGAATTCTCCAGCAGGTGGTGGTGGCGCTTGATCAGGCAATATGACCGTGACACCACCGGCGCGCAAGCACTTTAGTAATGCTTTTACGCCACTGGCCGTTGCGGCTACAAGCGTGGTGCCGGCATGGTTACGTGCTTGTTGCATTAAATTTTCGATGGCGGCTAACTTAGCAGGCTTGTACATGGCCGTTAGCGGTGTTTGATCGACCAGATAATGATTTACAATTTCCCAATTGCCAAGATGCGGTAGCAGCATCAGTAGTCCGCGTTGCTCGGCGAGGGCGTTTTTTAATAAGGCTTCGCCAATTACGCTTTGAATGAGCGGTTTATGGCTATTAAAAGGCCGACTCCAGATCCAAGGTAGTTCGAGTAATGTTTTCGTGTTTTCACGCAAACTACGAAAGCTTAAGAACTGGCGTTCTACGGCAGGTAAGTTAGGTAGACACAAAATGAGATTGTTTTCCAGTGTTTGACGGGCAGATGACTTGCAAAGCCATTGAATCGCCGCTAATGTCGCTGCCAGTCGTCGCAGGCAGGTGAGTGATAACTGTGCAAGCAAACGACAGCTGATTTCAGCTAGGTTATTTTTCAGTGCGGCTGATGGCTTCAGCTTGATGATGTAATTCCTTTTGTAGTTTTGAATACTTTTAAATAAAAGACGGCGATTATATTACGAAAACCATCAGAAATAAATTCAGAAATAAATTATGCAAACCTTGGAAAATATTTTATGAAAATTACGGTGATTGGAACAGGTTATGTAGGCTTGGTGACAGGCGCATGCTTTGCTGAGATGGGCAATCATGTCACTTGTGTGGATGTGGATGCGCAAAAAATTGCGCGTTTAAATCAAGGTCATGTGCCCATTTATGAACCGGGTTTGGAAGTGATTATTAAAAGTGCTGTGGCTGAAAGGCGCTTAAGTTTTACTACCGATTTACCCAATGCCTTGTTGCAATCGAAAGTATATTTCATCGCCGTGGGTACGCCGCCTGGTGAAGATGGCTCTGCTGATTTGCGTTACGTGCTCGCGGTTGCGCGCAGTATTGGTGAGCACTTGCAACATCATGCGGTAATTGTCGATAAAAGCACGGTGCCGGTGGGTACCGCCGAAAAAGTAAAAGCGGCGATTGCGGATGCGTTGACGCAACGTGCATCAACTTTAACTTTTGATGTGGTGAGTAATCCTGAGTTTTTAAAAGAAGGCGATGCGGTTCACGATTTTATGACACCCGATCGCATTATTATTGGGGCTGACAGTGAGCATGCACGTCAGGTCATGGCCGAGTTGTACGCACCGTTTGGTCGAAGTCGCGATAAAATGCTCACCATGGGTGTCCGCGATGCGGAAATGACCAAGTATGTCGCCAATGCAATGCTGGCGACCAAAATTTCTTTTATGAACGAAGTCGCTGCAATTTGTGAACAATTGCATGTCGATGTCGAACAAGTGCGTCGTGGCATTGGAGCCGACAAGCGGATTGGGCCTGCGTTTATTTATCCAGGTTGCGGTTATGGTGGTTCGTGTTTTCCCAAAGACGTAAAAGCGTTAATTCATTCAGCAGAATTGGCCGATGTGGATCCATTAATTTTAAAATCGGTTGAGGCACGCAATCAGCAACAAAAACAAGTGCTATTTGCCAAGTTAAATCAACATTTTAAAGGCGATTTAAAAAATAAAATCATTGCCATCTGGGGTTTAGCATTTAAACCCGGCACCGACGATGTGCGTGAAGCGCCCGCGTTAATTTTGATTGAAGCTTTAGTGGTTGCTGGCGCCTGCGTTCAAGCTTTTGATCCGGTTGCATTAGAAACGGCGGCGGCAGCTTTACCGGCAGAATGGTTGGGCAAGCAAGTCCACTTAATGGAGGATGCCTATCAGGTGTTAACCGACGCGGATGCCTTGGTGTTGGTCACGGAATGGAAGCAGTTTCGTCAGCCTGATTTTACCCGCATCAAGCAAAGCTTAAAAAATCCACTGATTATTGATGGCCGTAATCAATATGAACCGGCGTTTTTAAAGGCAGAAGGTTTTGTGTATTACGGTATTGGTCGATAAATTAGTTGGGTGAAATTCAGTGGTTAAAATGGGCTTTCTCAATCCTATAGAAAGCCCATTACAAGATTAATGATTAAGGTTGTTTGACGAGGTACACGGCAACTTCGTCAGAAAAACCGTTGGGTTTGGTAAAGGTAGAAGTACTGCCACTCACCGTAACTTGTTCTTCAATCTCATCGCCTGTGATGATGTCTAGCCAGCGTAATTTATAGGTGCCACTGGCCAAGTTATTGATGCCCAGTTGGTTGGTGTTTTGGTAGCCATACAGCAGATACAGACCTTTACTGGGATTGGAAAGGATGTAGCTGGTTGCTGCTGACTTGCTTTGGGTCAGTGCGGTATCGAATAAAGGGGTTAGCTTGTTAAAGGCAATCGACTCCATGAAATTCCGTAAGCGCCGCAAGTCATCGAGTATGTCTACCGAAGGGTCACTAGAGCCGCTGCAATTACCACCACATTCAAATGCGTCGTACATCGCAACATAACCACCTGACATGGCTGTTGACCAGTTCGATTGACGCATCAACTTGCGGCCGCCACCGTTTGGCATATCGAGTAGATTTTTGTGCCATGGATGCGCTTCAGCCATGACGTAGATGTGATTACCCCAACCTTGTTTCCCTGCACTGTCATGCATGGCTTCAGGGCTACTGACCCCACTTTGCTGACCAAATATATGAATGTTTGGATCACCATCAAATTGCATGGCTTGTCCATTCATGTGGTGTGTGCCAATGGCATGAATGGGGTCTGCAGAGCCAATGGCAGCAGCTAGCCCTTTTTGTCGGTCGTTGGCATCGACTTTAGAGCAGCTTTGTCTTTGGCTGCCAACTTCACCCCACTGATACTCTTCTTGTGTGATCCAGATGATATGCTTTAGATCTTTAAATTCATTTACCAGGTCAACTGCATATTTTTTATAATCGTCATTAAACTGACAACCATAAGGAGCTGCGTGATCATCCATAAGATTGAACCATAAAATCACACCAGCATCGTCTAGTCGTTTTAAATCGGCACGCCAGTTGGCAATTTTTTGTGGACTTAACCCGCTGCGAGGATCTAGGTTATTAACAAAAGGTGTTTGACTGGTATCGCTACCGGCATCACCGCCGTAAGAACGCAAGGCGTGGAAATAGATGCCATTAACCGGGCCTAAATTAATATTTTTGGTTAAAGAAAGTAGTGTATCGATGATTTGTGTACGGCGTGCTTGTGGTTCAAAAAGAAAACCTTCTGGACCGCCGCTACCGGCGAGATAAGCCACGTCGCGTTCGCCATCGCCATTTTCGTCCCGATCATAAACGAAGTGATGCACGCTATTGGGATCGATAATTAAATTGCCGGAACCGTTAATGGGCGTAGCTGTTGGAGTATTGGTTGGTTTACTTGTTGGAGTAATTGTTGGAGTAATTGTTGGAGTAACTGTTGGAGTAGCTGTTGGTGTAGCTGTTGGTGATGCGCCGGAGCTAACCGTGAGTGTGAATGTTAAGGCGCTCTCTTTGGTGCCAGTGCCGTTTGCGCCAGCATAGGATGTGGCAGTAATCACGTAGGTGCCTGGTGCAGGCGACCAAGCAGCGTAGTTGCCATTAGTATCACCTTTGTAGGAAAAGGGTGCCGTATTCTCTGTTTTGCCACCAGAAAACACTACACTTCCAGTTTTATCAACATTCGCGCGTAAATTAATGCGAGGGGTTAACTTTAAGTTGATTTCACCTGCTGTGGTTCCGGTCGCAATGTCTGTATCGGAATCAGCGTTGACGATGGTGAATGAGTTGATTGTTCCTGCGTTGGCTAGCAGGGTGGTGGTGCAAAGCAGTGTGCTTAGAGATAGTTGTTGTAGTGAAAATTTCTTTTTCATTATGATTTCTCTGTTAAGTAATCTCAGTTCTGGATAAGGATAAGGAAGCAGACCCAGTAGAAAGAGCCCCGTAATTCCTCGTAAGATTTACGTTTTTGGAGGACGACAAAAAAAACAAGGGTCGAGTGCGATGGATATTCTAACCGAACTATTTTGCATAGTGGATGATTTTTGCAAATAATTTGAGCTCGCAATTTGCTCAATTACTGAGTCAGCTCTGAAGAACTCACTTTTTTAAAAAGAGCACCAAAAAATTTATTGGTAATCAAAGCTAGGGCGTGTTGACGTTTCACGGTAAACTGATGCACAAAATAAATTCGATATAACTCTCTTGCTGGTCGAAAACAGGATGCGCGTAATTTTTTACATTTAACTCAATTATTGGAGATGAAATATTAACCAGTTTCATCAGCTATTTTGAATAATTGATTATAAAACCGTTTAAATTTATCCATTTTCTTAAATTCCATGCACAAGCTGCCATTTGAGATCGATCAACTACGCGCTTGATTTTACGGCTTCAGTTTTGGTCAGCCGTTCTTCGATAGATCCGTTCGATGGATTATTGCATCAACCTCTCATCAAACATAAATCGATACCCAACACCTGCCTCGGTTTTTAAATACTGGGGTTCAGCTGGATCGTCTCCGATTTTTTGGCGTAAATGACTAATGACGACACGTAGATAATGAGTGTCTTGTTGATGATGGGGGCCCCAGATTTCGTGGAGTAATTGTTTTTGCGTGATCACGCAATTGGGGCTTTGTGCTAATCGAGCCAGCACGGCGTATTCTTTGGGCGTTAATATCAGTTCTATGTTGTTAATGCTAACGCGACGCTTCGCGAGTTCAATGCGCAAATTACCATCATCTAAAACTAAGGGGAGGGTAGAGGGCTGGCGATCACGTACATTGGCACGAATTCGCGCTAATAATTCTTCCATGCTAAAAGGTTTGGTGACGTAATCTTGAGCGCCATTATCTAACGCCAGCACTTTATCGGATTCACGATTACGCACCGATAAAATAATGACGGGTACCTGGCTCCAGGTGCGTAACTCCAACAGTAATTCATGGCCGCTTTGATCCGGCAAGCCTAAATCAAGTAGAACTAAGTCAGGCTGTTGTCGGGCAATAGCGGCAAGACCTGTAGCCGCATTTTCTGCTTCGGCAACATCATAACCTGCGCTTTGCAACGCAATGCGCAGCATGCGTCGTAGCGGCGTTTCATCATCAATTATCACGATTTTAAGAGTCATGTTTTTTTCTCGAATTCAGTTCGGCCTGAAGTGGTAATTGAATGAGAAAGCGCGTACCTATGTCATTTTGTCCCGCCAAAGCTGTAATGGTACCGCCATGAGCCGCAATCATGCCTCGACAAATCGCCAATCCCATGCCGGTGTTATGCTGCCTCTGATCGCCGTCGGCAATCACATAAAACATATCGAAGATTTTTTCACGGAGCGGTTCGGCAATACCAGGCCCATGGTCTTCAATCTCAATGGTGCAGGTTCTAGCATTGCAGGCGGCGTGAAGGGTAATTTTTTCATCATCAGGTGAATATTTCACCGCATTTTCTAACACATTAAAAATAACTTGTTCCAGTAATGCAGCATTGACATAAAGTAGCGGCATCATCGGCTCTTCACGATATTCGGTAATAGCGTGTGGAAAATAACGTTTTATACGGGTTAAAGCGCTGCCGATGATGTCGCTAATCGACACCCAGTCGCGCTCGATTTTAATATCACCATGATTGATGCGGGTCATGTCGATGAGGTTTTCGATATAACGATCCAGTCGTTGGCTTTCCTGCACAATGGTATCGATCAAAGCAATACGGTTGCTCAGATCCAATTGAGGATCTAACAAGCGCAAACTATCGGCTGCGCCCATCATGGCGGATAATGGCGAACGTAAATCATGCGACACAGATGATAATAAAGCTGAACGCAATTGTTCGACTTGTGCAGTGACACGCGCCGATTCTAAATCGTTGACCAATCGAATACGTTGCCAAGCATCAACCGCTTGTTGCGTCATTGCGGCAATTAAATTTTTGTTGTAGGGCGAAAGCCCGGTAATCGACTCATTAAAGCGCAACAATAAAATCGCGAGAATTCTTTTGTGTTTGCAAATGGGAAAAAAAGTCCATTGAGACGCACTTAAGGTATCGGTAAAGCGTCCCGACGTTTCGCGGTGTTTGCGCGTCCATTCAATAGCTGCTTCATCTATAGGAGCAAAGACGCTGGCGGCAGTGGGGTAAACCTGATAGTCAAGATGACGTTTGGATTTAAAGGTGACAATATGGCATTCAGCACGCAGGGAATTGGCCAGGGTTTTGGCCAATTCTCGCCAAAGATTTTTTTTACTGTTCACCACAGAAAAGGTCTGTGCTAATGAGCGCAAGGTTTCGGAATAACGATTGGATTCTTCGAGTAAAAATAATTGCCGGCGTATCAGTGAGGCGGCAGGTCCGCAAACGAGCGCAATAATTAATAACAAGACCAATGTACTGATGTCATCTTTTTGATTCACGATAAAGCTGTAACGCGGTTCAGTCAGAAAAAAATTAAAGCTGAAAAATGCTAATAATGCGCTGCTAATGGCGGCGTGCAGACCAAAGCGCAAACTCATCAGCACCACGGCAACCACAAAAATTAAAATTAAATTGGCTTGGTTTAACCAGGGATGCAGGCTGTGGGCGAGCAGGGTGGCTATGGTCACGGTGATTGCACCAAAAAGATGGCTGCGCAAGTTGCCAAAGGTTTTCAGTTTGGGTTCTTCAATGCTAATCGGGTGGCTGGCTTGTTTGGGGGAGCGATACACGATCACTTCAAGCGGTAGGCCACTTTCAATGAGTTTTTGATAAATGCGTTTTCGCCATGGCCGCCAGCTGGCGCGGATACCGGAGCCTAGTAATACGCTATTGATTCGGTTTTTAATGATAAAAGGAATAATGGTTTCTAACGTACTGGGGCCGCGTAAAATTTCTGTTTCTGCACCGAAATCTTTGGCGAGTGACATAGCTGATTGCAGATAGTTTTTATGTTGCTCGTTGGTGGTTTGTCCGGTATCGACCCAGACAACTAGCCAAGGTATTTGACGTTTTTCGATGATGCGTCTGGCATTGCGAATTAAATAATAATGATTGCTGCGATTGGAAATGAGCACCAACAACTTGTCATGAATGGCATATTGAAAACGTTTTGTACGTGCATCCTGTTCGGATTTTACTTGACTGGCCATTTGTTCAATGGCGACTTTTAAAGCCAGCTCACGCAGTGCTGAGATATTCTCTACAGTGAAGAAATTTTCCAATGCGCTTTGTGCGTATTCTTCTGCGTATACTTTGCCTTGCTGTAAGCGTTCAATTAAATTAGCAGGCGGTAAATCAATAAAAACAACTTCTTGCGCGGCATAAACGAAATCTTGCGGCACGGTTTCACGCACATCAATCCCAGTGATTTGCATGACCAAATCGTGCAAATTTTCCAGATGTTGCACATTGAGGGTGGTATAGACGTCGATACCAGCGGCGAGTAATTCTTCAATATCTTGATAGCGTCTTTTATGTCGTGATCCACTCACATTGGTATGGGCGAGCTCATCTACCAAAATCAATTCGGGTTGTCGTTTGAGTGCGGCATCCAGATCAAATTCGCTTAAGGTTTGTTGTTGATACTGAATTTGCTTACGTGGCAGCATTTCAAAATCCGTTAACAAAGCGGCTGTGTCGGCGCGTTGATGGGTTTCGACTAAGCCGATGACGACATCAATGCCTTGTTGTCGTTGTTCTTTAGCTGCATTGAGCATGGAAAAGGTTTTGCCGACGCCAGGTGCGGCACCCAAAAAAATTTTCAGCTGAGCTTTTTGCTGCTGCTGAATATTTTTGAGTAGCGCGTCGGCTTGTTGTGCGCGGTCATCAGCTGTAGCGGAGTCATCTGCCATGAAGGGTTAGTGCATCCAGTGCTAAATTAAATTGCAGTACATTAACACGCGCTTGTCCAAAGAATCCCCATTGTAGTGATTCTAGATGCTGCATGAATACTTGATTCACTTGCTCGAGCGTTAATTGTCGCGTTTGTGCAATCCGAGGCAGTTGTAGACGCGCAGCTTCAGGGCTGATGTGCGGATCTAACCCTGAACCGGATGCTGCCAGTAAATCCACGGGAATATCTGCGGCATTCACATGATCACGCTGTGTAATAGTAAGGCTATCCGCTTGCACGCGTTTTGCTAAATCCGGATGTGTGGGTCCAAAGTTACTGCCAGCCGTATTTCGTGGGTCATACGCAATTGCACTGGGACGGCCTTGCAAATACTGCGGTAATGTAAAAGTTTGACCCATCAATGCAGAGCCAACGACTTGTCCATTAAGTTGAAGTAAGCTGCCACTTGCTTGTTCGGGAAATAATTGTGCGGCTAGCTTTGTGGTAACAACGTTATAAAGACCCCCACATAACAACAGCAAAACCAAACTACAACGTAGCGCAATAAAAATGGTCTGCATCTTAATTCTCCTAAAGAATGGTGCTGAGTAGTAAATCAATGGCTTTAATTCCAATAAATGGCGCGATTAAACCGCCAACTCCATATATCACCATATTATTCCGCAATAATTTTTCGGCACTCATAGGCTTGACACGCACGCCACGTAGCGCCAACGGAATTAATGCAGGAATCACAACAGCATTAAAAATCAATGCCGATAATACAGCACTATATGGACTATGCAGATGTAAAACATCCAGAACACCAATACTGGGTAATGCGCCAGCAAATATCGCCGGCACAATCGCAAAATATTTGGCGACATCATTGGCCAATGAAAAAGTTGTTAGCGCGCCACGGGTAATTAATAATTGTTTGCCGATTTCAATCATCGATAAAAGCTTAGTGGGATCGGAATCTAAATCCACCATATTGCCGGCTTCACGAGCGGCTTCAGTGCCTGAATTCATGGCCATGCCAACATCGGCTTGTGCCAAAGCGGGCGCATCGTTGGTCCCATCGCCAACCATGGCGACCAATCGACCTTCGGCTTGTTGTTGTCTGATCAACGCCAGTTTATCTTCTGGTTTGGCTTCCGCAATAAAATCATCGACGCCTGCTTCAGCGGCAATCGTGCCTGCGGTGACCCGATTATCGCCGGTGATCATAATGGTACGCACGCCCAGCGCTCGCAAACGCGCAAACCGTTCGGCTACGCCAGGTTTAATGACGTCCGACAAGGCAATCACGCCGAGAATGGCTTGGTGATCGGCAACGACTAAAGGCGTGCCGCCAGGTTTGGCTACCTGATGAAGCAGATCAGCTAGGTTGCTGGGTAATGGAAGGAATTGTTGTTGCGCCCAATTTTGTATGGCACTACTGGCCCCTTTAATGAATTGTTGACCATCCGCTAAATGCAAACCCGAGAGTCGTGTCTCGGCAGAAAAAGGTATCCAGATTGCATCGCTGGGCATGATGGGTAGCAGGTAGTTTTGGGCTTGTGCCAGTTTCAGCACAGATTTCCCTTCTGGTGTATTGTCTTGCAATGACGCTAAAACCGCCGCTTCAATGAGTTGTTTTGCGCTGATACCTTGCACGGGTAAAAAAGCCGTGGCTTGTCGATCACCAAAAGTAATGGTGCCGGTTTTGTCGAGTAGTAGCGTGTCAATGTCGCCAGCCAGTTCAACCGCTTTACCAGACTTGGCCATCACATTTGCCGCTAGGGCGCGATTCATCCCTGCAATACCGATTGCCGGTAATAGACCGCCAATTGTGGTTGGAATTAAACACACCAGAAGCGCCACCAGCATGGTGATATCCAGGTGAATATCCATAAATTTTGCCATCGGAATTAACGTGATCACCACGATAATAAAGACAGCGGTCATCGCCATTAATAAAATACCCAGTGCAATTTCATTGGGAGTTTTCTGACGCGTTGCACTTTCGACTAAGCCAATCATGCGGTCTAGAAAACTATTACCTGGATCGGCGGTGACAGTGACCACCACGTTGCCGGTGAGGACTTTAGTGCCCCCAATAACGCCACAGTGATCAGAGTCGGCCTCACGCAACACGGGTGCGGATTCGCCGGTAACGGCAGATTCATTAATGGTGGCAACACCTTCAGTGATTTCGCCATCAGCGGGAATGTATGCTCCTTCGACAACACGCACGCGATCACCACGGCGTAATTCGCTGGCAGCGATATGTTCTTCACCACTGGCAATTAAGCGACAGGCTCGCAAATCACTGCGTGCCGAACGCAAGCTTGCCGCTTGCCCTTTACCATGTGCTTCGGCTAGCGCTTCTGCGAAATTAGCAAACCACACGGTAAATAACAAAATAAGTGTGCTGACCAATTCAAACGCATAGGTCAAACCCGTGAACCCACGTTGTAAGGTGATGATGGCGGTAATCACAGTACCAATAAATACTACCAGCATCACTGGGCTATCAATTAATTGTGTTGGCGAGAGTTTTTGCCATGCCTTATTTTGTAGAGCGATAAAAGCAGGTAAATCCAGCACTTTTTGCATGATCGATTTCCTTTAGAATAATTTTTTGTGTGGTTGGAAAACTCAGTTAGTTTAGATGGTGCTGATCGCTTAATTTTTAAGGCGATAATAGAGCTTCGCCAATTGGACCCAGCACCATTGAGGGTAAAAAAGATAAGAAGTTAACGATCACGATTACAGCAATAAGCGTACCGCCAAAAGTAACATTATCGATATGCAAACTGGCCAGTGTGCTGGGTGCAACCCGCTTTTCTGCCATGTTGGCGGCAATCATCAGCGGTAGCAACAATGGTAAATATCGACCCAATAACAAACACACGCTGGTGCTCAAATTCCACCAAACCGTATTGTCACCTAAGCCTTCAAAACCAGAGCCGTTGTTAGCGTAAGCCGATGCATATTCATAAAAGACTTGTGATAATCCATGAAAGCCAGAGTGACTGTTGGCGGTAATGCTTGGAAAAGACACGGCGATAGCCGTGAAGCCTAAAATACACAGTACCGGTAAGATCAATAAAATCGCGAGTAATAAAATTTCGTTTTTTTCTATTTTTCGTCCAAAGACTTCTGGTGTTCGGCCGGTCATTAATCCCGCTAAAAATACGGTCATCCAAATGTAGACAATAAAATTAATCAGGCCACAACCCACTCCACCCCAGATTGCGTTAATCAGCATGCCGCTTCTTGTGACTAACCCACCAATAGGATTAAGAGAGTCGTGCATATTATTAACTGAACCATTAGAAGTTTGCGTAGTCACTGTTGCCCATAGAGCAGAAGTTAGACTGCCAAAGCGTACTTCTTTACCTTCCATGTTGGGTGACTGCGCACTTAGATCCATAAATGCCGTGTTAGGTTGTTGCTCGCTGTAAAAAATCCCCGCAATACAGATGGCTGAGAGAATCGTCATGCTCAGCAAGGTCAGCCTCGTAAAGCCGCTATTGCGTAGTAAACGTCCCGCCATAAATACTACGGCCATTGGCAATAATAAGATTAATAAAATTTCTAGAGCATTACTCAATGGCGTAGGGTTTTCAAAAGGATGAGCGCTATTAGGGCCAAACCAACCTCCACCATTACTGCCCAGTTGCTTGATGGCTACTAACGCCGCAACCGGACCAGTTGGAATAATTTGTGGTTGTGCGTTTTCCACAGTTTGTGCGCTAATCGCGCCGTCGAAATTACTCGGGACGCCTTGCGAGGTTAATAACAGGGCAAATATGATGCTCAGTGGCAGCAGCAGACGCAGAATGCCGCGTACTAAATCCACGTAAAAATTGCCAAGTGTTTTATCGCCGCGCATTGCACGTAATACCGCAACACAAATTGCTAGGCCCATTGCTGGGCTAATAAATTGTAAAGTCACCAACACGCCGCTTTGTGACCAATAACTTAATTGCGATTGCCCTGAGTAATGTTGCTGATCCGTGTTGGTCAGAAAAGAAATAGCGGTGTGCAGTGCGAGGTGCCAGGATAACGGACCTATCGCATCTGGATTCAACGGCAAATGTTGTTGCAACATTAAGCCTATAAAAGCTAATACCAGCAGTACCGCATTGCTTACTAAAAAATGTTTGATATATTTTTGCCAACCAAAATTGTCATCAGGATTAACACCCATGAGTCGATACAGCAGTTTTTCTAGGGGTGAAAAAAAACGGTCGCTAAAATGCACTTGCCCAGAGAATATATTCGCCATATAGCGGCCTATTGGATAGGCTAAAAACAAGCTTGCACCTAAAATGAGGCTGACTTCAAACATGCTGGGCTTCCTATTGTGAGTAAGGTTGTACTCACAAATATTAAGAATAATGAGCGTAAAGAATCCATCGACGGTAGATGAAAGGGCGTTAAGATTGCGTAAAATTATGCGAGGTGCTGATTAAATCAGTATTTGATTAGTCGATAAACTATCCGCCAACCATCGGCACATCTGGCGTAATTCATTACTGGTAGGATGTTGTCCAATTTTGTTAATTAAGCGATTTGATAAGTTGCCGTGTTTTAATAAGGCTTGCAAAATGGGACGCGAGCTGGTTTGTAATTGCGCTTGATGCTGTTCGAATAAACTAAACCAGATATCATGCATATTAATGCGCTTTGGCAAAGGCTCAAGCAGCATGGCCGCTAAATAATTCCGATGATCGATCACTGGATCAGCGCCGTAGACGATGGATTGCAGCAAAATATCGGCTAAATATAAGGTGGGTAGATTTTGTAATAAACGTGGATCGCTGTATTCGCACCAATGTTTGAGCACGCAGATAATAAGATCAACCAGTGCAATGTCTACGCACGGTGCTTCTTGGTTGTCGATCAGTCGTATTTCAATAGAACCCCGATCAAAGCGGGCAATTGCGCCGCGTGAATTCACAAATAAAGGATCGAGCACTTTATCGGTATCGTAGGGCGCAACAATTCGCGCGATTGGATCAAGAATATGATGTTGATAATCCCGTTCTGAAAATACCGCTTCAGGAATGATGTGCCCAGCAATAATTGGCATGCTGAGTTGATTATGCCGATAGACTTCGAGTCGCGTATCGGTAAAGCCCGTGAATTTACCGTCCAGATATGGGGATGCTGCCGTTAAGGTAGGCAATAACGGCAACAACGCACGAATGCCGGCATGCAATTTCGCGAACTCGTGATCGCCCGCAAAGGGCAAGTTAATATGTGTGCTTTGTAGATTACTCCAACCGTGGCCTTGGCAGTGAAACATGCGGTCAAAAGTGTCATAAACTTCACGACTTTCATACGGCCACAGTACTGTTTCGGTTAGCGGGTTCATAAACGGATGCACGCCCCCTGGCAGTAGGCGAGCGCCATGCGCGGCCAACAACTGATTAATGCTTTGCACCTGTTGATGAAAGCGCGTACTTAGCGGGGTGAGTTGCGCAGCCGGGCCATTGGTTTTAAATTCAACGATATGGGCTGCCAGTTCATTGCTCCACGCCATATCACCGTGTTCAATATTAAACGGGGGTGGATCCGCAAATTGTTGAAAAATTTCAGGCAAAATTGCACGCACCGTAAAATCGTACTGATCAACGATCATATACTCAAGCTCAACGCCAACCACGCTGAACAATGGATAGGTTGGGTTAATGTTGGACATGACCCCTCCTAAATTTAGGTAATCATTTTTTTAAGATGCTCAATAATGCGCGTATAAAGCTTTTCACCACAGCGCAAATCTTCCACACCGGTTTCAATATTGGGATTGTCATTAATTTCGATAACATAAACTTGATCGCCCGCAGTTGGCGATGAAATCACTTTTAAATCGACGCCATATAATCCTTGGCCAATTAATTTGCAGGCTTTAAGAGCTGTTTGAATGACTGCTTTGGGCACTTCTGCTAGTTCAAACGTTTCAAATGCGCCACTTTGATTTTGTTTGTTAGCACCCCAGTTATATACTTGCCAATGACCGCGCGCCATAAAATATTTGCACGCAAAAATGGCCTCGCCATCAAGGACTCCGATACGCCAATCATAAGCCGATGGTGTAAACGCTTGGGCAATGAGTAATTCTGTTTTTTTTAACATTTCTTTTGTTACTTGCAAAAATTCATTGGCATCGCTGACTTTCACCACTCCCAAAGAAAATGCGGAATCGGGAATTTTGAGTACGCAAGGAAAATTTAACATTTTTTGCATTTCATTGAGATTTTGACGATGTAATACCACGGTCTGTGGGATTGGAATTTTATTGAGCGTGAGAATCTCATTTAAATAGACTTTATTGGCACATTTAAGAATGGAATCGGGATCGTCGATGACTGCCAGTCCATCCGCTTGTGCTTTACGAGCAAACTCATAGGTATGATGATTAACGGAAGTTGTCTCGCGGATCAGTAACGCGTCGAACTCGGCTAGGCGTGCGTAATCTTTTTTCTGTATCAACTCAACATGAAAGCCTGCCTTTTCGCCAGCCGCTTTAAAATTTTTTAATGCTTTAGGGTTTGAAGGAGGGGATTTTTCTTCTGGATTATATAATATCGCCAGGTCATATTGATATTTTGGTAATTTTTTGGCTGCATAACGTTGTTTAGAAAAATATTCCTGTGCCGCATGGATGACAGTGCTTAAGTGTGATTCTGGAATTTCTTTAAAGGGGATGGTTTTAATTTGTTTGACGAGCCAGCGATCTTCGTGATGAATAAAAAAAACCCGCATCAGCGGTACCTGAAATATACGATGCAGCTCACGACTTAATTTAACATGTTGGCTGGCTAAGTTTTCGCCAAAATATACGCTGAGTTCAAATCGCTGCGAACGGAGTTTTTTTAAACTTTGCTGAATTAAGCTGTCGCATTCTTCTGAAATACTGCGCACGAGTTTAGCGGCATTAATATCTTGCAGATTTTTTACGGTGGGTACACATTTATGGCCACGCGCTTCAGCCATTAATGACACGTAATAGCCTTTGGATTGGTAACTGTATTGATCCTCCAAATTAAACACCCGCGCATTCGTCAGTGTGGCAAATGCCGGGTCTGTGAGGTAGTTTTGTGAGCTGGTCACAATAATGTCTTCAGGAATAACTTCAGCAAACTCAGGATGGTTAACGACGATAATTTTTTTCACGGCAGCTCGATCTCTTGGGGTGCGATAATGAGAAGGTTAGCATCATATGTCAGAACGCCGAGCATGATGGCATTCACCAATCGATGCGCGTCAACACTATAAAAATGATCTTGTGAAATCGGATTAGCCGGGTAAGGATCACAAACCCGGATGTGCCCCGATGCATCATGTCCAGCCAAGACCACAAAGTGTCCCATGGGTTCACCTTTTAAATCATCATAAATCGACTGATTTTTACGGTTACTGTATTCACGCTGGTTTTGGTAGAGATAAGTGGCACTTAATCCGCTGAGAATAGGAATTTTGCGTTTGAAATAACGCGAGAGTAACTCAGGGGTTGGATCATCAAAACGAATGTTGCCGCCTTGACTTAAAAACTGGCGGTAAGCATGTGTTGCCAGTGCGAATTTTTTGCCGGGTTTATGTGCCAGTTGTTGTTCGAGCTTATCTTGTAGATCAACCGCGCTGAGTTGCGACCAGGTGGGGTCAAACATCTTCAAATTGTAGGTATAGATGCGAGCTTGGAAACCTCGCTGCAAAGCATCAAGGCCTAGGAATACCGCCAATGTGCCGCCTTCTGGTAAAAATTGCGCTGCCGCAATGACGTCATCTAAAGCAATTGCTTGTTGATAGTATTGATAAACCGCGTGCAAGCTGGTGGGGCCACAGGTTTCATCATTGGGTTGCGCCAAAATGGGAATATGCAAGTAGGTGCCTTGTAAAATTTATCGTTAAAAATGGATGTGGATAACCAATTTGCCATTCTGGCAATAGGCTTGGCTTAGAGTAAGGCCAAGGCTTTGCGATTGGCAAGCACTCAGCCAAATTGAATCAATTAATTGAGGGTTAATGCCTATACTCTAGTTCAAAATAACGAAAGCCCCTATTGAAAACTCGGTCGTGAGATTATTTTGAGAGTATCTACTTTATCGTCAAGCCCTGTGCGTTTGCCGCTGATGATTTGCGTGGCAGGCTGTTTGCTCACGATCGTGTGTGGTTATCAAATGCAGGTTAATCACAACCGTAAAGTGGTTGAGCGGTTTCAACGGATGGCAGAAACCACGGTTAACCAAGTTGCGTTGCGCATGCAGCCGTATGCTTATGGTTTGCGCGGTGCTAGGGGTGTGGTGATTGGTGCAGGTGGTCCTAGCATCACGCGTTCTATTTTTAAAAGCTATATAGCATCGCGTGACTTTTACCAAGAGTTTCCTGGGTTGAGAGGTTTTGGTTTTATCCGAATTGTGTCGCCAGAAGATGAGCAGGCATTTGTTAACAAGGTTCGTGCTGAGGGGTTTCCTGAGTTTAAAATCCAACAACTCGCCCCGCATGACGGTGAGCGTTATGTTATTGAATTCATCGAGCCCCTCGCCGATAACCAAGCGGCAATGGGTTTGGACATCGCCTCAGAGCCGAAGCGGCGAGCAGCCGCTCAATCGGCGATGCTGTCTGGCAAGCCGACCATCACTGAACCCATTACGTTGGTGCAAGTCGATCGTAAAAAAAATTCGGGTTTCTTGATGTTATTGCCAGTTTATGAATCAGTTAAAAATGCTTACTCTGCAGTAGATCGACAGCAAAATATTTTTGCTTGGGTGTATGCGCCTTTATTGATTGATGAGATTTTACAGGGAATAAATGATAACAATAATGAAGTTGGGGTTACAATCACGGATGTTAAAGCGAATCAAAGCTTTTACAGCTCTTATAGTCGTAATGTAAAACCCGTTAAAAACTTTCTTTATCAGAAAAGCATTATGATTGCAGAAAGGCAATGGAGCTTTAGCTTCATAGCACTTCCTGCCTTTGCGCGTTACCTGGCAGCGCCACAGATTTATTTAACGATGATTGCGATGTTAATTGGAACGCTAATTATCGCTGGTTTTTTTTATCAGTTATTACTAACGCAGAAACGTAATATACAAATTAATGTTAATCATCAGAAAAGATTACGATTGCGCGCCATTATGGATGCGGTACCCTGCGGTATTTTAATGATGGATGCTCGTGGCCGTATGCGTGAAGTGAACGAAGGTTTATGCGTAATGCTGGGTTATGATCGAGATAGCTTGCTCGAACAATCATTAAAAACCATTTTACCCGAGCGCTATTTACAAAATCGTCCGCAGTTAATCGCTGAATTATTACAGCAAGCGAGCGATCAACCCGATGGCGTTAATATTGCGTTTAAAGCGCTGTGTCAAACAGGTGCGGAGTTGCCCGTATCGGTTGATTTTAAACAAATGCAAGATGGAAAAGAAGTTACCCTGATTGCGACTTGGATCGATATTTCAGAAAGAAGGAAGCAAGAGCGTCAGCTACGAGAATATGCGGAATTGCAGCGTGCCATGCTGGCGAATGCGGGTTACGCCATTATTGCAACCGATTCAAAGGGTATCATTACCGTATTTAATCCCGCAGCCGAAAACATGTTAGGTTATTCCGCGCAAGAAATGATAGGGCAGCGCACCCCGCAAATCCTCCATGATGAGTTTGAAATTAGAGCTCGTGCTGAATTTTTAAGTGCAGAGCTGCAGCGAGTAGTTAACGTTGGCTTTGAAACCTTTGTTGTTAAAGCCAAGCTGGGTCATGCGGATATTAATGAATGGACGTATATTCGCAAAGACGGTAGCCGTTTTCCTGTGCTGCTCACGATATCCTGTTTGTTGCATGACGATGGCGACGTGCTGGGCTATTTAGGAATTGCCGCTGATTTAACAGAACAAAAACGAGTTGAGGAGCAGTTTTTATTAGCGGTTGAAGCTGCAGAGGCGGCAGCACTGACTAAATCAGAATTTTTGGCCAATATGAGCCATGAAATTCGCACGCCAATGAATGGCATTATTGGCATGACGGCCATCACTCTAGAAACCCAGCTAACGGTGATACAGCGAGAATATTTAACCTTAGTGCAAGATTCAGCAAATTATTTATTACAGCTGATCAATGATATTCTCGATTTTTCAAAAATGGAGTCTGGAAAATTAAAGTTGTCGCCCATTGATTTTCAAGTGCGTGATTTTCTGAAAAAACGTTTAAAAGTTTTGGATAAAATGGCCGAGCAAAAACAAATAAAATTGATGATTGAAGTGCATGAGTCGGTGCCGAACTGGTTACATGGAGACCCTGATCGTTGGATTCAAATTATCATCAATTTTATCAGTAATGCCATTAAGTTTACGCAACAAGGCAGTGTCAAGCTGGTCTTGCAGATCGCCCAATCTGTGGATGGCGATTTGGCGGGCTTTAAGCCAGCGGATGATAAAGTCTTGCTGCACTGTAATGTTATCGACACGGGCATTGGTATTCCATTCGCAGCACAACAACATATTTTCGAAGCTTTTTCACAAGCAGATGCTTCTACCACGCGGCGTTATGGTGGCACGGGGTTGGGTTTAAGTATTTGTAAGCAAATTACGGACTTAATGGGTGGACGTATTTGGGTAGAGAGCCAGCAGGGTGTTGGTAGTCAATTTCAACTGCTAATTCCCTTCGTACAGGTCTCGAGTGAAGGTCAAATGGCAGAAGAACTCGCCGAACTTGATCAGGTTTTGGAAGCCAATAAAACATCAGCGCCACTCAATGTTTTATTAGCAGAAGATCATCCGGTTAATCAAAAAATTGTGATCGAGATATTAACCTATCGTGGTCATCGAGTGACTTTGGCTGAGAATGGCTATCAAGTTTTAGAGCAGTATGCGCAAGATGTGTTTGATGTCATTTTAATGGATATTCAAATGCCTGGCATGGATGGGGAAACCGCAACCACAGCGATTCGTTTATTGGAGCGAGATACGGGTACGCATGTGCGTATCATTGGCCTCACCGCCCACGCCCTAATTGGTGATAAAGAGCGGTTGCTCAAAATTGGTATGGATGGTTATTTATCAAAACCCTTTATGCCGCAAGAGTTAATTCAACAAGTGGAAATATTACCATCCAGCCGTAGCGACTCGGTGTTGGCTATGCCGGTTACGATACGTGAGGAGGCATCAACTTTGTTGATTTTCAATCGACAAGAGGCGCTTGAGCGAGCCATGGGTGAAATAACTTTTTTGAAAAAGTTATCCGCCGTATTTATTGAGAATGTACCGAGTATGCGCAGTGACATGCAACAGGCATTTGATAAAACTGATGATGTTGCGCTGGCGCGAGCGACGCATCGGTTTAAAGGTTCTGTCGCTAATTTTTCCTCGCCAGCTTGTGTTGATGTCGCTAAAAAAATTGAAGAAGCAGCTGAATCTGCTGATTGGCCTGCCATCACGCATTTGATGCAACAATGGGATCAACAGGTAGAAAATCTGGTTAGATTACTCAAAGAATTGGATTGAAAATAGATGCGTATATTGATTGCCGATGATGACGAAGTTTCCCTGTTATGGCTGGAGCATTTGCTCACCCCTTGGGGTTATGAAGTGGTAAGTTTAAATAATGGCTTAAAAGCGTTTGCGGCGTTAACGCAGCAAGCCGAGCCTGTGTTGGCCATTATTGATTGGATGATGCCGGGTCTAGATGGCATTGAGATTTGTCGTCGCATCAAAAAAGATCCGCGTTTTCGTTATCATTATCTCATCATGTTGACGGGTAAATCGGACACCAAGGATATTGTGCAAGCGCTTCAAGATGGTGCTGATGATTTTATCATTAAACCGTTCAAGCCAGAAGAATTGCAAGTGAGGTTACGGGCAGGTGCTCGTATTATTGAGTTGCAACAAGATTTGGTAAAAAAAGCCAGTCATGACGAGCTGACCGGTATTTTTAATCGTCGTATGCTAATCGAGATGGCGGGTCGCGAGCTGGATCGGGCATGGCGTTCCAATAGTCCATTATCGATGTTGATGCTGGATTTGGATTTTTTTAAAAAAATTAATGATACCTATGGTCATCTTGCCGGTGATGCGGTTTTGCAGGAAATAACGCAAAGAATCCAAATCGGATTACGTTCGTTGGATATTTTCGGTCGCTATGGTGGTGAAGAGTTTATGGTGTTATTACCAGGCTGTGAACTCGATTTTGCCCGTATCGTTGCCGATCATATTCGTCTATTGGTTTGTGAAAAGCCGGTCCTCTTTAATCATCAACCGATAGCTGTGAGCATGAGCATTGGTATTGCTGCATTACAGTTCGACCATAAAATGACGTTGGTTGAACTGATGGGGCATGCCGATGTAGCTTTGTATAAAGCCAAAAATGCAGGGCGTAATTGCATCGAAGTGTTTAATTGATTCGCGCAAGCCTGTGGCTACAAAAGTTTTGATGTCCTTAAAATCGCGCTATTTCATACAATGGGTGGCTTACCTGAGCCTAATTTGACCCACTGATTCACAAGAAGAGGCATTATTTTTAATCTACCAGCCAGTGATAATCATGATTCTACGTTACCGAATTTATTTGCGGCAGCAGGTAGCGGGTTAAAAAGTACGGTGGATTATAAAATGCGAGAGCGTTTTGTTTTGGAGTTTTAAAGGGTATTCCGATACAGTAAAAGCTTAGCAAGCACATCCTTTGACAGCTATTAAAGACTTAGTAAAGAATAAAAATCGTTCTCTGAGGATAGTGTCTGCATCACCAAAAAGTGCGGTTAATGCCTTGAAATCAATGAGCTTTACAGATTGCACCCTTAAATAAGCCTCTCGAATATCACTCTGTTTAATGTAGGTTCCAAGTTTAAAATGTGTTAGTAAAAGCGCTCTGATTGGATCTGGCAAAAACTGAAAACCTAAAAAAAAGAAATGAGGCTCAATTGGAAACCAAAAATTTGGTGTTTGGCAATAGTAGTTGGGCGCAACACGACGCATCTCACTAGCAAAGCAGAACATTTTTTCAAAATCACCAACATGCTCGATAACTGAGTTTGAAAAACATAAGTCGAAAGCATTATCACTAAAGTGGAGCTTTGTCCCGTCACCTTGGCAAGAGGTAAAAATATCAGGGTTTTCAAGCGGTACAATACTAAAATTCAGTAGGGTGATTTTAACTTGTTGCTGCCGTAAAAATTTGATGCCAACTGACTGCCAGAACATTTCCGTGCCACCCACATCCAAAATTTTAAGTGATGAAGTTGGTGATGTTCTTAAGCTTTTAATAAATTTCTGAATAAAGATACCTCGGTTCTTCCTAAATCCAAAAGCCACTCCTTTGTGTTCTTCATAGTTAAAAATCCAATTGTTAAGTTTTAACATCAATGAGTGCTCCGTGTAGCTGTGTGCTATGGAATAAAATATGCCATCCTACAATTTTGCATAATTAAAAGCAATTTTGAGCCTTGTCCATTGTCCACCGCCAACAGGGCTCCCTAGCACTTTTTAACCAAATAGCGCCTTTTCACGAAAAGAGTCCTCAATAGAACAAGCCATCCTTCTACTTTTAAGAGATTTAAGCCGTTTTTCAGGAACTGGCAACTGCTTAAGCAAATTCATACAGAAGC
>JANNXD010000054.1:0-10137 GCA_031409375.1 Gammaproteobacteria bacterium | reverse complement strand
CTTATCTTTCTACTTGCCAAAAACAGGAGGTTGAAGCCGCTGTTGCTCTTGATCTGCTTTTTAATGGCAAGTGGCCTGACTTTATTCAGATCATTATTGATGCTAATTCACTCTATCCAAGCGCTGCTGAATAGTTACAATCTAATAATCTCTACACGCCTTTCCAACGAACTTATTTTCCAATTTTCATATTGCGCAAGGATTTAGCTTTCCGGAAAGTACGTGTTATCGGAATAGCGGCTTAACGCGCGGATTGCGGGAGACCTATACTAGCCCGTTGCGGGATTGCCAGCCGTTGTAAACGATTGTGAAAGCCTAATCACTTGCTAACGCCATCAAGGCAACTGATATTCCAATCCAAATTGCGTGGTCTGAAATAATCGATACTGAACATTATCGAGATTAATAAAGGGATAGTCCTGCTGAAACAATTGGAGATGTTTATTAAAACTGTCTTGACCTTCAGTATATAAACGCCAAACGATGGGTGAGTATTTGCAATCCACCCAAAAATTACCAATATAAACTGGTTCGCCAGCCTGCGCCATGAAAGTTCCACCCAGCGATTTGTCAGCAACGATCAGTTGATTTTTTGTGGTATGCAAGTAATCATCTTTTTGACCCATCTTGCTCACGATTAAATCAGTGCCACTTAAAGCATACTCACCCGGATCCACCAGCAAGGCATATCGAATATATTCTGGGTGCTGATCGGCATCCACCGGCCGTTGAAAAACCAATGCTTTGTCTGGCGCATCATCATGCAAGCGCTCAAACTGCAATGTCTGTAACATCGCTTTATCAAAATTTGAACAACGCCACTTGGCACCCCAATTAATCGTCATCAACACCAAGGCTTGCTCGGATTGATGCTGTTTATAAGTGCTGGCCGTCAACTTTGGGAATGAGTCGCCCGTGTTGGTTGTTGCCGACTGACGGTGTTTTGCTAACTTACCCGTGGAAGCCTTACCAGTAGAAGTCTTTGATGCGCTCGGGGAATGATGACACGCCACCACTGCCATCAGAATAAATAGCAATCCACCATATCGACGAACCATAAAACATCCTTAGCTATTAGTTTTTAGCAGCAGTAACGCGAGTCGCGGTAAAAACAATCGGCACATGCGGAGATCGGGTATTTTCAATTTGTAATGTCAGCTGTAAAGTATCGGCGTTAATTCGTCCACGATACACATTACGCACCACGCGGTTATCATTCATCTCGCTACCGAGGGTAACCCACTGCACTTGATCGCCTTGTAGCTTACCTTCCTCAATACCGCGCGGCACTTGTAAAAAGGATGCACTACCTTGCACAAGATCGCCCTCACCCATAAACCGAAACGTCTCGATATAATGCGCATTGGACCAATCGTAGGTAATATCCGCCTTCCACTCACCATTAATGGCGATACGTTTATGCGGCATAAAATCTTGCAATAACTCACGTACTGCCGAATTAAATGCCGCCAAGCTCATCACCACCGACACCACCAGCACCAACAGTGTTATCAATGGATTATTTTTAACGCGCTGTAACCAGGCTTGCATTGCTTTACCCAACCAAATCAGCGGTACAACAGGGACATTTTTTAGCTTTTAGCGGAATACTCGAACAGCACGCGCTACATTCTTTCGTGTTCACCACAGTGGGCTTTGGACCCTGCAATTTATTGACGCCCTTGATTAATAAAAACATCGCAAAAGCCACAATGGTGAAACTGATCACCGAATTGATAAACAAACCATAACTCATGGTCACAGCACCCGCCTGCTGCGCCGCCGCTAAACTGGCATAAGGACCAGCAACCGTGACCCCCTCTTTTAAGGTCACAAATAAATCGGAAAAATCGACACCACCTAACACCAAACCGATTGGCGGCATGATCATATCACTGACTAAACTTTTAACGATGGTACCGAATGCACCCCCAATCACAATACCCACGGCCATATCCACCACATTGCCACGCATGGCAAATTCTTTAAAATCTTTTAGCATGTTGCTTTCTCCATCGTGAAAAAAATCAATAAAAAATTTCAGTGTAAATCAACGCACGCGTTTTAATAGCCACCCGGCAACAACGGCGAAGATTATCACAGGTACCAGTGCGGCCGCAAAAGCTGAAAAATCAAATACTAAACTGACATAACCCATTAAGTCTTGCAGATAATAAAATCCCATCCCGGCAATCAATCCCATGACAATCCGATAACCCATGGTCACCGAACGCAGCGGTCCAAAAATAAAAGAGATCGCCAACAGAACCATCACCAAACTGGCGATCGGTTGCAGAACTTTTTTCCAAAAAGCCAATAAATAAGGCTGGTAGCGTAAATGCTGCAACTTTAAAAATTGCGCGTATCGATGTAGACCACTGATCGATAAAAACTCGGGCTCCATAATGACCATCGCCATGGCTTCCGGTGTGAGTTGCGTGGGCCAATACAAAATTTCTTCGTGCTGTTTATCAATTTTTTCTGTCGTTAGTTGCGTACTGTAATTATTGCGTAGCAACCAATAATCGGTGTGCTTTGGCGGCGCAGGCAAAACAGGCTCATGTGTGTTTGATCGAAGGACTGGTGTAGTGTGTTTTAGCGCGTGGGCCTGTTGCGCATCCGTGATGGCATGATACTGCGCTTCAGCAGAATAAATAATACTTTGCAATTTTTGCTGATCATCAAATTGCAACCGAGTTACACCATGCAAATTACCATTGGGGGCTAACGCCGCCACATGAATTAATTGATTGCCTTCTTTTTGCCAATTACCCTGACGAACCCGTAAGACCGTGCCATCCCCTTGCTTTAATGCGCGGTAACTTTGCGCGACCTGCTGCGAATAAGGCACCAGATATTCACTCAGCGCTAAACCACACAACGCAAACACCAAGCCGGCTTTTAACACCGCGCCGACAATGCGATACACTGAAAAAGCAGAGGCTCGCATCACCAGCAGCTCGCTGTTTTGCGCCATTTGACCTAAAGAAAATAAGGTACCAATTAATACCGATACCGGTAAAAATTCGTAGATACGTCTTGGTGAAGTTAATCCAATATAAATCGCCGCTTGCAAAACGCCGTATGAATGATGCAAATCTTCGAGCTCTGCTATCAAGGCAAAAATCGTTTCCATACCCGCCAATAGCACTAAAGCAACACCAATAAACGTTAAGCAATTTTTTATCAAATACCGCTCAAGAATAATCATTGCGTCCACGCCATGCGAAAAATGGGTTGCTTAAAATGCTTGCCGCGCATTCACAAACACTTGTATCCAAGGACTATGTTCTGGCCAAGCCAAAGGATGCCATGACCATTGTACGCTGCGAAATAACCGCTCAGGATGCGGCATTAAAATACTGATCCTGCCATCGGCATTACACACACCACTGATGGCATCAAGGGAACCATTGGGATTGGCGGGAAAAATCTGCGTCGGCTTTGCATCGCGCACATATTGCATCACCACCTGCTGTTGCTGATGTAAAGACGCAATGTGTGCATCACTTGCAGCTACGCGGCCTTCGCCATGCGAAACCACCACTGGCAAAATACTGTCGTGCATACCAGCAAACCACAACGAACGACTTTTGGGAATTTTTACCGATACAAAACGCGCTTCGTACTGTTCAGACGTATTCCGCACAAAACGCGGCCAGTGTTCCGCGCCAGGAATCAATGTTTTTAATTGCGACAGCATTTGGCAACCATTACAAATACCCAGCGCCAAGGTGTTGGTGTCGGCAAAAAAATTCGCGAACTGCTCGGCTAACCCGGGATTATAAAGAATACCTTTGGCCCATCCACTGCCGGCACCCAACACATCACCAAACGAAAAACCACCACACGCTGCCAGGGCTTGAAAGTCGCGCAAATGATACCGACCACTGAGCAAATCCGTCATGGTGACATCCACCGCGCTAAATGCCGCGCGATCAAATGCCGCTGCCATTTCCGTTTGGCCATTCACGCCCTGCTCACGTAAAATGGCGATTTTGGGTTTAAGCTTGCTACCGATATTAAACATTGGCGCTAACGCAGCTGCATCGGCTGGCCAGGTAAATTTCAGATCAACCTCTAAACCTGCTGATTGATCTTCATTAATGGCCGCAAACTCTTCAGCGGCGCAGTCGGGATTATCACGCAACGCTTGTAATTGGTAACTGGTTTGCGCCCACACTTGTTGCAACTGGGCACGTGTAGAAGACCAAATGACCTGCTGATCTTTTACCAGCTTCACGGTTTGACTGTTATCGATACGCGCAACCGCCTGCAAACAATCTCGCAAACCAAAGTGCTGCGCCAAGGCTAAGAAAGCTGATTGCTGATCATCCGCCACTTGCAACACCGCGCCTAACTCTTCATTAAATAACCACGCCAGCGTATCGCCGTCTTCAATAAGTGCTTCCGCAAGCTCAATGGTTAAACCAGTTCGACTGGCAAATGCCATTTCCAGTAACGTCACCCAACAACCGCCGTCTGAGCGATCATGGTAGGCCAACAACAATCCCGCTTGATGCGCTTGCTGCATCAAATTAAAAAAAGCTTCTAGCAGATCCACGTTCACTTGCGGTGCATGTTGCCCGACCTGCGCATACACCTGTGCCAACGCCGAGCCGGCTAAGCGTTGCTGACCGGCACCTAAATCCACCAACCACAATTGGCTACTGACTTGGGTATCCAATAGCGGGGTTAATTGCTGGCGAATATCAGCGGTGGGTGCAAGCCCGGTGACGATCAGCGATAACGGTGAAATCACCGTTTGTGTTTGCGAACTCTGCTGGATTTGAGAAAACTGCTGCCATTGCGTGCGCATCGATAACGAATCTTTGCCCACCGGAATACAAATGCTCAACCGCTGACACAGCTCGCTGGCCGCCGTCACCGCATCATATAAAGCTTGATCTTCCAGTTCAGCGCCGCAAGCCGCCATCCAGTTGGCGGAGAGTTTGATATCACTCAGCGAACCAATGGCAGCACCGGCCATATTCAAAATGGTTTCGGCAATTGCCAAGTGCGCAGCAGCCACCGGATCGACTTGCGCCACCGGCGTGCGTTCGCCCATCGCCAAGACTTCACCGGCATACCCTTCAAAGCTCAATGCGGTGATGGCGCAATCGGCCACCGGCACCTGCCAAGGGCCGATCATTTGATCGCGCGCCGTTAATCCTCCCACCGACCGATCGGCAATGGTAATCAGAAATTGTTTGCTGGCCACCGACGGTAATAACAACACACGTTCCAGTGCATCCTGCAATTCAATGCCGGACAATTCCAGCGCATCAGTGACTCGCGCTTGTCGTTGAAACTGTTTTATTAACGGCGGGGTATTGCCAATAATGGCCGACAAGGGCAAATCCACCGGTGTCGTATTGTTCAAGTGATCGCGCAATACCAAGTGACCATCACGCGTGGCTTGACCGACCACCGCAAACGGACATTTTTCGCGGGCACACAATTGCGTAAACAGTGGCAGATCGGCGGCATCAATGCCCAGCACATACCTTTCCTGCGCTTCGTTGCACCAAATTTCTAACGGCGATAACGCGGGATCCGCTAATGGAATGGCGCGTAAATTAAACACACCGCCGCAACCCGCGTCCTTGACCAATTCAGGCAACGCATTACTTAAACCACCGGCACCGACATCATGAATAAACGCAATCGGCGACTGCTTGCCCAACTGCCAACAAGCATCAATCACCTGCTGACATCGGCGCTGCATTTCCGGGTTATCGCGTTGCACGGATGCAAAATCCAATTCACTATCGAGCGTACCGGACTGCACGGAAGACGCCGCACCACCGCCCAAACCAATCAATAACGCGGGGCCACCCAACACAATCAACACGGCATCATCTGGCAAACCGGTTTTGATGACATGCTCATCGCGCACATTGCCAATACCACCGGCCAACATAATCGGCTTGTGGTATCCACTAGCTCGTGTTTGACCATTCAACACAAACGCCATTTCCAGCGTGCGGAAATAACCCAGCAAATTGGCGCGACCAAATTCATTGCCATAACTGGCCGCACCAATCGGCGCTTGCAGCATAATGTCCAGCGCACTGACGATGCGTTCGGGTTTACCAAAGTCTTGCTCCCACGGGTGTAAAAATCCGGGAATTCGCAAATTGGAAACACTAAATCCGCACAAACCCGCTTTCGGTTTCGCGCCCAAACCCGTTGCGCCTTCATCGCGAATTTCACCGCCAACACCCGTGGCGGCACCGGGGGCTGGCGCAATGGCCGTCGGGTGATTATGTGTTTCAACTTTTAATAAGGTATGTACCCACTCTTCATGCCCGTGATAAACCCCGTCGGCATCGGGAAAAAATCGTAAGGCAATACCTCCTTGCATCACCGCCGCATTATCTTTATACGCCGATAACACGCCTTCAGAATAAGCACTATGCGTGGCACGAATCCGCGCAAATAAAGAAGTGGCGCTGAGCTTGCCATCAATCAACCAATGGGCATTAAAGATTTTATGTCGGCAATGTTCCGAGTTAGCTTGCGCAAACATCATCAACTCAACATCGGTTGGATTGCGTGATAACTCAGCAAACGTGGTAAACAAATAATCAATTTCATTGCTGGACAAAGCCAAGCCCAATTGTTGATTGGCCACTTGCAACGCGTCTTTACCTTGTTCAAGCACTTTAATATGCCGTAATGGCCTAGGCGCAACTGGGGTTAGGGTTTGCATCCAGTCATTAAGATCAGTGATCACAGTTTGCGTCATGCGATCAAACAAGCTGGCCAGCACTTGCGTCTGTTGCTGCGCGGTTGGGGGTTGCGTCCAACTGAATTGCCAGGCACTAAAACGCTCGATGCGCAAAAGCGGCACGCCCACTTGCTGAACAATATCGGTCGCCTTACTGCTCCAAGGCGTGATACTGCCCGCTCGCGGCGCAATAAAAAAGTGATTGATCAGCTCAGTGGGTTCACAAACCGCTGCATTCAATAGTGCTTGCAGCTTTTGCTGATCCGTTGCGCTCAGTAGTTGTTCATGCATCGCCACATACAACCAGAGGCAACGACTGTGCGCCAAGGGCAATTGCTGCTGCAAACAAGTGGTCATCCATTGCCGATGCCGTAATGGCGATAATGCATCTTCACCTAACCAGTAACTGATATTCACGTGCAGCAATTCCTCTTCATCCCGCTCGTTTTACAAGCACCCTAAACAAGCTAAAAAATAAAAGGCCAGATGATACCACAGCACCAGCACAACCAAAGCGAATCCAATTATTCACTGCACGTCTATACTTTTAACTTTCCTCAAAAGACGGGACCCTTGATGCGTTTTTTTTCTACTAGCCTACCCACCAAGATCCCAGCCTACATTATCACCTTGAGCATTATTGTTAGTGGCATATTGCTCGGTTGCTATGATTCGACCAAGCCACCACTGCGTGTTGCGCTGAATGTTTGGCCTGGCTTTGAATTTATATTTTTGGCGCAAGAATTGGGTTATTACCAAGCAGAAGGACTCAACATCAAACTGATCCCTTTTGAAACCTTGGCTGACGGCCGCCGCGCGTTCGAAAAGCATCAAGTCGATGTTCTAGCGGCCACCCCCATAGAGCTTTATACCATACGAGAAATGACCAACCTCAAACCCATCATTTTTATGCTGTCGGATTTTTCCAATGGCAGCGACATGCTGCTGGCACAAAAAACCATCCAGAATGTTGCCGACTTAAAAGGCAAAAAACTGGCGTTGGAAATCGGCACACTCGACGTAATGAATGCCGCGAATGCACTCGCTTCCGCCCAACTGACATTTAACGACGTTCAGCTAACGCCGATGCCACAACCCAACGCCATTCAAGCCCTACTCGCCGGTGAAGTGGATGCCGTCCAAACCTATCAACCCTTCGCAAGCCAGGCATTAGCCAACCCCAACATTGTGCGCTTGTTTGACAGCTCACAGACACCCGGCGCCATTATTGACGTGCTATTTGCGAATGAAGAAAGCTTGCAATCACGATCTGAAGATTATCAACGTTTAGTCCGCGCCATTGATCGCGCAAAACAATATCATGCCGATCATCCAGAGGATGCCAATCAACGCATGGCCAAGCGTGAAAAAATTACGCCGGCTGCATTTAAAGACGGTATGGCAGGCCTCAAAATTGTTTTACCTGGCGAGCAAATACACTATTTAAAACCCGGGGGATTGTCAGAAGTTTTAGCAACCACCCACCGCGTGCTCAAAAGCATCGGTGCTATTAATGGGCCACCCTGTGTAAACGAGTGCACCACCGCAATCGCAATTGATCCCTCACCGATGTCTTACCCATGAAAAATTTTTATTCGTTACGCACTCGGTTTTTATGGCCACTTGTGGTATTGACCTTGTCAACCATCGGTTTTGGCAGCATCGGCATTTTTAATTATGCGAATCAACAATTTCAAGATGAGCTGGCTGCACGCGCACGACTTATTTCTAATATGGTGGTATTTTCTACCGAAACCAGTACATCGCTTGGTGATTTAAACCGTTTTGTACTGGCGATCGCAGCAGAGCCTGAGATCAACGCCATTTATGTATTTGATGAAACCCTACAAAATTTCATCGCCGGCGATGCCTTCAGCTGGGATACGCAAGACAACACTGAAATTATCCGCCTCAGCCAACAAGCCAAAGCGTCACACATTGCCTATGGCGCCATTCATCAACAAGACAACCATCAATACCTGATGGCAACACCGGCGCTATTGCCTTTGGTGTCCGAAGGGAATGACTTGCATTCCAAGCGTGGCGTTATTTTGGTTAACCTCTCCACCATCAAAATAAAAAAAGCCGCGCTGAATACGGCAATAATGCTGACGGCTTGCTTGGCGATGCTAGGCGTTATTGCTTACTGCCTGGTTTATCTATTGATGCAACACTACGTATTGATACCATGCACAAAAATTGTCGATACCATCGCTCGGCAAAAAAATGGTGAAAACGCACAGACCCATCTGATGGCAAACCATGAAATTGGTTTAATCGGCAAAACGCTAGATGATTTATTCAGAAAACTACATGACCGCGAAATTGCTTTAGTCGAAAAAACACAAGAAGTAGAAAATTTTAACACCATGATATTGAAGCTTGCGACATCATTAACACAAGCACGTGATACGGCCGAACAAGCCAGCCTGGCCAAATCTGAATTCCTTGCCAATATGAGCCATGAACTGCGTACGCCCTTAAACGGGGTGATCGGCATGATGCAGTTGTTGAAAAAAACCGAACTATCACCACCACAACAAAAACTACTACAAACCGCCAGCAATTCGGGAGAACTCTTATTGTCCGTCATTAACGACGTGCTAGATTTCAGTAAAATTCAAGCGGGAAAAATGCAATTAGAATCGATAGCCTTTCAACCTAACACACTCTTGCAAACAACTCTCGATGGCTTCACGCACGTCGCACAGGAGAAAAATATTACGTTAGGTTATCAATGCGATCCGTTATTGCCACCCGCGTTACTGGGCGATCCGACGCGATTAAAACAAATTGTTTCGAATTTAGTGTCGAATGCACTGAAGTTTACGCAGCATGGGTGCATCAACGTCATGCTCACACGCGACCACTTTGCCGATCAACCTGCCACTTATAAAATTTGCGTAGAAGATACCGGCATCGGCATGAACGAACTGCAACTCTCCAGAATTTTTACGGCGTTTGATCAAGGCGATAACTCCATCACGCGCGCTTATGGTGGTACAGGTTTAGGGCTGACCATTATTGGTCGCTTGATTGATCTGATGCAGGGCAGAATTTCCGTCAGCAGCCAACCAGGTAACGGCTCTATTTTTACTGTAACTTTACCGTTAATCGAAACCTCAGCTGAAGCCATCCATCTCAATCAACAAGCAATGTGTTCGGGCGTCATTCAATTTTCCGGTGAACCCATTTTGGTGGTGGATGACAATAAAACCAATCAAATGCTGGCGCAACATTTATTGACCGACATGGGACTACGCGCAGGGCTCCCTAGCATTAAATGACCAGCTGTTATTGCTCTCAGTTAGCTCTAGCTGATCTTAAATGAATATAATTTGATGCTTTTACTGAAATTGCCTGGAATATTGTTGAGCAATATTGCGGTACATTGCTTTTTAACA
>JANNXD010000053.1:0-3726 GCA_031409375.1 Gammaproteobacteria bacterium | reverse complement strand
GCTGGGTGCCGGTTTCGTCGCGCGCAGTTTTTCCGGCGACAAGGAACAGCTGGTGCCCTTGATCCAGGCTGGCATGAAATACCGCGGTTTTGCGCTGATCGACGTGCTGTCGCCGTGCGTGACTTTCAACGATCACGAAGGTTCGACCAAGAGCTACCAGTTCACGCGCGAGCACTATGAGCCAGCGGTGCATGCCGACTTCATCCCGTTCCAGCGTGAGATCAAGGCCGAGTACGGCGAAGGCGAGCGCATGCCGGTCGTATTGCACGACGGCAGCCGCATCGTGCTCAGCAAGGTTGCCAAGGATTTCAATCCCTCCGATGCGGTCGGGTCGTACAAGTTTGTGCAGGATCACCTGGCGAAAAACGAATACCTCACCGGGCTGCTGCATCTGCGCGAGACCCAGAGCGAGTTCCATGACGCTAACAAGACGCCCGATACGCCGCTGAATCAGCTGCCGTTTGCGAAATTGTCGCCGGGGTCGAAGGCGCTGGAGAAACTGCAGGCGCGGTATCGGTAAGAGGTTTGATGATCGGGATGCCCGCAGGCCGCTGCGGTTGCCTGGCTCAGGATCGAGCGCCCGCCAGGGGCGGGTCCCCGTTCAAGGCCGGGTGCGCGCCGCCGAGACCCTTTTCCCGAGACCGCGATGATGGCAGCCGCCGCGCACTGATCCGTCCTTGAACGGCGCTCGATATTCGCCTGGCAACCGCAGCGGCCTGCGGGCCTCCCACTCATCGACGTGAGGGCCGACTTGTGCCATGTTTGCGTCCATGATTCGTCGCATCGCAATTGTCGTCCTGGTCGTTGTCATTGTTTTTGGAATTCGCTGGATGCTTTCGCGGCGGAAGAACAACACGCGGCCATGACCAGGGTCATACGCCTGACACCACATCGTGAAGACCTGCGTGCGCTAGACTGAGCACATGTTTACGCTACCCCCGGATTATCCGTCCGACATTTCCGGCGCCTTCGGTGTCTTGAAGACACGCAAGAGCCTGTCGCTCGATGACATGCGCGTGCTCGCCGTGATCGAGGCCGCAGGCGAGGAATTCTATCTGCGTATCGCCAGGGCTGTGCGCAACCCGGAGGCTGCGTCCCTGCTGATCCAGAACGGTCGCGAAGAGCGCGGTCACGCGCACCGCCTTCTGAAGGCCATCGTCGCAGCGGGTGGCGAGCCGTTCGAATTGCCGGCTGCCGGGGACAATCCGTTCATTGCCTCGCTGCCACACGAGTTACCCGCGACGGTGGAGTTTATTCGCTCGCTCGAGAGCGGCGAGCAGAACGGCGACCGGATCTATCAGGCCTGGGCCGACGCCGCAGCTAACGAAGATGTCGAAAAAGTGCTGCGCCAGAATGGCCGCGAAGAAACCCAACACGCCGAGCGAGACGCGCAGGTGATCAGGCTGCTGGCTGCGAACGCCTAGGGCGGCGCGGTGACCCAGCCGGTCGACTGGGACGCTTTGTTAGCACGGCACGCGCTACACTGACTTTGGCAGACGGTTCATGCAAGCGGAAATGACCAACAGAGTGTGGGGCGCGTACTTCTCCATAGTCAGCACACTGCTGCTGTTCCTCAGTATCGCCGCGTTCTCCGACAATCTGTTCACGGACGTCGGCCAACCCAGCAACAGGGATCCCAAGTTCATCATCCACGGTCTGTTCGGGCTGGCTTGGTATGTTCTCTTGGCGACGCAGGCAAACCTCGTCCGAGCCCGCAATCTGCGTCTGCACAAGAAAATCGGTATCGCCACATTCGTTGTGGCTATCGGCGTCACGCTTACCACGCTCTACGTTTTCATCGTCGTATGGAAGGGCTGGGGCAACATGACGGCTGAAGTTCGTGCTAACCGCCTGTTTCTCCCAGCCTATGCATTGTGCCTGGTGATGGCCTGGCTACGGCGGGGACAACCGGCTTGGCACAAGCGCCTTGTTTTCACTGGTACGTTTTTCATGCTCGAGCCGGTGTTGGCACGTGCCTACGATCCTCTGGTCATGTCGTGGGCGAAGCCGCTGCTTTCCGCGCTCTACACCGAACAGGTGGATGAGATCGCATTTCAGACTTTTCTCTGGGGCACGTGGCTTGGCCTTTTCCTGTCTCTGGTGGCCTACGATTTGAAGACGCAGCAGCGCGTCCATATTGTCACCATTGCTGGATTGGCGTGTTTCGGGCTCACCTGGCTTATCAGCGCTTACACATAGTAAGTCCAGCGCCGCCTAACAGTCCGCTTGACCGGTCACGGCACCGGTGCCATTGTTTCATGCATGATCACCACCCGAATCGCGACGCTGGCGGACCTCGATGTTGCGGCCGCCTTGTTCGATGCATACCGGCAGTTCTACAGGAAACCACCTGACCGGGATCTGGCGCTGTGTTTTATCCGGGCCAGGCTGCAGAACAATGATTCGGTCATCCTTCTGGCAAGCAACGCAGCCCAGCAAGTCGTCGGCTTTTGTCAGCTCTACCCAACCTTCTGCTCAGTCGCCGCGAAGCCGATTTACACGCTCTACGACCTTTTCGTTGCTCCTGGCGGGAGGCGCTGTGGCGCGGGCAAGGCGCTGCTGACAGCAGCCGAGAAGCTTGCAGCGGACAAAGGCAAGTTCAGGATGGACCTGAGCACGGCGAGGGACAACAAGGCGGCTCAGGTCTTGTACGAATCGCTTGGTTGGGTCCGGGATGAATTATTCTACGTTTACAGCAGATCGATCGAAACCTGACCGCCAACCACGGAGGCCTCCGATGTCATTCACACTCTACGCAGCAACCATTCCCAACAACCTGCAGGTCCTCGGCGCGGTCGCCGCATTGATCGACAAGGCCGAAACCTGGTGCAACGAGCGCGGGCTGCCGCCGGATGAACTCATCCAGGCGCGTCTCGCGCCGGACATGCTGCCGTTCGCCTATCAGATCAAGTCGACGGCCACGCATTCACTGGGCGCGATCGAGGGTGTGCGCGCGGGCGTGTTTTCGCCGGACCGGACGCCACCACCCGCCGACTTCGCCAGCCTCAAGGCGAAGATCGCGCAGACGATCGCGGCACTTGAAGCCATCGATCCTGCCGAAGTGGATGGCTTCCTCGGTCGCGACGTCATGTTCGTTTTCGGCGAACGCAAAATGCCTTTCGTGGCCGAGAATTTCCTGCTGTCATTCTCGCAACCGAATTTCTATTTTCACGCCACCACCGCCTACGACATCCTGCGGTGGAAGGGTCTGCCGATCGGCAAGCGCGATTACACGGGTCGGCTGCGCCTCAAGACCTGATGCCGCATTACGGTGACGCGGGTTTGGTCCGCGGCGCCAGGTTTTTCTCGAAGAACGCCACCAGTGCTTCGTACCATTGCACGCGGTTGGCTTCAAGCAGGAAGCCGTGAATTTCGTTCGGAAACTCAAGATACTGGACATCTTTGCCAGCCTTGCGAAGCGCCTCGGACATCCGCCGTGACTGGCGCACGTGCACGCGTTGGTCATCCTCTCCGTGTCCTAACAACACCGGGGCCCTGACGTTCGCGACATTGCGCAATGGCGAAGCCTGGCGCAAGCGGTCCTCGTCACCACGTTCGCCGCCGACCATCGTTTCGTGCCACTCGTAGCCCCAGTCGTACCACTTGTCGTCGCTGATAAGAAAATTGATATCCGTGACGGAGGCGTAGGCGGCGCCCGCGCGGTACAACTCCGGCGTCTTGGTCAGCCCGACCAGCGTTGCGTAGCCACCGTAACTAGTGCCCATG
>JANNXD010000052.1:0-45007 GCA_031409375.1 Gammaproteobacteria bacterium | reverse complement strand
CGTTATCGGTATGATTAAACGCTTTAAAATAATTGCTGATCGCTATAGAAATCGGCGCAAGCGATTTGGTTTACGTTTCAATTTGATTGCGGGTATTTACAACTTCGAGATCAATTTTTGAGTTATGCAAGAGGTCTAATGCCCCAGCCAGCGCCAAATATAATCGCGCCGAGCATTAGTTTTCGGTCAACGAGCGTTGTCCCGGGCAAATCAAATGTTTCGCAGGCTATCGGGCTGTTCATTCGTTTTTGAAACAGCCATGCAATCGCCATCGGAATCATCGCGCCGACCATGACAAATGCAAGCGTTGGGTCCCAGTTGCCGAACAGGTCAAGGAATGATTGAACACGTTGGGGGTCGGACATTCCGGAAATGGCAAGACCGGCACCAAAGAGTGTACCGGCGCACAACGCGATAAATGGCTGCTTCATAGTAATCCTCCCAAACGCATCAAACCGACAGTGACAAAGCCGCTTGCCATGAACAATACAGTGGCAACGATTGAACGGCGTGACAGCCGCGACATTCCGCACACACCGTGTCCACTGGTGCAGCCTGAGCCCATTCGTGTTCCGAAGCCAACCAACAGGCCTCCAATGATAAGAGGGATGGGCGATGTCGGGAAATGGACCGATACGCCACCCGTTATCTGGCTGATCAAAAACGCACCGAGAGGGAGGCCAAGCACAAAAGCAATCGCTAATCCGCGTGGTGCGCCAGTGTCGGCAATTCCTGTTGCACGCGCGGCCATACCGCTTACGCCAGCAATCCGCCCCAAGCCCAATAGCATGATCGCAGCGGCTATGCCGATGAGAGCACCGCCGATAAGCCCTTCAACAGGCATTGCCTCTGGAAAGCTAAGTAGCATCAAACAGCATCCAGCGGGATTTTGAGGTATCGCACACCATTTTCTTCGGCGGCAGGAAGATGGCCTGCACGCATGTTGACCTGCACTGATGGCAGGATTAAGCGTGGCATATCAAGCGTGGCATCGCGTGCTGTACGCATTGCCACAAATTCATCCTCGGTTACACCGTCATGGGCATGGACATTGTTTTTGCGTTCGGCCTCGACCGTTGTTTCCCAGACATATTCGCTGCGACCAGCAGGCAGATAGTCGTGGCACATAAACAAGCGCGTCGTTGCAGGGAGTGATAGTAACCGCCGTAGTGATTGGAATAATTGGCGCGCGTCACCACCGGGAAAATCGGCGCGCGCTGTGCCGTAATCAGGCATGAACATCGTATCGCCGGTAAAGACGGCATTGCCGATGACATAAGCAATATCAGCAGGGGTATGGCCGGGGACATGCAGGACGGTCACCTCCAACTTACCAATTTGGAAGCGGTCACCGTCGGCAAACAGCTGGTCAAAATCCGATCCATCACGTTGAAACTCTGTGCCTGCGTTGAAGAGCTTCCCGAACACATTCTGGACGGTGACAATATGCTCTCCAATTGCGATTTTTCCGCCGAGCTTCTGTTGCAGATAGGGTGCTGCTGAAAGGTGATCTGCGTGCGCATGCGTTTCGAGCAGCCAGTCAATGGTCAGGCCATTTTCTTCGACATAAGCAATAATCGAATCAGCTGACGAGCAGGACGTGTGTCCAGAAGCCGGATCAAAATCAAGCACGCTGTCAATGATTGCGGCCCGCTTGCTCTCGGGGTCGTGGACGACATAGCTCACCGTGAAAGTTGGTTTGTCGAAAAAGGCATGGATGACCGGGATGCCGATTTGGGCGTCGCTCACTTGCGCAATGGCATTGCTTAAAGCTGAGTCGGTCATGCGAATCTCCTATAAAGCTTATAATGAACGCGATGCTGGACTTTTAATGTGTCAAAAGTCCAGCAAAATCTAATGGGGTGAGCGCTTTAACTTTAGATTAAGGTTAGCTAAAAAAGTGTCAGCAATTAATTCTCGAGAGATGCGAACATCAAGATGCTATCAATCACGACAAGCTGGGAGTTAAGGGCTTGGGTGAGTGGGTCGTGAATATTAGTTGCAGATCATCATAGTGTGCCTATAGACATTTTTTCTAAAGTGAAAGTCGCTTGCTTACGAATCGCTACTTGTTTTTCTGCGCTAAATTTATCCCACGTTGCATACATAAACGGCATGCGCTGATTGGTTCGAAAAAGATCCTCATGACGTACCAGAAAATCCCAATAGAGCGCGTTAAACGGACAGGCTCTATCGCCAGTTATAACATCAGGGTCATATTCGCATTGACCGCAATAATTGCTCATGCGATGAATATATTTACCACTTGCCGCATACGGTTTGCTTGCTACTACACCGCCATCGCCAAACAATGCCATGCCGAGCGTGTTAGGCATTTCCACCCATTCAAATGCATCGGAGTAGACAGCCAAATACCATTCTTGCACCGCTTTTACATCCAGCCCCGCCAGCAACGCAAAGTTACCCGTGACCATGAGGCGCTGAATATGATGTGAATAGGCGTAATCGCGAGTATGGCGAATCGATTCACTCACACAGAACATGTTTGTACTTGCCGTCCAGTAAAATGCAGGAAGAGGGCGGGTCGCATTCAATTGATTGCGCTCGCCATACTCGGGCATTTGCAGCCAGTAAATGCCACGAATGTACTCGCGCCACCCCAAGATTTGACGGATGAAACCTTCGACAGCATTCAGCGGTGACTCACCGTTACGATAAGCAACCTCCGCCTTCTGGCAAATTTCAAGAGGAAGAAGTAATCCGGCATTGAGATAAGTAGCAATCAGTGAATGATAAAGAAAAGGATCTTCAGCAACCATTGCGTCCTGATAATCTCCGAAGTTAGGCAGAAAATAGGTGATGAAGTGGTCAAGCTCAAGCAGTGCCTGCTGGCGGGTAACGGCATAGTGAAATGGCTCAAGCGTTCCGAAATGATCGGAAAATTGGTTTTTTACCAACGATAAAACTTCAACAGTGATAGATGATTTTGTGTGGCTAAGGCGTTGAAGTGATTTCATGCCTAATTTTGGAGGCTTACGATTTTGTTTGTCATAATTCCATTCGCCACCGGTGGGTTTACCGTTGGTTTCCATGAGAATGCCATATTTTTTTCGCATCTCACGGTAAAAAAACTCCATGCGCAGCTGTTTTTTTCCATTTGCCCAAGTTTCAAACTGTGCATGCGTCGCCAAAAAGCGGGCGTCCAGTAATATCTCGACCGGAATGGCTAGTAAATTTTGCCACGATTGAATCATTGTCTGGACGCGAAATTCACCAGATTCAGTTACCACAATCTTGTCAGGCTTTAATTCTTCTGCGGCTCTTTTAAGCTCAGCAGTGAAATTACCGGTATTGCTTGGATCATCTAGTTTTATATAGCGAACGTTATAGCTTTTGGCCCTTAACTCTGCAGCGAAGTGGCGCATGGCTGAAAACAAAAAAGCAATTTTCTTTGGATGATGCTTAACGTAGGTGGCTTCTTCCATTACCTCACAAAGCAATACCGTGTCCTCTGACGCGTTCAACAACTGTAGTGATGAAATCGATTCAGAAAGCTGATCGGCAAATAGAAAACGCAGGGTGGACATTACTCCATCACTTGGCGCAGTAATCTTGCGCGTTTTTCGTGTTTGGAACTTCGTCCTGAAACGCGTTTGCGCCAGGTCTTAAAGCTTCTTGCTTTCAAATGTCTGCGCATAATTTTAATCACTTCCGCTTCCGATATTCCTCGTTCTTTTTTAATCTTATCGAAGGAAATATCATCTGCCCAGGCCATGCGAATAATATCGCTGATGAATGCTTCGGTATATATGCTCATAGCTTGCACGTTAAGAATTTTGGTGAGTTGGTTACGACGACTAACCGTAACACGATAAAAATTTTCTGTGTATAGGGTAAATGGTTGTAGAGCCCATAAAGCTATGATGCAGAGATGATTTTTTTCTTAGCTGTATGCTCTTCGTAACACAGCTTCACCACGCAATTGCGCCCACGATGTTTGGCTTGATACAAGGCGGCGTCGGCGCGATCCAATAAGCTGTGCAAATCATCATTTTTTTCGAGTGAAATCAAACCAAAACTGGCAGTAACATGAATGGTCTGTTGTTTGTGGTAAAAGGGTTTTTCGTCAATTAACCGGCGCAGGCGTTCGGTAATGATATTGGCGCCGAGTAAGGGTGTTTTCGTAAATAAAATGACAAACTCTTCGCCACCGAAGCGGTAAATCATGTCCGCTCCACGACTATTTTTTGCCAGGCGTTGCACGATTTGTTGCAACACGGAATCACCCGCAGCATGACCATATTGATCATTAATTTGTTTGAAGTGATCAATATCCAGCATGGCAATTGATAAGGGATGGTCATAGCGTTTGGCTACTTCTTTTTCACGTTGCAAATCTGTATCCATGGCAATGCGATTACCTGCGCCTGTCAGGGAGTCTGTTAATGCAGAGTGGATTGCTTGCCGATAATTCAGTGCATTGTTAAGTGGATGAATCAGAATGCTCAGAGCCGATTCGATTATAAACAAGTCCGCAGGGCTAAATTTTTCGGTCCGTGATAAGCGTACTTCACCTAGATATCGGCCTTCATCACTCAACCGATATTCGCAATGATGAGGCTTGCGTTTGCCAATGTCGATGTTGATTTTTTCATTCAGATGATGGTAGTTCAGAGATATTACGTTCAAATCTTGTTGAAGTTCCGTAAATAAGATTTGTAGCAATCCAGGAAGATCCAGCGTTTTTTGCAGTGCCAACACTAATCGCCATAAGCGCTCTTGTGGTTGCAAAGGCTGACTATTGGGCTGCAGCTGTTTCATGGATTTAGAGAGTAATGGCATCATGGTATGACCATCTTAGCAGTTGAGGTTATTAAATTCTGTGATGATTGTTATGCGATATGTATGCCAGGGTTTTCTGTCAAATAAATGTCTTATAAGTTGGGTTCCCAAGCTTGCGCTTCGATGAGTTGTCCCTTGATGCCAATACTGGCATCGCTTAATAAGTAGAGGTACGCTGGTAAAATATTGGCTGGCAATGGCACGTGTTGTGGATTTTCTGCGGGGTACGCCTCGGCGCGAAGTGCGGTGCGAGTGGCGCCGGGATTAATCATATTAAAGCGTAGTTGTGGATGGGCGCCGGCCTCTTGCGTCCACGCTTGCATTAAGCCCATTAATGCAAATTTGCTAATACCATAAGCGCCCCAAAATGCACGTGCTTGCTGACACATAGTGTCCCCGGTAAGTACCACGGATGCGTGATGGCTACGCTTAAGCAATGGCAGCAGACTTTGTGTTAGCAGCATAGTGCTACCAAGATTGACTTTGAAAACACTGTCCCACGATTCCATGGTGTACTGTTCAAGCAGCGTTAACGGTCCCAGCTGCGCTGCATTGTGGACTAAGCCATCCAAATGCGGAATTTCTTGTTGTAATGTTTCCGCAATATGCGTGCTTTGCTCTGCAGTGAGATGCTCAAGATTTTGATGGATTAGAATGGGATCATTGTCGGGTGTGGAATAATTTAAGTCGATAATTTGGTCATAGACTTCTTCTAAGTGAGCCAAGGTGCGACTTAATAAAATCACGCGTGCTCCCATTTGTGCGCATTTCAGAGCCACCACTTGTCCAATACCACGGCCGGCGCCAGTAATCAGAATGTGTTTGCCTTGTAAGCATTCTCCAGTCGGTTCATGTGTGTTCATTAAAAATAATCGCCTCTAATGCGTGACTGTCGTTAATGTAAAAATCGGCTTTCCATTCATGGGGATCTTCATTATCTGCAATATAGCCAAATAAAGCCGCAGCGGTTTGCATGCCGGCGCGTTGTCCTGCCTCTATGTCGCGTTGATGATCGCCGACATATAAAACGGTTGCGGGTTTTATATGCAGCTGCTGGCACGCTAGCAATAGGCCTTCAGGATCGGGTTTCCGCGCTTTAACATGATCGGGGCAAATTAAGCTGCTGCATTGCTCCCGTAAGCCCAGTTGGCTGAGCAGGGGTTCAGAATAGCGAGCGGGTTTATTGGTGACAACGCCCCAGGGGATTTGCGCACTTTGCAGTCGCTGTAATAAATGATCGAATCCAGGAAATAATCGCGTATTGACCGCTAAGTGTTGTTGATAACGCGTTAACAGATCTTGTCGTAACGTTTCAAAATCAGTATCGCCAGTGCTGAGATTAAAAGCAAAGTTGATCAGTCCTGCAGCGCCATTGGAAACTTGTTGGCGTACTGATGCATAGGGTAATGGTGATAAGTTTCGTGTGGCACGTAGTGCATTTAAGATCGGCCAAAAATCGGGCGCGGTATCGAGCAGTGTGCCGTCGAGATCAAAGAGTACGGCCTGGTAAGCTGGCATGTGGTTAAGATCCTTTTTGAGTGTGCATTAAATAATTCACGTCGACATTTCGCGTTAATTCCGCATATTGACCAAAAGGATGATAGCGAATGCCTGTAATATCCAGCACTTCTAGTCCCGCATGTCTAGCACAAGTAGCCAGTTCAGAAGGTCGAATGAATTTTTCGTAATGATGCGTACCTTTGGGCAGTAAGCGCATGACATATTCAGCACCAACAATGGCTAATAAAAATGATTTTGGATGGCGATTAAGCGTTGAAAAAAACACGTGGCCTCCGGGTTTTACCATTTTACTGCAAGCCTCAATGATGCTTTGTGGATCCGGTACATGCTCGAGCATTTCTAGGCAGGTTACAATATCGAATTGATTGATATTTTTTTCGGAAAAGGCTTCAGCCGAATTGTGTTGATAGCAGATGTTAAGGCCATTTTGTTGCGCATGTTGCTCTGCCACTTCAAGCGCAGCAACGCTCATATCAATACCCGTTATCTGAGCGCCGCGATACGCCAGGGCTTCGCATAACAATCCGCCACCACAGCCAATATCCAAGACCCGTTGATTCACCAATGTGGTTTTGCTGTTTATGTAATTGGTGCGTAGGGGGTTAATGATGTGCAACGGTTTGCAGTTGCCTTCAGGATCCCACCAATGTGGGGCCATCTCAGAGAATTTAGCAATTTCAGTGGCATCAAGATTCATAAGTGCTCTCAGGTATTGGCTAAGCAAGGCATGATTGGAGAAAGCGCTTATTGTGCCTTAATCGTTGAATAGGCGGAAAGCGCTATCGCAAGACGCTTTAGATCAGAAGAAATTACTTGATGGAGAATAACCACTGAGCACTCAAAAGCAAGGGCAACACAGTTAAGTCTTCAGGGCTTCTCACCTAAAACGCTGAGATGATTTATCGTTCACGCTCTTATATAATGCACAATCTTATTTGTCTTCCCTTGGAATATCATTGTTAGGAAAATCTTTATGTCATCCGTCATGCCAATGGGCAAGCAGTTAACTCTATACGATAAATTATGGCGTGCCCACACTGTACTTGAGCGTGCGGACGGCAACACGCTTTTGTATATTGACCGTCATTTACTCCATGAGGTGACCTCTCCGCAAGCATTTGAAGGCTTGCGGTTGGCGGGTCGTCGACCATGGCGGATTAATAGTAATTTGGCGACACCAGATCATAATGTGCCGACGACTGCTCGGGCGCAGGGGATACTTGGGATTGTGGATGAAACTTCACGACTTCAAGTGCAAACCCTGGATGATAATTGCGATGAGTTTGGTATTCGCGAATTTAAAATTGATGATCAGCGCCAAGGCATTGTGCATGTTGTGGGTCCAGAACAAGGTGCCACACAACCTGGAATGACCATCGTTTGTGGTGATTCACATACCTCGACACATGGTGCTTTCGGCGCATTGGCGCAAGGCATCGGTACTTCGGAAGTCGAACACGTACTGGCGACGCAATGTTTAATTCAAAGTAAAGCGCGGTGTATGCGCATTGAATTTGATGGTGTGCCGCCATCCAGTGTTACCGCAAAAGACATGATTTTGGCTTTGATTCGTCAAATTGGTACTGCAGGCGGTACGGGTTACACGCTGGAATTTGCGGGTAGCGCCGTGCGTTCGTTATCAATGGAAGGGCGTATGACGTTGTGCAATATGGCGATTGAGGCTGGTGCGCGGGCTGGGTTAATTGGCGTTGATGACACCACCATTGATTACTTTATGGATAAGCCGATGGCGCCCAAAGGTGCTCAGTGGCAGCAAGCGGTTACCTATTGGCGGTCCTTGGTTTCAGATGCCGAAGCGGTATTTGATAAAGAAGTGACGATTGATGTTAGTCAATTAGCGCCGCAAATTAGCTGGGGTACTTCGCCGGAAATGGTGGTGGCGGTCAATGAGCTTTTGCCTGATCTGAATCAGGCTCGTAGCGATGTCGAGCGTCAAAGTTGGTTGCGTGCCTATGACTACATGCAGCTTAAACCGGGTATGCGTGTTGATCAAATTCCTTTGGATCGCGTGTTTATTGGTTCTTGTACCAATGCACGTATTGAAGATTTGCGTGTCGCCGCCTCGGTGATTCAAGGACAAAAAAAATCACCAGCAGTAAAGCAGGTATTGGTCGTGCCCGGTTCTGGTTTGGTTAAACGTCAAGCTGAAGCCGAGGGCTTGGATGTTATTTTTCGTGCGGCGGGTTTTGAATGGCGAGATCCAGGTTGTTCAATGTGTTTGGCCATGAATGCCGATAAACTGATGCCTGGCGAACATTGTGCCTCGACTTCTAATCGTAACTTTGAAGGTCGCCAAGGTTATGGAGGACGCACCCATCTGGTGAGTCCCGCGATGGCGGCAGCAGCGGCGATTGCGGGTCACTTTATTGATATTCGATCCAGCGGAGTGGCATGATGAAAGCGTTTAATGATTTTACCGGCTTGGTGGCGCCGATGCCGCAAGCCAATATTGATACCGATCAAATCATTCCAAAACAATATTTAAAATCCATTCGACGCAGTGGTTTTGGTGTGAGCTTGTTTGATGAGTGGCGTTATTTGGATGAAGGTCAGCCAGGACAAGATCATAGTAAACGCCCAAAAAATCCCGATTTTATTTTAAATCAAGCGCCCTATGATCACGCTGAAATTTTACTGGCAGGTGTCAATTTCGGTTGCGGCTCTAGTCGTGAACATGCGCCATGGGCGTTGGTTGAGTTTGGTTTTCGTTGCATTATTGCGCCGAGCTACGCGGATATTTTTTATAACAACAGTTTTAAAAATGGTTTGTTGCTCATTCAGCTTGCCGATTCACAGGTACAACAGTTGTTAGCATTACCGCAGCCTTTAACTTTGCAAATTCAATTGATGCAGCAGGTAATTATCGCACCCAATGGTCAGAGTTTCGAATTTAAAATTGATACGTTCCGCAAACAATGTTTGCTAGAAGGTTTGGATGATATTGGCCTCACATTAAAAAATCGCACGGATATTGAGGCGTATGAAAAACAGCAAGCTGGAATCACGCCCTGGTTGTTTTGATTGGGTTTAAAATTCATTTTTTGTGTATGTTAGGATTGATTTATGAATGATATTTTATTGTTGCCTGGAGATGGCATTGGTCCTGAAATTATGCGCGAAGCGCAAAAGGTGTTGGCTGTACTGGCTCCTGAATTAAGTTGGCAGCAGGGCTTAATCGGTGGTGCAGCATTTGATGAGACAGGTTTACCCTTGCCGGATAAAACCCTGCAACAAGCACGCGACAGCCGTATGGTGTTATTGGCTGCTGTGGGCGGTCCAAAATGGGATCAGATTGATCCTGCATTAAGACCAGAACAAGGCTTATTAAAAATTCGGAAAGCCTTAGGTCTGTTTGCTAACTTACGCCCGGCAAAGTTGTATCCACAGTTGGTCAATGCATCGAGTCTCAAGCCAGAGCGAATTGCAGGACTGGATTTAATCATCGTACGCGAACTGACAGGCGGCTTATATTTTGGTGAGCCTCGTGGTATTCGTCAGTTGGCTAATGGCGAACGTGAAGGCTTTAATACCGCCGTTTATTCAGAGTCGGAAATTATTCGCATCGGACGCGTTGCATTTGAATTGGCGTTAAAACGCAATCAAAAACTCTGTTCCGTGGATAAAGCCAATGTGTTGGAAGTCGCGCGTTTATGGCGTGAGGTGATGACGGATCTTGGGCGGCGGGAATATCCGCAAGTGGCGCTTTCACATTTATATGCAGACAACGCTTTAATGCAACTCATTCGTGCGCCCAAACAATTTGATGTCATGGTGACGGGTAATATGTTTGGCGACTTGCTCAGTGACGCCGCTGCGGAATTAACCGGCTCGATTGGTATGCTGCCCTCAGCATCCCTTAATGACAGTGGTTTTGGTTTGTATGAACCTTGTCATGGTTCAGCGCCGGATATTGCAGGCAAGGGCATTGCCAATCCGTTGGCTACACTTTTGTCGTTGGCGATGGGCTTACGCTATTCGTTGAATTTGCCTGCTAAAGCGCAGCAATTGGAAGATGCGATTGCGCGTGTGTTGGCTTCTGGTGTGCGTACTGCAGATATTGCTTTGGCGAATGAAAAAACGATGTCGACGGTTGCCATGGGTGATGCTGTTATAAAAGCGCTATGTTAGGTAAAGGCATTATCTTCAGTAAAGCCGCTGTCATAATGTTGCATTTATTATGTCTGGTTCTGTAATTAAATTTCTCATCTTCTATTACTAAAAAAGGTAAAAAAATGTCCCGCAAATTTAATGTCGCAATTTTAGGTGCCACGGGTGCAGTGGGCGAAGCTTTAATTGAAATTTTAGCCGAGCGTGATTTTCCAGTTGAAAACCTATACTTGCTGGCCAGCGAACGCACGGCCGGTGAACGGCGTGCTTATAAAAATTCCATGCTAAAAGTCGAGAATGTTGCCGATTTTGATTTTAGTAAGGTCCAGATCGGTTTATTTTCCGCTGGCGGCAATGTGTCGGCGGAGTATGCGCCGAAGGCCGCAGCTGCCGGCTGTGTGGTGATTGACAATACTTCGCACTTTCGTCAAGACGATGATATTCCGTTAATTGTTCCAGAAGTGAATGCGGAGCGCATTGGTGATTACTTGCACCGTAACATCATTGCCAATCCCAATTGTTCTACCATTCAAATGTTGGTCGCATTAAAGCCCATTTATGATGTGGTCGGTATAGAGCGAATTAATGTGGCTACTTATCAGGCGGTTTCTGGTACTGGCAAACCCGCTATTGAAGAGTTGGCAATGCAATCATCACGATTGTTAAGCGGTCAGCCAATTGAAAAAAGTCGCGTGTACCCTAAGCAAATTGCTTTTAATGCCATTCCACATATCGATGTGTTTCAGGACAATGGTTATACGCGTGAAGAAATGAAGATGGTGTGGGAGACGCAAAAAATTCTTGGCGATCATCGTGTGCAAGTCAATCCAACTTGTGTGCGCATCCCAGTATTTTATGGCCATTCAGAAGCGCTTCATATTGAAACGCGTGAAAAAATTTCAGTGGCACACGTGCGTGAACTCTTGAGTAAAGCGCCTGGTGTGACTTTAATGGATGAGCGTCGCGATGGTGGCTATCCGACAGCAGTAACGGAAGCCGCTGGACATGATGCCACCTTTGTTGGGCGTATACGTGAAGATATTTCGCATCCTCGCGGATTATGTTTGTGGGTGGTATCTGACAATGTACGTAAAGGTGCTGCATTAAATAGCGTGCAAATAGCCGAAGAGTTGATAAAACAATATTTATAACTGATACTTACTGCGGAAAAAAAATGGCGCAGGTCGTGTCTTTGTAAATGGCTGCTTTTGAGCTGCTTGCAAGAGTAGGCAATGACGCTCAGGGAAATAGTTAAAGGAACGACACTACTATGCTTCGTTATGCTTCAGTTTTTCGTTTAGTCCCGCTTTGTTTTTTGGTGCTATCACTATTGTCGACTTCGGCATTTGGGCTGGGCTTAGGTGAGATCAAGCTCAAGTCACATTTGAATCAACCTTTGGTTGCTGAGATTGAACTGCTGCAAGTGCGCGAGCTGTCCTTGTCGGAAATATTGCCCGCTTTGGCCAGTCGTAAAGACTTTGACTCTGCTGGTGTAGAACGGACTTTTTTACTGGGCATGATGAAGTTTGAGGTTAAGCTCGGTGTTAATGGTCGAAATATCATTTTAGTGACGACACCCAAGCCAGTAAACGAGCCTTTCTTGAATTTTTTAGTGGAAGTCATCTGGCCATCTGGGCGTTTGCTGCGTGAATATACATTATTATTGGATCCACCAATCTATGGCAATAGCGAAACGCAAGTGATCGCGCTTGCACAGAAGCCCAGCACTTCCAAAAGTAAGCAAGCCGTTATTATAAGATCGCCAAGCGAAACAGCTAATTCAGCTAGTTCCGTAAAAAAAATCCCGTCTTCGATGAATAAAAATGCTGAAGCTCATAGCAGCACTCATGAAGCGGCAACGCCTGCGAATTTAAATAAAGAGCCGACGCGTTCAGGTAACGCTAGGCCGGAGTCTGCGCCTCGCAACCCATCAATTGATAACCAAAATAAGTCGATTAAATCGAATGAAGAATCGTCGAATCTCAATAGCTTTGACGAGAGTGGTGAGTACCGGGTTAAAAATGGTGATAATTTGCTGGGTATAGCCACCAAGGTTCGTCCAGATAGCTCATCCAATATTAGCCAGGTAATGATGGCAATTCAGAAAGAAAACCCCAGCGCTTTTATCGATAGCAATGTTAATTTACTTAAAAAGGGTGCTGTCTTACGTTTACCTTCAGCAAATGCTTTAGCGAATATGGATAAACGCACGGCTATTCAAGAAGTGGAGCGACAAACTAAATTATGGAAAACTCGTTTAAGTGCACGACGACAAAATAATAATCCTCTAAATGGTCGGGTTTTGAATGCGACAGGCGAGGATGTTACACCTGCTGCGTCGGTGAAAAGTGATCAAGATGGTGGTCATGTTAGTATTGTTGCCAGTGGAGCTGTGGGCAAGAGTAAATCAGGAAGTGGAGGTTCTGCAACGACGGGTACTGACAACAGTGTATTGTCAGAAGAGGTTGATAAGGCCAAGATTCACAATGCCGATCTAGAAGAACGTGTGGTTGCTTTATCACAGCAGGTCGAGATTTCTAAAAACCTCATCGAGTTAAAGGATCAACAGTTTGCTGAATTAAAGGCACGCCTCGCTGAAATTGATGCCGAGAATGCTCGTTTAAAACAACAATTAGGCATGCCTGCTAGTGCTAACACATCAACAGTTGGGGTTGAACCTGTCTCTAGCCAGGTACCCGTAACCGATACAGTGGACCCAGCTACACTGCCAACAACGACGCCTGATGCACTGATTGAGAGTGTGTCGCCTGTTCCGGATGTGGAAACGCCCATCACTGTGCCTACGGAATCTGGGGCAGATGCTGTTTTGCCAGTTGATGGTGGTGGGCAACCGATCGCGTCAATGGCTCCAAATGATTACAACTTCACAGATGGTCAATCTACTGCAGAGCCAACGATTGAGCCAACGATTGAGCCAACGATTGAGCCAAGCTCCAATTCTGTACTGAATGATTTTTTACATAAGCCCTTTTTGTGGATGATTGTTGGCGGTGGATTGATTGTCGTTTTAGCAGCGTTTTTATTATGGCGTCGCAGTAATCAAGAACAATTTGAAGGCGAGTTAGATGATGATGAAGATACGCAAGATGAACAAAACGAAACCTTGGCAGATCTTGATCCCATGTCTTCTGGTGACGTCACAGTTGCCATCGGTAATAATCTAGGCATTTTAAGCAAATCTAACGATACCAAGACTGTCATTAGTCATCCAACGACTGCTAATAAATCCAAAGAAGCATTTGCTAGTAACACCAAAAAATCGCAGATAACACCGGCAAATAATATGGAAACGAAGGTGTTAAACAATGCTTCTTCCGAATTAGATGGGTTGCCAGAAGTTTTTGGCAGCACCGATGCTGCCGAAGAGGCTGCTGATATTTTAGGTGAGGCCGACATTTATATTGCGTATGGCCGCTTTGATCAAGCTGAAGACGTGCTGATTAAAGCGATTAATCGCGATAAGACTCATCCAGAGTATTATTTAAAGTTGATTGAAGTGTATGCAGAAAAAAATGATGTAGATGGTTTTAATCGAACAGAAAGAAGTTTAAAAAGCCAGGGATTTAGCGCCAACTTTTCTCATCGTATAGCTGAATTACGCAGCACGCTCATCAATGCTGCTCCTGGCGGCACCCAAAAAGAATTATTGGATACTTTGCCAGAGCTGGTTTCTAATCAAACAAGCAAGCTAGAGTCTGTTAGTGAACTGGATTTTGATCTGAGTGATGATGAAGATCTATTTATCCAAGAAAATATATCTGATGATTCTGATGGTAAAGAGGAGGGCACGTTAACGTTAGATGATTTAGAGTCAAATATCTTGGAATCCGTTACCGTTCCGGAACAAGCTAACGTCAGCTCAACTGCTTTGTTAGATTTTGATGCCAATGAGCAAGATACCATTAATTTTACTTTGGATGATCCGAATCAGCCAGGCGAGTTGGATTTACTTGATGAACATGATCACAGAGATGACATTATTTCGCCAAAACTCCAGCACGAAGGCTTAACAGAGAATAGGTTGATTACCAATATTTCGGACGTTGATGAACAGCTTGATGTTGATATGGAGTCCTTAGCTGCACATCTGGAAGCCGATGTGACTGAAACGAATTCTGCACGCACGTCTTTTGATTTGAACAATATTAGCGAAAATGCCGCTGATGAAGTGACTGGAGATGAAGACGAAGTTGCCACTAAATTGGATTTAGCGCGTGCTTATATGGACATGGGCGATCGTGACGGCGCTAAAGATATTTTGGATGAGGTTGTCCGTGAAGGTAGTAAAAAACAACAGCAGGAAGCTCAGTCATTACTTAAAAAAATAAGCTGATACTGACGATGAGCAAGCAGCGCCTTGCGCTGGGCATTGAATACCAAGGTACTCATTTCCATGGTTGGCAAAAGCAGTCTCACGATCCGCTGACTTTGCAGTCTGCTTTAGAGGCTGCACTGAGCGAGGTTGCTCAAGCACCCATAGAGGTGATTTGTGCGGGTCGTACCGATGCTGGTGTGCATGCAACTTATCAAGTTGTTCATTTTGAAAGTGGGGCTGTGCGACCGCTAAAAGCTTGGATGCTGGGTGGTAATCGCTATTTGGTTGATGCCATGTCAATTAAATGGGTGCGTTCGGTATCATCAGAATTTCATGCGCGTTTTTCGGCTATCTATCGCCGCTATCAATATCTGCTTTATCTCGATGTAAGTCGGCCTGCATTGTTCTCAGATTGTTTAACGCATTATCGATTGCCGCTGGATGTAGGTGCGATGCAGGTTGCCGCAAATCGACTCTTAGGTGAGCACGACTTCAGTTCATTTCGTGCGAAAGACTGCCAGGCGCGGTCTGCTTTTCGCTACCTGCAACATCTGGAGTTGCAACAATACGGCCCTTATCTACGTATTGATGTGCAGGCTAACGCCTTCCTTAAGCATATGGTACGAAATTTAGTCGGCACACTGCTAGCCATTGGCAATGGCAGCAAGCCAATCAATTGGATCGTGGATGTTTTACGGGCATGCAATCGCGATGTCGCAGGGGTGACAGCACCACCTAATGGCTTGTTTCTGGTGGACGTGGGTTACCCTGCTGAATTTAATTTACCGCGTCCGACTTTATCGACCTTGATTCCTTTTCCTGCTGCGCAATCTGCGGGTCGCAGTTAATCTGCTGGTCGTGGTTGAAGCTCGCAGGTACAATATGTGGTCTTGGATTAGGGGCTGATCTTGAGGAAATGTATTGCGTACTCGAATCAAAATGTGTGGTATCACTCGTGCTGACGATGCACAACACGCCATTGCTAATGGTGTGGATGCCTTGGGTATGGTGTTTTATGCCGGTAGTCGACGCGCATTGAGCATCACGCAAGCGGTTGAGTTGGTAAAGCATTGGCCTCCCTTTGTTTGTCGTGTTGGTTTGTGGGTAAACCCCAGCGTGGTCGAGGTTCAGGCGGCGATTGATATGAACTGCGTGGATCTGTTGCAATTTCATGGCGATGAATCAGAGCAGTTTTGTCAGCAATTTCTTCGTCCTTATATAAAAGCAATACGGGTAGGCGCTGACATCCATCAATGGCAACAGCAGTTAAACCTTTATCCCTCTGCGCAAGCAATATTGCTGGATACACAGACCAATGGGCAGTGGGGTGGGACTGGCCAGTGTTTTGATTGGCAATTATGGCCGCAATCGAAACAACCGCTGATATTGGCCGGTGGTTTAACCCCGAAAAACGTAGCACAAGCCGTCAGTCAATTACGACCTTATGCTGTTGATGTCAGCGGTGGTATTGAAGTGACTGGGCAATTTGGTGTTAAAGATCCTGTATTAATGAGTGAGTTTATCCGTGAAACCAATCGTGTCTAAATCAGTAACGCCTAAACCAGCCATCACCCCTCCACCTGTGATTCGATATCGTGAATTTCCGGATCATCTCGGCCACTTTGGCCCCTACGGTGGTCGCTTTGTTTCCGAAACTTTAATCCCCGCCTTGAATCAATTGGAAAGTATTTATCAGGGAGTGGCAAAAGATCCCATTTTTATCCGCGCTTTTGCAGATGATTTACAGCATTATGTTGGTCGACCGACACCCGTTTATCATGCGAAACGCTGGAGTGAAAAAATCGGTGGTGCACAAATTCATTTTAAGCGTGAAGACTTAAATCATACCGGCTCCCATAAAATTAATAATGCTATCGGCCAGGCACTATTGGCTAAATATACTCAGAAAACCCGAGTGATTGCTGAAACGGGTGCGGGTCAGCATGGTGTTGCCACGGCGACCATCGCGGCGCGTCTGGGTTTGAAGTGTTGTATTTATATGGGCGCAGAAGATGTTAAGCGTCAGGCGCTTAATGTGTATCGAATGAAGTTATTGGGTGCTGAAGTGATTCCCGTTACCAGCGGTACCCGCACGTTAAAAGATGCATTGAATGAAGCATTACGGGATTGGGTGTCTAATGTCGAAGATACCTTTTACATTATCGGTACGGTGGCAGGCCCGCATCCTTATCCACTAATCGTGCGTGATTTTCAATCGGTGATTGGTCGTGAAGCGCGTGAACAAATGCTCAAACAAGTCGGGTGTCTGCCCGATGTTCTGCTTGCTTGCGTGGGTGGTGGTTCTAATGCGATTGGGCTTTTTCATCCGTTTTTAGAAGATAGTGGAGTTCGCATCATCGGCGTGGAGGCGGGTGGTCATGGCGTGCACACGGGCGAACACGCAGCACCTTTATCTGCTGGTCGCCCAGGCGTCCTGCATGGTAATCGCACGTATCTAATGCAAGATGATAATGGGCAAATTTTAGCAACGCATTCGATTTCCGCTGGGTTAGATTATCCTGGGGTAGGCCCTGAACATGCGTGGTTAAAAGATATTGGACGTGCAGAATATGTCACCGTGAATGACGAAGCGGCTTTAAAAAGCTTTCATGAGGTCACGCGCATTGAAGGCATCATGCCCGCTTTAGAAACCAGTCATGCCCTGGCTTATGCCGCAGAACTCGCGCCCACCATGGCCAAAAATCAGCATATTTTATTGAATTTATCGGGTCGTGGTGATAAAGATATTTTAACAGTAGCACAAATTGATGATCCAAAAACTGGTTTGTCCCTCCTCCTTAACGCTACCCATTGATGGTTTTTCATGAGTCGAATTTCTGGTGTTTTGCAGCAGTTAGCAACCAAACAACAAAAGGCATTTATTCCTTATTTAACCGCCGGTGATCCGACCATTCATAGCACGTACGCATTGCTGGATACTCTGGTGAATGCTGGCGCGGATATCATTGAATTGGGTGTGCCTTTTTCGGATCCAATGGCCGATGGTCCAGTGATTCAACGGGCTTGTGAACGCGCATTAGCTCAGCATATTACCTTGACGCAAATCTTGGATTTAGTAAAAAAATTTCGTGGCCACAACCAAAAAACGCCGATTGTGCTGATGGGCTATTTAAATCCCATTGAACAGATGGGGATTACCCCGTTCGTTGACGCCGCAGTTGATGCTGGCGTGGATGGCGTCCTCGTTGTCGATTTACCGCCAGAGGAGGCTTATGAGCTGCATGGTGCATTACGTGCCAAAGCGTTGGATTTGATTTTTTTAATTGCACCCACCACTAGCCTAGTGCGTATGCAGCAAATCGCCGAGTTGGCGTCGGGTTATTTATATTATGTGTCGGTGCGAGGCGTTACTGGTGCTAGTCATTTAAATGCCAGCGAAATTAAAGATCGTGTGATGCAAATTCGTCAAGTCACGTCATTACCCTTGGCGATTGGTTTTGGGATTAAAGACGCCGCGTCGGCAGCGCTGATTGCACCGCTGGCAGATGGCATTATTGTAGGCAGTGCCTTGGTGGAAGTGATAGAGCAGGGCGGTGATCAAATGTTAGATGCCGTATATCATTTTTTAACCAGTATAAAACTAAGCTTGAGTTAACGATTATGGCCAGTTGGATCGATAAAATTTTACCCAAGGTGCGTGCTGATCAAGGCAAAAAAAGTAGCCAAATCCCTGAAGGCTTATGGCGAAAGTGCAACCATTGCGAAGCCGTGTTGTATCGTCCTGAGCTGGAGCGTAATCTCGAAGTTTGCACTAAGTGTGACTTCCACATGCGAATTTCTGCACGCACGCGGTTAAGTTATTTTTTAGATTCCAATGAACCAACCATTGCCATTGGTGATAAAATTGAAACAGTCGATCGTTTAAAATTCCGTGATAGTAAAAAATATCGCGATCGTTTACACGCTGCACAAAAAGCTACGTCGGAAAATGAAGCCATCGTGGTGGTGAAAAGTAAGTTAAAAAATTTAGATGTGATTGTCGCGGTGTTTGAATTTGAATTTATGGGCGGCTCGATGGGTGCTGCCGTCGGTGCACGTTTTGTGGAAGGTGTACATCGTGCGCTGCAAGAAAAAGTACCCTTCATTTGTTTTGCCGCCAGTGGTGGAGCACGTATGCAGGAATCTCTGTTTTCTTTAATGCAAATGGCGACCACCAGCGCGGCATTGAAAAAACTCAAGCTGGCGAGTATTCCCTATATTTCGGTATTGACCGATCCCGTCTATGGTGGTGTATCAGCCAGCTTGGCAATGCTCGGTGATATCAACATTGCCGAACCTAAAGCCCTAATAGGTTTTGCTGGCCCTCGTGTCATCAAGCAAACCGTCCGCCAAGAATTACCAGAAGGCTTTCAACGCTCAGAATTTTTATTAGCCCACGGCAGCATCGACATGATCGTCCACCGCAATGATATGCGCGATACCGTGCATCGCTTGTTGAGTCACTTGGTTTAAATACTCGTCTGGGGAGGTCTGTGTCAATACTTCCTACTCTGTTCGCAAGCGCACTGAATTGTTGATCGTATCGGCCTATTGTGGTTTTGAATCCAGTGCAGCTGGGTTTACAGAAATCTTGAGCTCACCGTCCGATTTATAGAACGAATTATTACTAAAGGATTATTCCATGAAAAAATTAATGCTGATGCCTATTCTAGTTGTGGCTGTTGCTGGCCTGAGCGCTTGTGACAAGCCCGATGTGTTAGTAGTGCCTGGTTCTCCACCACCACCTATCGTCATTCAAGGTCCTGCTGGTGAGAAAGGCGATACCGGTAATCAGGGCAATCAGGGCAACGAGGGGGTTCAAGGTAGTCAAGGCATTCAGGGTGATAAAGGAAATCAGGGGGGCGAAGGTGTTCAAGGCGTTGATGGTGTTCAAGGTGAGCAGGGCAATCAAGGCAATCAAGGTAATGACGGCGAAGTCCGTCAGCCGAACGAGTAATAGCAAAAAATTATGAACCTATCGAACACCCGGCCAACCAATCTAAACTCGGTTGATACGCGTTGGTTTTAACCTCAAAGAAACTCAATAGCATGTGAAATAATCCATCGTGTGAGTAGGGTTGGTCGATTTTTTTCTTTAGACAAGCCATATCAATGTGGGATTGTTTTAAGGCTGGTGATAGCCACATCAACATCGGAATGTGTGTTTGCGCCCTAGGTGCAATATTGTAGGGCATGCCATGCAGGTAGAGATTATTTTCACCCAAGGATTCACCGTGATCGGATAAATACAATAAAGCAGATTGAACGTTTGGCTTCTGCTTTAACTGTTCGATGAGTTGATTTAATAGGTCGTCTGTATAAAGCAAACTGTTGTCATAAGCATTGACAATGGCTTGCCGCGTACAGCTTTTCAGTTGGCTGGCCTGACATTCAGGCAGAAACTTTTTAAACGCTTGTGGGGTACGTTTAAAATAAGCTGGGCCATGGCTGCCTTTTTGATGCAGGACAATCAGTTGATTCTGTACGGGCGTATCTAATTCTTTTTGTAAATTATGCAGCAAAACTTCATCAAAACACTCTTGCCGATCGCAAAGCGTTGGGATGTTAAGTTTGGAAACGTCTTCATACGGTGATCGATCACAAGTACCTTTACAACCGCCGTTGTTATCTCGCCAGCTGACACCGACGCCGACTTTACGTAATACATCCAGCACGCTTTCATAGTTTCTGGCATGGTTGACATCGAAATGTTGACGATCAAAAATCGAAAACATACAAGGAACCGAAACCGCCGTTGCTGTCGCACAGGCGCTGACTTGGCTGAAGTTGAGTAGGTCCTGTTTGGCGAGTTGCGGATTGGTGTTGCGGCTATAACCATTCAAATGAAAGTGATCCGCACGCGCAGCTTCGCCAATGACCAGAATCAATAATTTTTTCACCGGCGTGGCTGCAGTGGATATGTTGCTGGTCTGAGCTGTTTGAGTTGTGTTTGCAGGTGACATCACTGCGTCGTCAGCAATGGTCATGAGGTGCAGGGGCGCTGTGGTTTTTTGGAATATATAAGCAGGTGTGGCGTAAAGATAGTTGAGCGGATTCACCAGCAAAGGCAATTTACTGTGCTGCTGTAGCAGCGTCCGATAATCATTAAAAAAGACGCTGACGTTAATGAGCACAATCAATAAGGTGGTGATCATGCTGACAAACATGGTTAATAACTGCTTTTTAAAGCGAGGATATTGAATCGGCAAACGCGTCACCAACCAGCCAGGCAGTACGCCCAGTAGCAGCGCATAAATCACCACTTTGAGATTAAAGTACTCGCCTAGCTCTGCGCTGTTGGATTCAAGGACGTTTTGCACCATGGAGCCATCAAAAGCACCACCATATTCGGATAAAAAATACGTACAAAAAGCGCTGACTAAAAATAGTGCCATAATGAATGGTTTTTGCAGTGTTTTAAAAGCCACCAGGGATAAAAAAAATTTTAAAATGGCCGCAAGCACTAAAAAACAAGATGCACCGAATAACCAACTTCGCAACGACACCATCGGCGCTGCTTGAAAAAAATGCCGCCAAAAGCTGGCGTTGTATAACAGCAGCAATAAAATGGCAGTTAATAAAGAAAAAAAAGCGGGGCTTAATCGCGGAAAAAACATCGCTTTTGTTTTGCTACTCATGTTGCTATTCATGTACAGGGGATCCATGCATCTGGCTGAAACCAGGGCATTCTGCTGGATAATCCATAGCAATCAAGTATTATTTTTTGTGTTTAGTGTGCATGCAATAAATTCAGCGAGACTTTAACAAAATGCTGAGTGGGTAATAGGGAAGGGAATATGCCGGTTGATCTATGCTAACTAGCCAGTTTATGCTATCGATTGCTTGCAACCAACCTTCGATTATTCCGTTGGTTGCTTGTGTTAAACTTTGCGTTTTATCCAACCTGTAATTTTTATCAAATAAGGATGTTGTTATGTTGCTGAAGGAAAAATGTTTACTCGCCACTACGCTCTTGAGTTGCTCGTTGTTAGCGCATGCCGGTTTTGAAGCAGAGCCAAACGATACTATACAAAAAGCTACGCCGCTGAGATTGAATGAAATTTTTACTGGTAGTACTGAAAGTAGCCCTAGCATAGATTATTACAAGGTTGAGTTATCAAGCCCTTCTGAAATAAATTTGCATTTCAAAAGCAATGCAACTGCAAATGCTACTACTGCGTATCTTTATATTTATAATTCTAGCGAGCAACTTCTTCTAACTCGTCAAGTAAACGGTGCCGAACAAAACAAAACTTTTCAATTTAACCTGGTAGCTGGAACTTATTATGTTAGGGTTTCTGCTGCGGCCTATGATTACTATGACTATTCATATGAAATTTCCCTGGAAAGCCCGTTATCGATACCGCGCTTAGTGACTATCCCCAGCACCGTCGATACCGCAAGCTTGCCCGATGTGAACGCGAATGGTTATGAAGACTTTGCAATTTTAAGAGTTTTATCCAATGCCAGCTCAGTGGTTGATGTGGTAGATGGCAATACGGGTAAATCGATTAAACGAATCACCTATACCACGGATAGTCGTGCGGCTCAGCCGATTTCTATTACAGGATTTAATGATATCGACAATAACGGTACACCCGATATTGGTGTGTTGTTCTATAACTCGATTAAGGGTGTAAATGTTCAAATTGTTCGAGAAGCCGCAAGTGGTGTGTTAATCAAAACCTTTGAAGAAAAACCTGCGCAATAAACAACTTTATGTTTGCTGAATAATTTCGTGTTCACTTATTTTGTGCAAGCATAAAGTACTTGAAGTAGTCGTATGAAACCAATAGAGCACCCGCATTTTCTTAAAGTGGGTGCTCTTCATGTAAATCTTTTTTTTGCGTATAACAGCTTTAATGCAGTTGGTCTGAAGCTGCCAACGATTTTCCACACAGTGCAAACCAATCCAGATCGGCTTGATAGAGATTGGTGCTGACATAAAAAAATCCTAACAAGCTGTGAAATAAATTGTCATGCGAATAGACGTTATTCAGATGCTTTTTTAAACACGCACTATCCATCTGACCTTGTTGCTGCAAAGGCGACAACCACATCAGCATCGGAATATGGGTCTGCGCAGACGGCGCCATACTGTAGGGCATTCCGTGGAGATAAACATTGTTTTCCCCTAGTGACTCACCATGATCAGACATGTACAACAACGCAGCATGGGTATCGGTGTGTTGCTTTAAAACATCGATTAGCTGACTTAATACCGAATCTGTATAGAGGATCGAGTTGTCGTAGGCATTGATGATTTCCTGTTGACTACAGTCCTGTAACTGCCCGGTTTGACATTCTGGTTTGAACTTTTTGAAAGTCTGAGGTGTGCGTTGATAATAAGCCGGACCATGGCTGCCTTTTTGGTGCAGAACGATTAATAAATTTTGTGATGGTCGATTCAACAGTTGTTCAAAATTATGGAGTAAGACTTCGTCAAAACATTCTTTGTCATTACACACGTCCGGTAATGTTAAATGCGAAACATCTTCATAGGTAACTCGATCACAGATGCCTTTGCAACCGCTGTTATTGTCACGCCATATCACATCGACGCCTACCTTTTTTAGCACATCAAGCACACTATGATATTTTTTGGCTTCGTTGACGCTAAATTGTTGGCGAGAAAAATGCGAAAACATACAGGGCAACGACACGGCAGTGGCGGTACCACACGACTGTACTTGGGTAAAATTAAAAATTTCCTGATTGGCCAGCAGCGGATTGGTGTTTCGCGTATAACCATTCAAACTAAAATGATCAGCGCGGGCGGTTTCGCCCACTACCATGACGAGGATGTTTTTGGCATTCGGACTGGCGGGCATCGTTGCATCTTCAGCAATCGGAATCAGTGCTTCGGGTGCATCGGTTTTTTTTAATAGATAAGCGGGTGTTGCGTATAAATAATTGAGTGGGTTCACCAATAATCGCAGTTCACGATGGTTACGAAATAACGATGAATAGGATTGGTAAAAAAGTCCAAAATTGACAGCAATCAGGATGATGGATAATACGCTGGATAAAAACGCCCACAGTAATTGTTTTTTAAAGCTGGGATAAAAGACCCTCGTACGACTTATTAGCCAACCGGGTAGTATGCCTAGCAATACGGCATAAACGATTACCTTGCCATGAAAATATTCACGTGCTTCGTTGAAATCAGATTCCAATACGTTTTCGACGGTTGAGCCATCAAACGGAATGCCGTATTCGCATAAAAAATAAGTGCAAAAGGCACTTACCAATAATAAAGCCATTAAAACCGGTTTTTGTATAAATTTAAAAGCGAATAGCGACAGTAATAACGTGATGCTGGCTACCAATACCAAGAAACAAGACACGGCAAATACCAAGCTGCTGACGGTGGTGATGGGCGCTGCCTGTAAAAAACGCTGCCAAAAACTGAAGTTAAACAACAGCACTAAAGCGACGGCCACTGTTAGATTTAACGCGATCGGTGTTAGCGAGAATTGGAAAAACGCAGGTCTTTTGGTTGTGTAGCCGATACCGATTTTAACGGCCGCTTTAGATTTCGGCAAAACTGACTTCATGTAGGTTCATCCATTGCGATAGAACAAATGCCGTCCACCAACAGATGGCCAGCGTGAAAAAATCATGGGAAATAAAATGGGCGCCGCGCAGTTGTTGTACGATGCCAAAAGTTAAACCCAATAGCATACCGGGTATCAATCCTAACCAGAACCGTTGACAGCCCAAGGGGAATAAAAATCCCAGGGCAATCCACGCATAGCCACCAGCCGCATGTCCGGAAGGAAAGCAATGTTGTAAGGGTAATGACATGCTAAATAATTGACTTAGATTGGTCCAGGGTTGTTGGCCGCCAAACTCGCTTAATGACCAAGGGCAGGGTAGTGTGGTGATGTCTTTAAAACCAGCAATCAATAACATTGAGCTGCTGGCAGCCACCAAAACATAAATCATTGATTGACGGTAACGACGCCAGCTTGGTAATAAAAAACCAGCGCTGGTCACGAGTACCAACCCAGCAAATAGCACTGCCACTAGGTTGCGCCCACCAGCATGGAAAATAGTGGCTAGTGCATAATTGTTTTGCCAGTAAAAACGGCCACCTTCTAATGCTGCAATTTTTTCAGCGAGTGTCAGATCAAGGCCGGTCAAATTGATCAGTACGCCCAGTAATATTAAAAGCAGTGGCAAGCCATATCCCAATAGCAGCACCTGACGTAGACAGTTGTTTTTATGCGGAAGCTTTGCCGTTATGTTCAAAGGATGATAGACCAGCTGGTTAAGGGGTTAGCTTAATTCAAGAAGTCTATCCACGGCGGCATCAAAAAAACCTCGATAAAATATCAAGAAAATATCAAACTGAGCGTTCAGTTTTACCCATCATTTTTTAACGTTAGCTTTTTTTAAGAGCCAAACTCCATGACCGCTGCCAAGATTCGCGTTTTGATCGTTGAAGATCATGCCCCGCTAGCGGCCAACTTGGCGGATTATTTCGTTGAGCCGCGTTATCAACTCGATTTTGCGATCGATGGTAGGCAGGCCATGCATCTGTTGTCCAGCGCTAACTATGATGTGATTGTGCTGGATGTGATGTTGCCGGGTTTGTCGGGATTCGAAGTCTGCACACGCATGCGCACGGACTTAGGAATTGATACCCCCGTGATTATGCTTACCGCCCGTGACCATATTGACGATAAATCCACGGGATTTGCAGCGGGGGCAGATGATTATTTAGTGAAGCCTTTTCAGTTGAAAGAGTTGGAGCTGCGCATTTTAGCCCTATATCGTCGCCGCCAACCGGTTACAACGGTCTTGCAAGTTGCCGAATTACAGTTTGATTTGCAGCGCCAGCAAGCTTTTTTTAAAAATCGTCCAGTGGACCTGCCACCGATTGCCGCGCGCATTTTAGAAAATTTGATGCGCACCCATCCGCGTATGCTCAGTTATCAGCAACTGGCGCGGGATGTCTGGGGTAGCGATCATGTTGATTTGCATACCTTGCGCACGCAGGTGTATGCGCTGCGCAAGCAGCTGCAAAAAATAAGCGGCCAATCCTTGATTGAAACCTTAACCGGGCGGGGTTATCGGTTAAAAGAAACAGAAAAGGCGGCGACGAAATGATCATTACGCCCTCTTTGCAAAAGCGGATTTATTGGGGTTTTGCCATTACCAGTATGACGAGCATGCTGCTCATGTTAGCGGCAGCGTTATTGTCGTTTGAAAGTCTTGAGCAAACAATGTTGACCTTGGATCTTGCCGAAGAAAGCAGTTTTTTTTTGCAGCATATTGATACCCAGCGACGCAATGATTGGCAAACCGCAAGCTTAACGGGTGTTTATATCCCAGATGTTTTGCTGCCAGGTTTTCCTGTGGAATCCTTGCCAGCGATCTTTCAACGACGACCAATTCCGTTTAATGGTGAGTTGCATGTGAATAGCGGTGAACGTGATGTCAATCAACAAACTTTTCTCGTGAGTATGCAAAAAACAGCTGAAGGACAAATATATTTGGCAAAAAATATCACTTTGTTTGAACGACGCGAAAATTTATTCGCCGCTGTATTAGTGAGCGCGGTGGTTTTATTGTTGGGCATGAGTTTAGTGTGGGCTAAAATCAGTGGGCAATCGATCATCCATCCCCTACAGCGGCTCATTCGTCTCATCGAAGCGGCCAAACCGAACAGCAGTATGCCACTCTTGCCACTTGATTGGCGTGAACGTGAGCTGATGCAAATCGCGATTTGTTTTAATGATTTTGTGTCGACGCTTGATCAATACATGCAGCGTGAACGACAACTGTTAAACATGGCCAGTCATGAATTACGCACCCCCATTGCGGTGATTGCGGGCGCCGCAGAGATATTACAACAACGTCAATCGTTGAATGTTGCCGATCAGCAGGTGGTTCAGCGCATTTTGCTTGCCAGCAATGAGATGCGTGCCAATATCGATGGTTTATTATCGCTGGCTCGTCATACTGCGCAATCAACTGACCAACCCTTGACGCGCATTGACGAGATTATTCGTCAAGTAGTGAGTGATCTGCAGGATAGTGGCCTTGCGACCGAGCGGCTGGTCTTGGATATGGCGGTGGTTACGGTGGCGGTGAATCCGCATTTGGTCAAAATGCTGCTGCAGAATTTACTGCGAAACGCGCTGCAGCATACCCTTGTGCATCCCATACAAATTCAATTGCACGCTTCAGGCGTTGTCATAGCTGATCAAGGTGATGGTATGCCTGCCTCGCAGCAACAACGGTTATCATCGTCTGATGCCAGTGTCGCCCAGCCTGGTCTGGGTTTATATGTGGTGACCTTGATTTGTGAGCGGATCGGCTGGTACTTGGAGGTGAATACGGACCGGGGTACAAGAATTTCATTGGGTTTTCCACAAAAACCAAATGAATCCCAATAAAAACCGATTGCATCTTAACCGCAGTTGATTACCATGGCAGCTCGCATTATTCATGAGTTTATCGTTATATGAGTCAAGCACCTGCTGTTGGTTTTATCAGTCTTGGTTGTCCGAAGGCGTTAGTGGATTCGGAGCGGATTATTACCGAGCTCAAATCCGGTGGTTATAAAGTCGTCGGTGATTATCAGGGCGCGGATGTGGTCATCGTCAATACCTGTGGGTTTATTGATTCCGCCAAAGCAGAATCATTGGAAACCATTCAAGAAGCACTCAATGAAAACGGTAAAGTGATTGTCACCGGTTGTTTGGGTGCGCAAGCGGATCTGATCACCAACCAATTTCCACAGGTGCTGGCGGTTACTGGTCCACAAGCTTATGAAGCGGTGGTCAGTGCGGTACAGCTGCACTTTCCGTATAAAAACAATCACGATCCCTTTATTGATTTGGTGCCACCGCAAGGCATTAAGCTGACGCCGCGCCATTATGCTTACTTGAAAATTTCTGAGGGCTGTAACCATAAATGTAGTTTTTGCATCATCCCCACCATGCGCGGTAAGTTAGTGAGCCGCCCGATTGGCAGTGTGATGGACGAAGCCGAGCGTTTGGTGCAAGCCGGGGTTAAAGAGTTGTTGGTGATTTCCCAAGATACCAGTGCGTATGGACTGGATATTCAGTACAAGATGGACTTTTGGCAAGGTCGGCCGCTCAAAAGCCGCTTTTATGATTTATGTGCGGCCCTAGGGGAGTTTGGTATTTGGGTGCGGTTGCATTACGTTTATCCGTATCCCCATGTAGATGATGTAATCCCCTTAATGGCAGAAGGCAAAATTTTGCCGTATTTAGATATACCGTTCCAGCACGCCAGTCAGCCGATTTTAAAAGCCATGCGGCGGCCTGCGCATGCTGAAAAAGTGTTGGATCGTATTCATCAATGGCGTCAAGTTTGCCCCGACATTACCCTGCGCAGCACCTTTATTGTGGGCTTTCCTGGTGAGACAGAGGCAGATTTTCAATGTTTGCTGGATTTTTTACGCGAAGCGCAATTAGATCGTGTGGGATGTTTTGAGTATTCGCCCGTTGCTGGTGCTGCTGCCAATGAGTTGGCCAATCCTGTCCCTGATGAAGTTAAAGCCGAGCGTCAAGAACGTTTTATGGAAGTACAGGCAGAAATCAGCGCGGAAAAAATGGCGCAAAAGATTGGCAAAACTCTGCAAGTATTGATTGATGAAGTGGATGAAGAAGGTATCATCGCACGATCAATGGCAGATGCACCGGAAATTGATGGTCAAGTGTGGATTGAAAATGCATCCGTTGATCAACTCAAACCTGGTCAACGGGTGCAGGTGAAAGTCACTCACGCCGATACGCATGATTTGTGGGCCGAGCTGGTTAATGAATAATGAAGTTGGTAAAAAAATATTGAGGCTGGTAAATGAAATTGGTTAAAAGAAAATGACAAGTGTATTGGCCAGTTTGCAAAATGTTACCTTCAAGCGTGGTGACCGCAGCATATTAAAAAATATGTCGCTGGCCATCAATGGCGGAAAAATCACCGCCATCATGGGGCCAAGCGGTTGCGGAAAAACCACGTTGCTCAAGCTGCTCACTCTGCAATTAGAACCTCATATCGGCAACGTCACTATTTTTGGTGAAGATGCCGGTTTTTACGCCAGCCATGAAAAGTTATTAGCGCTGCGTCAACGCATCGGTATCCTGTTTCAAAGCGGTGCCTTGTTCAGCGGTTTGAGCGTGTTTGATAATGTCGCCTTTCCCTTACGGCAACACACCCAATTGTCTGAGCGCATGATTCGTGAACTGGTGCTCATCAAACTGCATATGGTGGGTTTGCGCGGTGCACGCGATTTAATGCCCAATGAATTATCCGGTGGTATGAATCGACGTGTCGCTTTGGCGCGTACCATTGCACTCGACCCCGAACTCATTTTATATGATGAGCCGTTTGCTGGCCAAGATCCGATTTCCATGGGCGTGCTTAAAGACCTGATTAAAAAACTCAATTCGGCTTTGGGTGTCACCAGTATTATCGTCTCGCACGATATTGCTGAGACCACCGAAATCGCTGATGAAGTTTATGTAATTGCCAGCGGTGATATTATTGGTGCTGGTGCAACCAGTGTGGTTAAAAATTTGGAGAATCCACTGCTCAAACAATTTTTTCAGGGCCAAGCCGATGGCCCGATCCCGTTTCATTTTCCGGCACCGTCTTATGCCAACGATATGGGATTGCAAAAATAATGATCAATGGGGTGATGCAGTATTTTGTTAATATCGGACGAACCAGCATCGAATCGGTACAAGCCTTTGGGCGCATGGGTGTCTTGTGTTGGCAAAGCCTGACGCAACGCAACACCAATATGAAACAAGAATTGACGTTAATCATCGCGCAGCTCTATTCGATTGGTGTGTTATCGCTGCTGATTATTGCGTTGTCGGGTTTATTTATCGGCATGGTGTTGGCGCTGCAAGGTTACACTGTGCTCAGTCGCTTTGGTGCGACGGAAGCGCTCGGTCAGCTGGTGTCCTTGTCGCTGATTCGTGAGTTGGGTCCGGTGGTTGCGGCTTTGTTATTTGCCGGTCGTGCAGGTTCCGCATTGACGGCGGAAGTGGGTTTTATGAAAGCCACCGAACAATTATCGGCGCTAGAAATGATGGCGGTGCATCCGCTGACTTATATCATCCGCCCGCGTTTAATCGCCGGTATTATTGCGATGCCGATTTTGGCGCTGATTTTTAATATGGTCGCTATCTACTCGGCTTGGTATGTGTGTGTGGCGTTATTGCATGTCGATAGCGGATCATTTTGGGCCAATATGCAAAACGCGGTCGATTTTAGATTGGATGTGGTCAATGGTTTGATTAAATCACTCTGTTTCGGCGTTGTGGTGACTTTGATTGCGTTGTATCAAGGCTATGAATCTATACCCACCACCGAAGGCATTGGTCGAGCAACCACGCATTCGGTGGTGTTGGCTTCGATTAGTGTTTTAGGATTAGATTTTGTGTTGACCGCTTTTATGTTTGGTACTTAAGGATTACGAATTTATGTCAAAAACAAAAATGGAATTCAGTGTTGGCTTGCTGTTATGTTTAGGGCTACTGGCCTTTGTGTTTATGGCGTTTCGCGTCAGTGGTTTAGCCGGCTCGACGAGTACGGGCAAACAATTTAGTGTCTTGGCGTATTTTGATAATGTCAGCGGCTTAGTGGAAGGTGCGAAAGTGACCTTTGCTGGCGTCACAGTGGGGCGGGTTCAATCGATTAGCATTGAGCCTAAAACATCTAAGGCCAAAGTGTTATTAGCGATCAATGAACAAACCAATTATATCTCCACCGATGCCACCGCTGTGGTGCAAACCGCTGGTATTTTAGGAGAAAAATATATCGGTTTAACGCAGGGCGCTGAAACGGAAGTGCTGCACGCAGGCTCGGAAATTTTTGATACGCAGTCTTCCTTAATTCTCGAAGATTTGATCGGTAAGCTGGTGATGGCGTTTGTGAAAAAAGATGACAAATAATCTGCGTGTGCAAGTAAAAGAATGTCGATTGTTGATAGAAGGTGATTGTAACTTTGGTTCTGTGGCCAAGCTGGATAATGAAAAATCGTTACCAGCACTAATACAATCGCTGCCAGAAAATATTCAAGTTGATTTATCCGGCATCAATAACTCCAGTAGCGCCATTCTGCCCCTGTTATTGCAAATCAAGCGGTGCGCCGAAACATTTGATAAACGCATGCAATTGGTCGAAATTCCAGAGCGCTTGGTGGCGATGATTAAATTGGCTGAGTTGGATAATCTTTTACTCAGTTAAAATTTTCTGTTTTTTTGGAGATTATTATGGCTCTGACGCCCTCAAACCCCGTAGCTCTTGGTTCAGCCGCGATTGACTTTCAGTTGCCCGATGCCACCGGCAAGTTATATGCTTTGGCCGACGTTGTTGGCCAAAAAGGCTTATTGGTCGCCTTTATCTGCAATCATTGCCCGTTTGTGAAAATCATCAAAACCGAACTTGCATGCCTTGGGCGCGATGTCTCCGCGCAGAAAATCGGCATGGTCGCGATTAATGCGAATGACAGTGTGACTTACCCGGATGATTCCCCTGCACAAATGTTAAAAGATGCGCAAGCTTTCAACTACCCGTTCCCTTATTTAATTGACGAAACCCAGCAAGTCGCACGCGCTTATCAAGCGGCGTGTACCCCTGATTTTTTTCTGTATAACGCGCAATTGCAATTGGTCTACCACGGTCAATTCGATGATGCGCGTCCTGGCAATGGTATTGTGGTGACGGGTATCGATCTGCGCAGCGCCATACAAGTTTTATTGCAAGGAAAAACTTCATCCCAGATGAAACCAAGCCTAGGTTGCAACATCAAGTGGAAATAACAGCGCATTGTTTTATGTGTTCAGGGTAGACATTGGTGTTGATTAAAGGGTATTATGCCTTTCTTATTAACTGCTGTGTTTCATGGAGTCGAAATCAGTAACCATTTAGGGATGATTTTTACCGCATAGACAGAAAAGGGTCTTATCCATGGTGAATCCAGTCAATAATCAGACGGTCAATGCCGCTCAACCTCAACTTGCTCACCGGACTCTACTGCAACGATTGTCTTTTCAGTTAGCGCGGTTGTCATGTATAACGCCTCGAGCAGCTACGTTACCGGGTAGGGTCTCTCCTGCACAAAGCCTGAGGGACCATTCCAGTCATAGCGTTATTTCTAGTATCATTCCATCCAGTATTGAGAATCTTGATTTATCTGTACTAACCACTAGTGTGGATGACATAACCGAGCGATATGTATGTGAAAACAATAATCCCGCAAATTCTTATTATGGGTTCGTTGATCGTAATAATAAGCCGCAAGGTGTAGGAACACTTACTTATCAATCTGATAACAGCTTTTTCAAGTACGAAGGAAATTTTTTGGGTGGTCAGTTTCACGGTCAAGGAATTTTGACGAGTTCAACATTAAGAACTTATGTTCTAAGTAGCACCCAAAAAATCAAGGATCTAATCGAATTTGAGGGAGTTTTTGACAGTGGCCAGCCTAGTGGGCCAGGTAAACTCACCGTGAATGGCAGTGATTATAAAGCTGATTTTTCAGGTTCAACTTTCAAGAAAGAATCAAAAGAAATTCCTCCGGCTGCATCAGCGAAATTAAAGCAACTTTTGAAACAAAACATCCCTTGCCCAGAAATTGGGACAGAAGCTGGGGGTAGGCTCGATCAAGCAGTAGATTCTGATGCAACGCTGCCAATATCCAATCTTTCAGGAGATAAGAAAAGGCTCAGCACAATTTTTGAGGCATCCTATGAAAGTACATCCTATGAAAGTACAGTGGAAGGTAATGCCGGTGACTCAATTGTGGAGGATGGTGCCTTGCCAGCCCCGGCTCATAATCATCCTAGCATCCGCAATAACGAGATCGATGTCACTTCCTTGGCTGCTGATGGAGTATCTGGAATAAGCGAGCGAAAAGATCCGCCTGGTAGGGTTGTAGCCAGTGACATTCGTAAAGATCCGCCTGGTAGGGGGGAAAGCCAGTGACATTGAGGTCAAGCCAACTTAAATTGCCCCACTACTTTTTGTAAAACTTGCATTTGTTTGGAGAGGTCCGTGGAAAAGTTAACAACTTGCTCCACGCTATTGCCGTTGAGTTCTGCGGCTTCAGCAATGGTTTCTATCTTGTTGATAATGCCGTCGGCGACAATTAACTGTTCTGCGACACTGGCGCTGATGGATTGAACTTTTTGTGCTGCCGCCCGCGAATGTTCGGTAATTTGTTTTAATGTGCTGCTGGCTTGTTCGGAAAATGCTACGCCATTTTGAACCTGTAGCGTACCAGCGGCCATCATGCTGATCAGTTCAGTCATGGTGGTTTGAATGTCATGAATAAATTGACCAATTTCACTGGTAACGCCTGCTGTGCGTATGGAGAGCGCACGGACTTCATCGGCAACTACGGCAAAACCGCGACCATTTTCACCGGCACGAGCGGCTTCAATGGCAGCATTAAGCGCTAATAAATTGGTTTGATCAGCAATATCATCAATGGAGGATACCATTTTGCCAATTGTGTCCACGGAGACTTTTAAGGTTTGCAGTGCGGCTTCACTTTTCAATACGGTATCGGCAACGGTTTTCATGCCCGCCATGGTTTTTTCGACCACGACTAAACCTTGTTGAGCGCTATTTTCAGAAGCACGCGCAATGTCTTCGGCTTCTTCACTGCTGTTGGCGATGGATTTTTCACGTTGCGCCAGCTCATGAATTTCGGTCACCATGCTTTGCGTTTGGGATTGTTGAAGGACTGCATTGGTTTTAATTTTGTTGCCGATATGGGTGAAGTAATTAATGGAGGCGCCTAGCGCTTCGATGCTGGAAGCGACGCGCGTAATAATGTCATGTAAGTGGCTGACAAAATCATTGAAGTGATGTGACAGATGGCCGATTTCATCTTCCGAATTTTTCGTGAGTCGCTGGGTTAAATCACCGGCACCCCGACTCATGTCGCTCAGCAAATGCACTTGTTCTTTTAATGGATTGGTAATCGCGCGTGACACGATTAAGCCATACATAAAGGCAATAGCGCTGTTTACTAACAAGTTCAGCAACATGCCGCTGATCCCATACAAGTCGAGCCAAATTTCGACGACCAGTTTACCGATAATAATGGCAAAGATCACATTGCCGGAAATGGCTAATTGAATTTTGGCGCCGATGGATAGATTTTTAAAAGAAAATAGATTGAACATTTGCAAACTGCCACTGTAGTTGAGCCAATTTTAAATTATGTTGAAATGAGCATACTGATCCTTAGTTTAGACATTATTGCGAAATTGAGCGGTTAAATTTTTCCACGTTCTCACTGAGCTTGCGTGTTTATTGTTAGAATGACAGACGTTGAATAGTCCACTTTGCCATTGGAAAAAGTATCGTGATGATATCTCGCCAGCCCATAACCGTTAAAGAGCGCATTGAACCGCTGTTTATTCAGGATTTATATGCGGTTGTGCATTATCCGCAGGGTAATCCTCAGCCGAAGCGTGCGGTATTAATTGCCTATCCGATTGCTTTTGAATATGAGCGCTCGCATAAAGCGTTGCGGCAGTTGGCAATGCAATTGGCGCGGCGTGGTTATCTAGTATTGCGGATCGATTATCGGGGTACTGGCGATTCGGCGGGTGATTTTACAAATTGGTCGATGGCGCATGCCGAGCAAGATTTGCTGACAGCCTATGATTATTTGCGGCAGCATCACGATGTACAACAGTTAATCGTAATCGGCGTTCGTTTGGGTGCGAATATTGCGTTGCAAGCCTTGGCGGATCAGCCGGGTGTGTTGGGTATGGTGTTATGGTCGCCCATCGTAGATGGCGAGCAGATGTTACAGACGTGGTGGCAGCATCAGCGTGATTTTGAAAAGCCATTGGGTTATGTGCTATCGGCAGCTTCTGTGGCAGCCTTGCAAGAAGTAATGGGATATGAGTTGACGCCTGAGTGCAAGCAACAGTTGGCGGCTTGTCGCCTAACAAAATTGCCAACACAGCTACCGATTTTAGGTTTGTCTGCACAGCCAGTAGCGCTGACTGGTCCATTCGCTTCGTGGCAAGTGATTGGGAATATCGATATCTGGCAGCAGGCTTCGGATGTGGCGATGGTGCCGGCAGTGTTGATTAACCAGGTAATAAACTGGGTTGAGCGATTATGAAAGAGCAAGTACTACAGCTGGGACAATATGGCACGTTAGTCGGAGTGCTTGCGCCAAGTGATAGCAAATGCTTGTGTGTGTTGTTGTTAAACGCGGGCTTATTACATCACGTCGGTCCGGCGGGGTTGTATGTGCAGTTGGCGCGTGTGTTACAACAGCAGGGTATCGCCAGTTGCCGCTGGGATTTATCGGCGATTGGTGATAGCCCGGCACGCCCCGATCATTTGCCCATTTTTCAAACCATCGTACAAGAGCCGTTAGAAGTGATGAACAATTTATCGGCCAAGGGGTATGAAAAATTTATTTTATTGGGCATCTGTTCGGGTGCTTATAGCGCGTTTCATACCGCATTATGGGATGCGCGGGTGATGAGTGTGGTAATGATTAATCCCGAAGATTTAGCGCTCGGTCAGCAAATTGATGGAGCGCGTGGTCGACAAACGGAAGCGACAGGTGCCAGCGAAGCTTGGATCGCACGTTATAAGCGTTCTTTATTGCGGCCGCAAGCATGGTTAAATTTGTTGACTGGTAATGTCGATTATGATCTGTTGTGGGATACGTTGCGTTGGCGATTGAAACGTGGCATAAAAAAAACGAGGCGAGATTCCTCGATTATTTGGGTGCAGCAGCGTTTACAAGAATTACTTGATCGCCAGGTACAGGTGTTATGTGTGACCTCGCAAGCAGATGTTGCAATCTATTATGTGCAGATGTTGTTTGCGAAATGGCAAAATAAAACCGATCCAGAGTATCAAAATAAGCCCGTGCAATTATTGCTAAACAACACCGATCATTTATTCACGTATATAGAAGGGCGTCGTCGTTTACTTGCGGTCTTAGTGAAGTGGATTAAAGAAAAAAGTGCCAGCATGTCAGATTAAATCCCTCAAGAGCTAACGCGATTTAAACAATAATCTAACCAGCGATGTGGTAGCAGACGAATCAGCACTGCAAATACCTGAGAGGGCACCGTAACGGGATATCGGATTTTTGGCCGTGTACTTTCCAGTGCGTGAATAACTTTTTCAGTGACGGCTTCTGCCGGCAGTGTGTATTTGGCTTGATGTTTAATATCGACATTGACCAAACGCTTTTCTAATTGCGCATAAATGTTGCGGAAATGGCTTTTTTCGAGCACGTTTTTCTGAACGATGTGTTCTAGATACATCTGATAAGAATTATGCCGAAACTGGCTTTGAATCGGGCCAGGTTCAATCAAACTAATAAAAACGCCGCTGCCTGCCATTTCCAAACGTAACGTATTGGTGAGTCCTTCAATCGCAAATTTGGAAGCGTTATAAGCACCGCGAAATTTTAGTGCAATAAAACCCAAAATCGAGCTGTTCTGAATAATGCGGCCATAACCTTGCGCGCGCATAATCGGAATCACTTGGCAGGTGAGCTCATGCCAGCCAAAAACATTGCTCTCAAATTGCTGCGTCAGTGCTTGTCGTGATAAATCTTCGACTGCGCCGGGTTGGCCGTAAGCGCCATTGTTAAATAAACCATACAGCTTGCCATCGGTTCGCGCGAGCACCGCTTGTAGTGCGTTTTGGATGCTGACCGAATCACGATAATCCATGTAAGTGCAAAAAAAACCTTCTTGCTGTAAACGAGAAATGTCTTCAGCTTTGCGGGCGGTGGTGAAGACTGGATAGCCTCTGTTTTTTAAAATTTTTGCGGTGGTGTAACCGATTCCAGAAGAGCAGCCGGTGATTAAAATTGGGCGCTGTTGAATGCAAGCCAGCTGTTGCGGAGTCGGTTGTTTTATGGCGAGTAATCGCTGTGTTGTCATGTGATGTATCCTTTGACCAAGTATGTACTAGCTCAGACTTGATGATGGCATGTTTATCTCGGATTTTCATCTTCAGGCATATCCAAGTCATGATCGAATTCATCGGCATGCAGGTCTTTTAGAGGATCTTCTAAAATTTCGCCTTCATCGATTGACGCCGTTTCTTCTTCTGCATCTATTATGGATTCGGTGGGGGGTGTTTTTTCTGTCTCAGCATGTTGGGTTTGCGTGGAGTGTGGTGGTTTTTCGACGGTTGCAGCAGGCGCCATTTCTGCGGCATTTTCTTGCAAGCTTTCATCTTCAAGTTGATCTTCTGCTTGCCTGCGTTTGGCAACACGGCGATACCAAAGGGTGCCGATGGTAAAAAGCAATAAGTTGGCAAAAAGAATGCTGCCTGCAATCGCCCATTTGAACCATGCTTGTTGGCTAATGGGTGTTTGTACGACTACCTGCTGTGATGTCAGTGTTGCGGTGGCTTTGGGTTGGTCTTTATGGGGGTTGTCCATGCCATCTGGTTCAGGGTCTTCTGCGGTGAGTACACCTGAGTCATCATGACTCCTATCCTCCGCTTCAGTAAAGTTATCGCTTTCAAATTCCGATGCGGGTTTGTTAAAGTTATCGTCACTTTCTACAGTTTGTTCAGCATCGTGTTCTGTTGTTTGCGTTTCGATTGCTGTAATTTTTGAGGATTCTATTGTTGGTGTAGCTGACGGTTCTGAGGTTGGGTGCAACGCTTTTTTTTCAGTATCAGCAGTGTCTTTTTTTGCAGCTGTGGTCACTTGTAGGGTTTGTTTATAAACGCGCTTAAAGGTTTGGGCATCGACTTCGACACTGAATTCATGTTCACCGGCAGCCAATGCTTCTGCGAATTTGAAATGATAAATTCCGTCACTGGGGATGATATTGGTTGGATCTTGATATCGGTTAAGCATTTTTTCGCTATGATGTTCACCTTGCTGGTGATTGACAGTCACATTCAATAAACGCAAAAAATCTTGGCGTGCGATGATTTTACCTTTCTCTGTTAAGCTGATGTCTAGTGTTAAGTCGCCGCCAACTGCAGCCACGGCTGGTAACCCTTGTACTTGTAAAGCTAAATCACTGATGATTGTCACGCGATTGCTGGGATCAAGATCCGCGATTAGTTGCCATTTTCCTGCGGTGGGTGCGCTGATCGTGATGAGATCAAAATGAGCATCCGCAAGCCATTTAACGTTACTGTCTTTTTGTTTTGCACTCAAATGTAGGCCTTTGGGCGACACTAATTCAACGAGTTTGCTGTGGGCGTTTTTTTTGAATATTAAGGCGGTAAACTCATTCACTCCCTCGTCAATCGTAAAACCATCAGCCCCTATTGGCACTTGCTGTGGTTTCACGGATTGATCAAAGGCGCTAACAAATACTTTCAATAAATCATCAGCGTTATGTGCTTCGTGGTAGCTACCTTGAGTGCTGGTGGCGAGTAGTTGTAGTAATTCTTTATCAACGTCGTCCGCCAATGCCAGGGTATGAAATTTGACGCCATTATTTTTTAATGTCGGCAACAATGTATGGATGATCGATTGGCGAGCTTGATGGTTTTCGCTAGCGTTATTGCTGATATCGATCCATCCATCGGTAAGTAAAATTAAATGGCGATCACTGTTGGCGTCGGGCTTTTGCCAGCCAGTGCTTGCGATTTCAATGGCTTCACCAATATTGGTAAAAGCGGCGATGGAGTTGATGTCAGCGGCACGGGTTTTGGCCATGCTGCGCCATTCATCGGTTACGGGCTTGAGAGGTACTAACATATTGACGTATTTGCCAAACGTCCAAACGCCGGCTTGCGTGCCTTTTGGCAATAGATCTGCTAATAAACGTACCGCAGGTTGGCGTAGCAGCTGAGGATCGGTTTTTAGCATGCTGCCAGAAATATCCACCACAATTCGAATATCACGAGTGGGCTCAGTGGCATGAACCGTTGCGCAGAGTAGGTAACTCGTCAATAGTAATGAGTACAAGAAGCAGCTGAGGCGCATAGCACTAAAGTATGATGTCATCGTCCTCTATCCCTGAGTAGGCAGGTCTCCCGATTTTATCAGTCGGGCTAGCGTCTTGGTTCTGGCTAGGATTTTTAGTATAGAAGCCACTTGGCTGAAGGCGAGCACACTCGGTACTAAGGAGCAAATTGCTTAAATAACCAAACGATTGGAAAGGGGGCGTATTGCACAGGGTCTTGGGTAATGGGATAAGGGGTTAAGCAAACGATGGCTACGCAAATAATGACTACAGCGCTGGCCCACCGACCAATCCATGGCTGAAAAAAAAGCCAAATTGCCAGCGCTAAAAATAAAAAAGCGCCACCGTAGACCATCCAAACGCGCTGTAGATTACCAATTACATCCATAGAGTTCATTCAATACTGAGAAATAACGTCGAAAAAAATACAGGAATAGTATCAAAACATTAAGCAGCTTTATTTTCCATTCTTTTTTACAAGAAAATACAACTGATAAAGTGCTCAAAAAAAATCATCATATTGCTATATACCGATCGTTCAGTTGGAGTAGAATTGATTGCTCTTTAGGCGCGAACATGTTTCTTCTGTGTGTCTTGGCGCCAAATTGATGTCTGTGGTTAATTTCAGTAGTTAAGTTGAGGGCAACTATGTCTGTAGTTCAATTGCAAAACAATTTGTTAGGCATCGCTTTTATTGCATTAGCACTGGCTGCATTGTACTTTTTTTGTTAGCTAGGCCTGTTAGTTAAGTGGTTTAGCTGGATTGAACAAAAATCTTGGGGGTATGGCCCAAAATCTGCCCCGTCTGACGATCCAAAATTAAAAAACTGTCTTGGAACCGTGCTGTGTAGGGTACCCAGACGATTTTGGTTGCGTCATAACCTTGTTTTTTTAGCCAGTTATCTAGCGCTTCCGCATTTTCTGGCATGTCTTTACGATATTGTTCCAGGCTAATACCGCCCTCGGTAACGGCTTCAAGACCATGATCAGCATAAGGTAAAAATAGCGAGGGGCGGGCGTGGAGTGGGCCTTGGCTAGTTTGTGCTCGGCGCATGTCTTTACGGATTTTTTTGTCTTTGGGCAGATTGATGTAGATTTGTTTGGGATATTTGCCTGGCAATGCTTTGAGGCTGGCAGAGTCGGTGCCAGCAAAGTCAAAGCTGCCTTGTGATACGGAAATAAAATGATCGTCAACAAAGACCACTGCCAGTGGCCGTTGTGAATAAACGATATAGACGCCGATGAGTAAGCAGATTAATTGCGTTAATCCAATCAGGGTTAGGTCTAGCATTAAGCCACGTTTGAATGGCCGATAAACAATTAGTGTTAGGGCGGGTCCGAGTACCAGGTCAACCCCAATTAAAATCTGTAAGCCTTCCCATCCGCCATCGGTATCAAAAAATAATCCCGGATACCAAATACCAATCAATAGTGCCAGCATCACCAAAAAGATCAGCATGCTGATGCCGAAATGAATAGCAAAAGCCTGAAAGCGGGTGAGCGGCTTTCGATTGGTGCTTGGCATCTGCGTTGGAAATGCTTGTGCGCTGATTTCAGTTGCGATATTGGTCATGTTCAAGAGTCTAGTTCATCTGAAATCGTAGCGACAAGTCAATTGCGCGAAGATGTTTGGTGAGGGCGCCGATGGAGATGCGATCTACACCGGTTGCAGCAATGGCTTGGAGTTGCGAAACATCGATACCACCAGAGGCTTCAAGTAGGACGCATTTTTTTAGGGCGCTGGTTGGTTGTATGGGAGAAGATTGCCGCGTGATGGCCACGGCTTGTTTTAATTGTGATAGTGAAAAGTTATCCAGCAAAATAATGTCAGCCGCCGTGTTAAGTGCTGCCTGTAGTTCGTCGAGTGATTCCACTTCAATTTCAATTGCCCTACCAGGCGCCAGTTGTTGTGCAGCGGCGACTGCGGTGGCGATTGAGCCAGCGGCAGCAATGTGATTTTCTTTAATTAAAAAAGCATCGTATAAACCCATGCGATGATTGCTACAGCCTCCACAAGCTACGGCATATTTTTGTGCGCTGCGTAATCCGGGGATGGTTTTGCGGGTGTCGAGTATCTGCGTATCGGGGAAGTCGAGTAGCTGATCGCGATACTGGCGTGCAATCGTGGCGGTACCACTTAAGGTTTGTAAGAAATTCAAAGCACTGCGTTCACCGCTAAGCAGTGCACGGGCATTGCCTGAGAGCGTGGCGATCAAACTGTTGGCAGCGATGCGTACGCCGTCTTGTGCTAACCACTCAACAGTGATTGTCGCATCAAGCTGACGAAAAACTTCATTGGCCCACGCGCTGCCGCAGAGAATGGCGGTCTCACGACACCAGATAGTCGCGGTTGCCGTTTGTTGAGCGGGAATTAATTGGGCGCTGATATCGCCTGAACCAATATCTTCTTCAAGCGTCTGGGCGACAGTTAGGGCAATATCCTGAGGCAGTGGCAGTGGTATTAAGCGCGGCATGTTCGAGTCCATGGTGAATCAAGGTCAATTGCTGATTTTGTTGGCGCAAGTCTAACGTTTTTAAAACGTTCATGCCCAACAACACTTCGTTGTTGGGGAGTTGGAGATTAATATAAGCGGGGATATTGTGTAGAACAATATTACCAATGGTTAATTTTTGGAGCAGAGTCGGGTAAACCAGGATGTCACCATTCGCCGTCTGAACCGATTGCGCCTCACCATAAATCAACCCCAGCTGATCGGCTAAACGGCTTGAAATCGCTACCAGCGTTGCCCCTGTGTCGAGTAAAAAATTGATGTGAAAACCATTGATGCTACCCTGGCCAATATAATGATCATCCTGATTCAGTTGCAAGGTCACTTGTTGCGAGTTGGCGGGTTGGGCGTTGATTGGTTGGGCGTTGATTAAAAATCTCTGGTTATGAATCCAATAACTTCCCGTGATCAATAGCGGTGTCGCCAGTAAAAAAACCAAGCCTTGTAGGCAGTTTTGCACGCGCGGATATTGCCTAATTTTTTTTCGCCAAGTGATCATCATGGCCGCGATTGTAGCAAGCGTGCTTTATTCGGATGTAAAAAAGCAGGTGGACTTTGTTGAGCGTGTGTGAATAGTTGGTAATGTAGAGGAGAATGATCATTCGCTCAATCACGCTTGCTGTGAACAGAGCGCAAAAGGTAGCTTAATCGCGCATGCTATCAATTAAGATGGTTTGCTTGAATGCTTTAGATCATATTCCAGACTTTCGATTTCTTTAAGATCATCGTCATCGGCTTTGAGTTTCGCCGCTGTTTGCCGTTGCTGATCGAAAAGCGCATAGCGCTGATGGGCAATTTGTTCCATTTCCTCACGACTTACCGATCCCGCGTTATCAAGAATGGGTTGGTCGTTAAAAGCCAGAATTTTGTCCACATTGTCGCGCCAAAAATTTAGACTCAGGTCTAGGTTGTATAGTTGGGTGCGGTAATTCTTGCCATCGGCCGCAGTTGTCAAGGATTCCTTGACAACTGAATCCTGCTGGAGCTCACCATCAGCAAATATGTTTTTGGCGTGCAGCGACACATTTTGTTTGGTGTTTTGAAACAGTTCGGCAATTTCTAGCTGACTAAGCCACACGGTTTCGCCATCGGCTCGTAGGTGAAGTCGGGTCTGGCCATCTTCAGAGCGGTAGAGAATCAGTTCTGACATTGCTTTTCCTTTGCGGCTTTTGTATCGGGTTTGGCTGTCATCTTGGTATAAATCTCAATCAGTTTTTCTAGCCGATCGGTGTCGTTTTTAAAGCGGCGGCCGATATAAATCCGCTCGAGCACTTCGTCATTGCATTCATGCGCATGGCGTAAGTTTCCAGGTATTTTCTTCAGGATGACATCCGTTAGCAATGGTGGCTTAATAAAAGTCGCGATTAACTTGGCAATCGTCGAATTCTATAGGCTGACCACTTCCTCAATTGATCAGCTTGCAGAAGTTGGGCGACGCTTCGCTGCGCGAGGAACAGCTTTTTTGGGGCTAGATGGATCAAGTTTCTTGGATAAGCGACCAGTAACGGAATTACGCAGCACAGCGGAACTTGAACGACGCTTTACTATGTGAGGAATAGCTTTTTTCGGGCTTGATGTATTAGGGTGCTCGGAAAGACGACCAGTTACATATTTATGCAGCACACTGGCGATCAGCGTTTGGTAAGGAATGCCTTCTTCAAGTGCTTTGACCTGAATGTCACTCAGGTCACCAGAGGAAAGCCGAATGTTAACCCGTCGATCTTTAATTGCCGTTGCGCGAGCAACAGCTTTGAACTTGGCTAATTCTGCTTTAGTAGCAACTGACTTAAGCTTGCCTTTTTCATAAGCGTTGAGAAGATCGAGTTCGTATTCGTCAATGTTTGGCATCTTTATCACCTGTATTTAAAAAATCGCGAGTTGCCTTGCGACTCGGAATTGCCGTTTTCAGAAAAAAGTGATCTTCTTCTTCGATAAACGGCACCAAATAAACATAATCGTCGTGCCGAACAATAAGAACTCTCTGGTTTGGATACTTTGCTTGATTGGGATGAGCCAGTATGTCCAAAAGACCGCCCGATTCGATAGCGACGACCATGCTCTCGAAGGAAACGCCTCGAGTAATTTTAAGTTTTTCATTCTTCTCGGAACTCCAGCGAAATGGCTTCATAACGTTTAGCTTAAGTTAGGGTGTGCCTTTTGTCACCAAGTCAAGCATGAGACGCTTCAAATGCGTATAGTCGTGCTGCTTGGCGAAATTTTTCAATTCTTTTATCATCTCTTTTGAAAGTTCATTTTTTCTCGAATTCCATGTGTACATTGCAGCATACGCTTTGCCATTTTCAAAGCCAACGTAATGACCAACCCTATTAAGTGCATCTGCTGCTAATTGAAATAGTGCTGGTGCCATGTCTTGTACGCGAAATGCGGTCAAGATATCCAGAATTTGTTTCATATTTTCGTCGTAGGCATAGAAAGCACCGTTTGGCTGAGCCCTTTCATAGGTTTTATCGATTGCTTTGCTAAAAAAAGATAGAAAACCAAGTGCAAAATGTGAAGGGAATTTGGCTAGTCCTTTTAGCATTATTTTCCTAAAATTTTCATCATCAATAAATTGGTCAATCACGTTATCATTTGATGAATATATGTTTTTTGCCATTTCACTAGCGGCATTTTGGTTTTTATTGTGTGTCTCGAGCCATTCAGCCTTAGTCTTGGTAAGCTCGTTAAAAAATGAGGGAAGATTTTCAGTTTCTATGATCAATATCCCGTTGCTATCTCTGTATGGTGCATCCTTTGGGTTTTCCTTGCGCAGTATCTGTATCACATTAGCCGGATAGCCTTTTTCTGCTTTTCCATATACATTTCGAGACCAGTCAATTGCAGTAAGAACATTCACATCGCCTAACCCATATCCGAGCAGCACAGTAGTAGACTCTTTGAACGTTAGCGCTAACTTAACCTGCCTATATTCGCCGGGGCGGAAGAGTGTGATGTAATCTTCTTGTGTGATCACAATTTCTTCAGGATTGGTTCTTCTGCCATGAAGATGAAAAACGGGAACGATGCCCCTTTCTGCCGATAACTCATCGTTTGGACCTAGAGGGGTCGATTTCCCTGTGAGCAATGCCTCGATGATAAGGTCGTAGTTCGTGGTTATGATCCAGCTTGGCGACAAGGCTTCCAGATATTTTGAATACTCCTGTCGCTGCTCTGCGTTTGGATACCATGAGGTCAGTTCAGCAATTTTTTGTTTCAGTGTTCGTAAAGACTCTTGGTAAGTAATTTGTTTGTTTTCGGCATGTTTTGCGCAGACCAGCGATGCTATTTCAGGGTATCCCCTGCCGGACTTTTCTATTTCTGCGTAGTTCACCTCTATTTGAGTGGCTGCTTTTTTTAGTAAGTCTGCCCATGATAGGGCTATTTCTATTTCGTTTGCCGCATCATTTAAAATAGCCTTTGAAAATCCGGCGCCAACGAATGCACCCAAATTTCCGTATTCGGCACAACTGGCAATATGCTCTAGTGCTGTTTTCCTTGACGGATTTTCTTCGAGTCTTTTCACTATTGCTCACCTAACAAGATTTCCTCCAACTAATAAAACATAGATCACCACGTTGTTTAAATCAAAATGAGAAGATCACGCTACTGTATTGCCGACAAATAGCATTTACATGCTTTCTTAGATTCAAGAATGAAGTGCATAGCTTTTGCAGAGTAGAAAAGAAGGTCAGAAGCCAGTAGTCTGATCGCTTTTTCTCCGACAAGAGACTATGAGATGAGAACCTACCAACAACTGACCTACGAACAAAGATGCC
>JANNXD010000051.1:0-40611 GCA_031409375.1 Gammaproteobacteria bacterium | reverse complement strand
AGCGGCTAAAGCGTCTTAAAAGTAAACTGATGGCCTGCGCTATTGATGATTCATTTCGTGAGCAGGTTCTTTTTGGTTAAAAAGTGCTAGAAAGCCCTGGTTGTTTTGTCGTACGAGCAGTTAAAAGCATGGACATTATTCTTTGTTGAGTCGTCACGTCAAATTGTGACCAGCTCAAAGTAAATCCATTATCATTTACACATCCCGCAGGACCACTGGTTGCGGGAGAGTTAGTGAGAAAAATAACTGAATAAGTTGGATAGACCCAGAATGCGTTGATTACGCCAGTTACTTGATAGGCATTTGCGGCTGAACACATCACCAACAATAACGCCGAGAAAACGATTTTTTTGAGTAGAGAAGTTTTAATGCTCATGAGAAGGCGCTCCGTTTTAAGTTATGCGATAAGAAGAAATAGTTCAGCGAGTGAAACTTATTGAAGCTGTCAGAGTCGCCGTAATAAATTACCTGTGCATGCTGCCACAGGTTGCTGATAAAAACAATTGGGGGTTCGGCGGATAGCGTGGACTGGTAGATGCAATGCATTCCTTGTATCTACCAAAATTAAATAAGGCATTTCGCCAAATCAAAAGAAACAAAGGATCAGCAGGGGTAGATCGACAAACGATCGAAGCTACTGAAACTTGGTTGCATGAAAACATCAATGCCAAAGAGTTACTCCAACAACTGCGCAATGGAAACTACCAACCGCAAGCGATACGCGGCGTGAATATTCCAAAAGCCGATGGTGGTAAAAGACAACTAGCCTGACACAGGGGGTTAATGCCTGCTGAGGGTGAGAAATCACCGCTCCGATGTTATTGCTGCAATCAGCGTTAATAGGGCTTCAGCTTTGTTGGCTTCAGTTGGCAGTTGCCGATGGTTGTCTTCAATTGGCATTAACAGGCTAAGCGTGGATTGTATGTCATCAGGCAAACGTTCGATCGCGATCTCTTTCATTTTCCAATTGCTAAAATTGCGTTTAGTAATCGCCTCAAAGGTTAGTAATTGTACCTGGCTGTGACGTGGATCGTTCGCGATTCTTAAATACAATTCACTCAATGTGTCGTGTTTACCTTCGATTATTTGCAGAACTTGATGTTGATACGTCACCAAAATCCCGGTTACGTTGAGCACCTCATTGTTGCAGCGAGCCTGTTCGGCGATAGCGACGATAGCGGCCCAATCAATCTCGGGTTGTAACCTGCTGTTATAAACGAGCTGATGCATAATGCCCCTCCATGGGCGTTGTTAACGAGATGTAGTATTTTATGAATGAATAATATAGTCATCAATTTTAGGGGCCGCCAGCTACCAGCCATACGAGGGTCGAAGGTGGTTTGTGATTGTTAGTACGACTTATGCGGGTCAGTTTTTTTGCTTTGGCTCGTTCGGTTTTTGTTGGGTTAAATGGGTGTCGATGGCGTTGGTGGTTGGTTTATTTTTCGCTATTTGATCGCTCTGTGCAGGTTCGCGATTGGTTGGTTTTCGGTTAGGCAGCAGACGTATCAGCGTAAAAATAATAAACAAGCAAACCATTCCCGTCAGTACCACCACGAGCAAGCTGGTTTCAATGGCGACATGACCATAACGAATTAAAACATAACCAACATCTGCCAGAAGCCAATTGCCAATAATGAGCACAAGGGTGATCAGTAGTAAGCCTTTTGATAATAAACGCATTAGGGTGACGCCGCAGGTAGTGCTGCTGCGGAAGATGTCGCAGCGCTCGATGGCGTGTTGATGTCGCCATAACTTTTTAATAAGCGGGTGAGCATTTCCCTGGCTTTTAAATTGAGTGGCGGTGTCTGTAGGATGGACAGATTTTGTAAGGGTGCCAGTTCTGCAATGAAAGCGGTTTGGTTGGGAATCAGTGTTTGTTGTGTCTTGGTAATCAGTTGAATTTCCGCGAGCGTGGACTGAAAAACTGGCTGATTTTGAATCAATAAAGCGGTGCGGGCTTGTTGAAACAGTAGACTCAAACGCGCTGCTAGCTGATCTAACTCAGGCAGCTTTAATTGATAGTGATCATTGGGCGCCTTATGCAGGTGATGAACTTGTACCAGATAATCCCGAATGAAGTTGCCAAGTTGTTGCCAGACGGATAGCCATTTGTTCAAAAAATAGTGAGGTAAGTCGTTGGATTGCGTTTCTGATGCGGTCCTGGCGACAGGATTGCTAAAAGCAGGGGTGAACTGTAATCGCTGTGCTTGCTGGAGTGGCAATAACAAATGACTTTCGAGCTGGCTCAGTTGTTCGAGAATTTTGTCAGTGTTTGGCGCGTCATACCCGGATAGCGCTTGTTTATCTTGCGCGATCAGCAAACAGACAGGTTGTAATAAAGTGGACTCAAATCGTGTGCACAATGCATAAGCTTGTTCCAGCAGGGCTTGGCTTTGTGGCACAGAGGCGGTTAATAATAAATGGCGGTAGGCTTGATCAAGTACATCTTGTAGATCATTCATTTGACGCTTGAGTGGATCTTTGGATAATTCCTGTTCCCAGCGTAAGCGCCAAGTTTCGAGTTGTTGTTGTAAATCGGAAAGTTGATTGCGCTGCTCAGATTGTTTGCTGCTGAGTTGTTGTAGTTGGCTGTTAATTTGCGGGTGGGCTTGATTCCATTCTTGCCATTGTTGCTGCTGATGCGCGCTGACCTGTTGAAGTGTGTTATTGGCGCGTGCTAAATCAGTCCGCAAGTCCGCAATGGCCAAGCCGGCAATCATAAAGGCAAAAACGATTAATAGTATCACCAGGGTAACGACCACCCATACCCAAGGTGAGGGTGATCGAATCGGTGCGGGTGATTGTATCGGCAAGGGTGATTGAGTATCTGTAGTTAAGACTTCCATCCATACACTCTGAGCTTGTGATCAAAAAAGAGCGGATATAAAAATTAACGTTGATCATCGCAGATTTGAGGGGGGTGGCTCAATAGGTAGTTTTGCAATGCTGAAATTAAGCTGTCGATCTGCGCACCCGCACTGCTGACGATTTGCGCAAAACCGAGTGTACGTGCCAGTGCCGCTAAGCGTGAACCCGGTACCACAATAATGAATTGTTGAATTTTTTCCGGTTGATGTTTTTCTAGGAGCTTAACCAATAGGTGTAAGGCTTCGGCATTGCTTGCCATCACCACGTCGCTATTAAGGCCGCAGAGCGTGGCATCTTGCAACGCCTGTTGATAAATTGCTGAAGGTTCACGTTGGTATAAATTCCAAATGCTAATGCTGGCACCACGTTCGATTAAGGCATCTTGAATGGTGGTACGACCCCCTTGGCCTTTGATCAATAACCAGCGTTGACTTTTAACGGACGCTGTCTGCAAAACAGGCAGTGTCAGTAAGGACTCGGAATTTTCAGGATCGGGCGAGGTGACGTTAACTTGCAATAAAGCGTGCAGCTTGTCGGCGGTACTTTTACCAATGGCGAGCCAAATCGGTTGCCAATTCAGGATGGCAGTCGTCAGTGACGGCGCTGCCAATTCTGCTGCTGTCGGGCTGACTACAATGACGCCGTGATGTTGCTGCAGGTCGTGCGGCGGCGCGCTGACTTGGCTCAGTCGTGTTTGCAGCGGTAAGGCAATCGTGTTGGCACCCAGCTCGGTCAGTCGATCGCACAACAATTGCGTTTCTGCTTCTGGCCGTGTTACCAGAATACAGTATCCTGCTAAAGGCTTAGGCATGATCTGCCAATAACGCCATTGCGCCTTGTTGTTTAAGTTGTGTGGCCACCTGATCACCCAGTTGACGAAAAATGGTAATGGGTGAAGTTATCTCGGCGCTGAGATAAGCATCGGCCACAATTTTTTTAGTGCCTGATGCGTTTGCTACCATGGCCTGTACATAAAGTTGTTGGTTTTTCCAAACGGCCAATGCACCGATCGGCGCATGGCAGCTTCCGCCAAGACTCAAATTCACTTGACGTTCGGTGATCACCGCGAGATGAGTTGGTAGATGGTTCAGCGGCTGCAGCAGTTGTTGCGTGTGTGTGTCATCCGCTCGGCATTCAATACCTAATGCACCTTGTCCCACTGCAGGTAAGCAGAGTTGTTGATCCAATCGATGGCGAATACGATCATCAAGTTGCATGCGTTCAAGGCCCGCAGCGGCAAGGACGATAGCATCATACTGGCCATCATCCAATTTTTGTAAGCGGGTTTGAATATTGCCGCGCAACGGCAGGATCGTAAAATCGGCGCGATGATATTTCAATTGACTATGGCGCCGTAAACTGGACGTACCGATACGGGCCTGCGATGGTAGGTCGTTCAGGTGCGCAAACCGATTACTGACAAACGCATCTTCGACACTGGCGCGTAGGCAGATGCAAGGCATGCTTAAACCATCGGGCAATTCAACGGGCACATCTTTCATGGAATGCACGGCAATATCCGCCTTCCCTCCCAATAATGCTTCTTCGAGCGCTTTAACAAACACGCCTTTGCCCCCGAGTTTACTTAAATCAGTATCGAGGAAACGATCGCCGTCTGTGGTGATGCCCAAAATTTGAATCTGAATACCCGGATGAAAACCTTCTAGCTCAGCTTTAATATGATGAGCCTGCCATAAAGCTAAGGGGCTTTGACGGGTGGCGATGGTAATTTGATGGCTCACAGAAATTCCGCATGTTGGTTTAGATTAGAGAAATGATTGTAATACAGCTTTACCAATATAAAAACGCATGAAGGCGTGCGGGGTGATGGGGTTCCAGTAGGGAAAAATAGTGGCTAACGGGTTAGCGTCGAATAATTTCTCTGTTTTTCCATGTATTTTAAAAGTCTAGGTTTAAAAATACATGGATGATACTAGATTTGATGCAAATTAAAGGTTAGTGGCGTTTGGCGGGATGGATTGATTACCCCATATCCGATTCCAACTCATCAATCCTTTGCTGCGCTTCACGCGCACCTGTTGCATTGCCTTGTGCTTGACGGGCTTCGAGAATCAGTTGCCAAGCGGCCAGCTTTAATGAGCGACTTTGTTGTGGTGGTTGATAGTGGGCGTAGTTGATGGCTTTTAGGGCAAGTTGTTCGGCACCTTTCCAGTCTTGATTGCGGCTATGCAACTCGGCTAAGCGTAGGTAGCCGTGCGAAGAATAGGGATTGATGCGAAGTGCACGTTCAATATCGACGGCAGCTTTATCAAACTCAGCTGCATTGGCATGTTGTTCGGCTTGTGCATAGAGTCGATTTTCTGCAGATTGGGTGCGGCTGGGTGGGGCAGGTTGTGCGTATTTTAATTCTTCTCGAGTGTGTGGTTGGATAACGCGTTCAGGGGCAAGAATGATGCGGGTGGGCGCCTGCGGTTTAGCACGATGAATCACCACGGGTGGTTTACGCTCTGCTGGACGATGGGCTTCGGGTGCTGGCGGTAGATAAGTACAGCTGCAAAGCAGCGTGGTGGCAATTAAACTCCATAATGCGTTGGGGCGAATGCTTAAAGAAGGCATGCTCATATTTTCCTGTATTTAAAATTCTGAAATTAACGTTATCACTAGGATTAACGCCATAAATTACGCCAGCTTCGCCAAACACGTTGGGGTATTTCGGTTGGTGTTTCGCTATCGTCATCAAGTAAGCGTGTTTGCAGTCGACAGCCTGAGCTTTCTGTGGGTAAGGCACTTTCAGCAACGGCTACCCACACTGCGCCAGGGCAGCCTTCGGCGCTCAAGGTGCCAGTGTATTGATCGAGCCAAACTTGCTGATAACCGTCGGGCGTTGGATTTCGAATGGGTTGAAAATTGATTTGCTGCATTAAGTCAATCCACACGTTTAACGCGCCTTGCGCGCCTGTGAGTTTGGCTGGCTGATTGTTGTCACGGCCAATCCATATCACCGCTAAAAAGTTGTCACTAAAACCGGTGAACCAACTGTCACGCGCATCATCTGTGGTGCCGGTTTTGCCGGCGAGCCCTGCATTATTGCCGAATACTTCACGAATTTTTTGCGCGGTACCCGTGTTGGCGACTTGTTGCAACGCATGCTTCAGCAAGTAAATTTCTTCGGGGTTGATAACTTGTGAAACTTGCAAGGCATACCGTGTCAGCGGTGTGCCATCCCCTTGTTGCACGGCACGAATAGCGCGAATGGGGCTATTAAAGCCATCTCCGGCCAGTGGTTGATAAAGTGCCGCCACTTGTAGCGGCGTCATGTCCACTGCACCGAGCGTTAACGAGGGGACTGCCAGCATAGGTGCATCGACGCCCAGTGTGCGAATGAGTTTAACCAGATGCTCAACGCCTATGTCCATGCCGAGTCTTGCCGTTGCTAGATTGTATGAATGTGCCAGTGCTTCTTGCAGCATCACTTGACCATGACTGCGATGATCATAATTATCGGGTTGCCAATTTTTGCCGTTTTGACCCAGTATGCTCAAAGGCTCATCCGAAATAAAACTATTGAGCTGATACTGTGACTGTTGCAAGGCCAGTAAATACACCAAGGGTTTGATGGTTGAACCAATCGGTCGTTTGGCATCTAATGCGCGATTAAAACCGATGCTGCCGGGTTCGGCACTACCGAGCAACGCTAATACTTCCCCGCTTTTGGGTTCGGTGACAATGGCAGCAGCTTGCAAAGGCGTTGCTGCTTTAGATTGTGCTTGATTGAGTGTGGTTAAGCGTTGACGCATGGCTTTTTCTAACGCTGCTTGTACACCAACATCCAATGTGGTGTAAATTTGCAGGCCTTCGCTTTTCAGCGCATCTTCTGGGTAATCTTGCTTGAGTTGTCGATTCACCAGATCAATAAAGTCCGGATAAGGATTCACCGCTTGCGGCGGTGTGCGCAAAACTTGGATGGGTTTGGCTTGTTCGGTAAGGACTTCTTTCGGCGATAACACCTCAGCTTCTGCGAGCAGGGACAGTACATGATCACGCCTTTGTTTGGCGCGTTCTGGATTTCGCAATGGATGATAATAAGAAGGGCCTTTGACCATGGCGACTAATAAGGCCATTTGTGAAACATCGAGATCGGTTAAGGGTTGGCCAAAATAATGATGGCTGGCTAAACCAAAACCGTTAATAGAGCGGCTATTGGCTTGGCCTAAATAAATCTCATTTAAATACGCTTCGAGGATTTCATTTTTGCTGTAATGCAGTTCAAGCAGCAACGCCATTACCGCTTCGCGTACTTTGCGATTTAAGGTGCGCTCGTTGGTGAGGAAGAAGTTTTTCACTAACTGTTGCGTCAGCGTGCTACCGCCTTCAACCATGCTGCCAGCGCGTAAGTTAGCCAGTGCAGCGCGGGCTACGCTCATTAACGATAAGCCAGAGTGGCTGAAAAATCGCCTGTCTTCGGTGAGTAATAAGGTTTGAATCAGCAGCGGTGGTACATCGTCAATTTTCACCAAAATTCGATCTTCGAGATTATCTGGAAAAATACCGCCAATCAACACCGGTTCTAAACGCACGATATCGGTTTCCGTGCCTTGCAGTGTTTCGAGCTGATCGATTTGATTATCGGCAAAACTGACTTTGACTTGCTGTTTTTCTTCCTGGCCATCCCAAAATTGAAAGCCGCGCGTGCTGATCAGGAGTTGTTGGCCACGTACTTGATAGCGACCGGGTCGCGCTAAGCTTGAATCGCTTTGATAGCGCAGGCGGTTCAATTCATCACGCACATTTTTTAATGTTAACGGTGCGCCGACATAAAGCTCCATCGGGCGTGCATAGACTTTGGCAGGCACTTGCCATTTTTTTCCCGAAAATTCTTGTACGACTTGCCGATCCCAATAAACCGCAGCCACCAGCAAACAGCCCAAGCTGATAACGCCGACGACAAATATCACAGAAAATATGCGTTTGAACAGCATGACTTAAGTGCCCAATTTAAAACAAGCTTGTGATAAGGTGCGGATGATTAAAAACAGCGACGATCTTGCCATAAATACCCCGTGTTGAACATGGTACTTACAGGGCTTAAAAAGTAATCGATCACATTCAGGAGAAATAATGCCAAAAAAACAGCTTCATGAAGTTTTGGTTTTGCTTTTTTATCTGTGCAGTGGTTGGCTATGCAGTGGTGTGAGTCAAGCAGACTGGCAGCAGGGCGAGGTCAAATTGCGTGGCCAATTAATACAAGGTGCCCTGTTAATCGGTAGTGTTCCGGCGGGTAGTCAAGTTTGGTTAAATGAGCAGCCGTTGAAAATGACACCGAAAGGGCAGTTTGTTTTTGGCGTGGGGCGTGATGCCGCTGCAATGATCACCTTAAAAGTAAAAACGGCGCAAACCTCAAACAGTTGGTCGATTCCAATACAGAAGCGCGAGTATAAGATTCAACTCGTCAATGGGGTGCAAGCCAAACATGTGAATCCGCCGCCAGAAGTGCAAGCGCGTATCCAACAGGAAGCGGCAACAGTCAATGCTGCCCGCGCACAATGGCTGGATTTGCAAGCGTTTGCAGTGCAATTTATCTGGCCATTACAAGGGCCGATTACCGGCGTTTATGGTAGCCAACGATTTTATAATGGCGAACCCAAGCAGCCGCATTATGGGGTGGATATCGGTGCGGCGGTTGGTACAAAAGCGCGTGCGCCCGCTGATGCCGTGGTGACGTTAGCAGAACCTGATTTATATTTTTCCGGCGGCACGATTATTATGGATCATGGTTATGGCGTGTCATCAACCTTCATGCACTTAAGCCGCGTGCTGGTTAAAGTTGGTCAAAAAGTAAAGCAGGGCGAAGTCGTTGGCGAAGTCGGCGCTACCGGCCGCGCCACCGGTCCGCATTTAGATTGGCGGATGAATTGGATGAATGAGCGTTTGGATCCTGCGCTGATTGTGCCCCCTATGGATGGGGCATCAAAGAGATAGTTCAGATATTCAACTGGATAATCCCGATCTTCGTTGTAAAACAAGAACTGTGTCTCTTTCCGTTGAGTACAAACTACTTGTATGATGCAGACGCTTTATCCCCAAACGATCCATAACGAGGTAGATATGTCACGAAAAGTATTATTAGTGAGTGTGTTGGCGACGATGGGCAGTGCGTTAGTTCAAGCGCAAGACTATCAATTTGAGGCCAATGGTGCCCTGGGATTTGTGACGGAGGATGCTGGATTCAATGATGTTGATTCCGATCTGCTCGGTTTGTCCGGTACTGTGTATTTTGAGACAGTGAGCACCAAAGGTGGTCCTTTAGCAGAGGCTGCGTTTATTCAGCATGCCAGCAGCGCAAACGCAACTTTAATCACACAAAACTATGATGATGGTTTCGATGACGTGGATTCTCAATCGATTGCTGCCAGAGTGCATGGTGCTTCGGGTGTGTTTTTAAATCTGCAAGCTTTTCAAAGTGACGCAGGCGATAGTGACGCGGATGGATTTGGTTTCGGTGTGGGATATTACCTGACCGATTTGTCGACCATTGAAGGTAATCTGCTTTCTGCGAGTCAGGACGATGTGGATGTGAATATTTATTCAGTTGCTTACCGACAGCTCATGATGCAGCAATCGCCTTATACCGTAGCGTTCGATGCTAATGCAGATTTTCGTCAGTCAGATGCAGTGGATGATGATGGCGTTGGTTTTGGCGCGGCCTTAACTTTATACCCTAGCGACGACTTGGGCTTAAGTGTTGGTTTTGATCATGCAGAAACAGATGAATACACGGAAAATAATTTGACGTTGGCAGTCAATTATTTTGTACAGCCTAACCTACATATTGGTGCTGAATATTTAACGGGCAGTCAAGATTATGACAATAGTAATGCTCAGTTAGATACCGATGTGTTGGCATTTAATGCCGGTGTACGTTTCTAGGTTGTAATAACCATCAGCGTAATTTGAACTGTGCTGACATTTGTTTTTTTGTAAGGCTGAACATGCAGACGCTGCAACAGTGTTTGCGGAATCAATTGCAAGAACTTATGGATGCACAGTTCAACATAAAGATTTTAATCTGCAAGTTTAAATTTTATATGCCGCTTTCAGTCAACCACCACACTTAACATCGAGATAGACCCCCAATCATAGCCATCATTAAAAAATTGCAATTGATCTTCCGAACTACGTAAGGCGGCGATGTACAGCAGTGGTAAATAGTGCTCATTGCTTGGCACTGCTAAAGTTGCTGAAGCGCCAGCGAGGGAATAATCAATTAGGGCGTCACGATCATTACGCAGTAAAGCATCGCGAACATAATCATTAAACTCGGTTGCCCAGCTCGGTGGTTCAAAATCGTGGTTGATCATACGGAGATTATGCACAATATTGCCGCTGCCGATGATCATAAAGCCCTGTGTGCGCAACACAGCTAATTGTTTGGCGAAAGTAAAGTGTTGGGCGGGTGTGAATTGTGTGTTCAAACTGAGTTGAAAAACAGGGACATCTGCGGCGGGAAATAAGGATTGCAATATGCTCCACGCGCCATGATCCAATCCCCATTGCTCATTCAAGCTGACTCTGCCGCTGGGAAATAAAGCTTGCACGGCTCTCGCGTCGTCAGGTGCGCCGGGTGCTGGATAAAGTTGTTCGTATAATTCTTTTGGAAAACCGCCAAAATCATGAATAGTACGCGGTGAAACTGCAGTGCAAACCTGTGTGCCGCTGGTTTCCCAATGCGCGGAAATGCATAAAATCACACGAGGTCGAGGTAAGCTATCACCGAGTTTTTGCCATTGTTTGCGAAACGGGTTATCAGTGATCGCATTCGTTGGCGCACCGTGGCCAATGAATAGTGCGGGTAGTTTAGAAATGGAATGGGTTTGCATACGAAAATCTCTTAATGATGCGCATGACCGCTCGGTTTACGCACTTCCAGTGTTGTATCGGTGTTCTGGTCGGTACCCTGGGTTTTATGGTGAGCGGTTGGCTGGCGTTTAGTTTTTTGCCGATTGGCTTTTGGAAGCGCGCCTTGAAATAATTTAGCTTGTGTGCCCGGTGGATTTTGATACCAGTCTGGGTCGCTATAATCGCCGGGTTTTTGCTCGTCACGCACTTTGAACATCGTAAACATGCCACCCATTTCAACGGGGCCATAAGGGCCAGTTCCGCTCATCATGGGTAAAGTATTTTCCGGTAACGGCATCATGCTCATGCTACTCATTTCCGACATGCCGGTTTCGCCCATGCTCATATAATCGGGAATCAGTTTGCGAATTTTTTCAGCGAACTGCTGTTGGGGTACGCCCATCAGATTGGGTGATTTATGCCCCATGGCGTTCATGGTGTGATGCGATTTATGGCAATGCAACGCCCAATCGCCCGCCGTGGCGGTGAACTCAATGGCCCGCATTTGTCCGACGGCGATATCGGCGGTGACCTCTGGCCAGCGCGCGGTTTCGGGTACCCAGCCACCATCGGTGCAGGTCACTTGGAAAGTATGGCCGTGCAGATGAATGGGGTGATTGGTCATGGTGAGATTGCCCACGCGAATGCGCACGCGGTCGTTGGTGCGGGCAACGATGGGATCGATACCGGGAAATACCCTTGAGTTAAAGGTCCACAAATTAAATTCGGTCATTTCAGAAACACGCGGCATATAAGCACCGGGGTCGATATCATAAGCGCTTAGCAAAAATACATAATCGCGATCGACGGGCATAAAGGTTGGATCTTTGGGGTGGACGACAATAAATCCCATCATGCCCATCGCCATTTGTACCATTTCATCGGCATGCGGGTGGTACATGAAAGTCCCAGACTTCTGCAGGGTAAATTCATAAACAAAGGTTTGTCCGGGTTGAATACTCGGTTGATTGAGACCACTGACCCCATCCATGCCAGAAGGGATTAACAAGCCATGCCAATGGACGGTGGTGTGCTCGGGTAATTTATTGGTGACAAAAATACGTACACGATCCCCTTCAACACACTCTAAAGTTGGCCCTGGGCTTTGGCCGTTGTAGCCCCACATCTTGACCTTCATACCGGGGGCGAACTCGCGCACCACGGGTTCTGCGACCAGGTGAAATTCTTTAACGCCATCTTTAAAACGATGCGGCAATGTCCAACCATTTAACGTCACCACTGGGTTATAAGTTTGACCGTGCTCAGGTGCTAATGGACCCGTGCTGTTCGGAGTTTTTTGTAGATGTGCTTCTGGAATAGCAGCGGCTTGTGCGCGATTCACTAATCCTGCCGTTAAAAGCGCCGCGCTGGCGCCGCTTAAAAACTGTCTTCGATTGCTCATGGTTGTGTGCTCTCGGTTTGCATGCTATTCGTATGCATGGCTGTTGTGGTCGGCAAACTAATATTACCTTGTAAAACATTATCCAAATCAGCGCTGGCTAACCAGAAATTTTCCAATGCTGTTAAATAACGTTCACTGCTATCGATCTGTTCGCGAGCTTGCGCCAACAGTTCAAACGGGCTGATTAACATGCCGTTATAGCGTAATAACATTTCTTGCGAGATTTGTTGTTGCAACGGCAGAGCGTGGTCGCGATAGTGTTTTGCCAATGCATATTCGCTGTGGTAACGCGCATAGGTTTCTCGTGCTTGGCTGCGTGCATTAATGGCGGTTGTCGCCACATCCGCTAATGCGCGTCGATAGATGGCTTCGGCTTGCTCGATACGTGAGCGGCCAAAATCAAATAGCGGTAATTCGAGCCTGACTTCAAAACCTTTTTGTGTCGGTTGCTGATTAGACGTATTCGATTGATAACCCAACTCCAACACGTTAATGAAGCGCGTCACCTTGCTGAGTGTAAGTGATTGGGCGGTTTGCGCGGCTTGTTGTTTAGCGAGTTGCACGTCAATCCGTTGCTGCATGGCAAATTGTTCGACTTGATTGAGTGTACGTGCTTCTGGCGGTAATTCGTCAAGGTGATCGGGGAGTTTTAACAAGCTGTTATCGTTTAAACCCAGCAGACGAATCAGTTGTTCGCGCGTTGCTTGTTGCTGGGTTACCAATCGTGTGTATTGTGCATGGGCCTGCGCATAAAATACTTGTTCACGCGCGGCGTCTAAGCGGCTTATGTTGCCGGCCTTGGCTAAATCGGTGGCTAACTGATTGGCCGCTTCTGCCGCAGTTTGCACGTCGGCGGCGTAAGCAGTGCGTTGCGTTGCAGCAATCGCAGTGTAATAAGCTTGACGTGTAGCATACGCGAGTGTCAGCAATTCTGCTGTGGTGGCCTGCTTCAGCGTTTCAAATTGCTGTTTGGCCATTTTACTTCGCAAAGGTAAAGTCAGCAGCCCCATTAAATCAAAACTGACGGCACGCTCAACTTCGTGCTCGCTGCCGCGCGATAAATCTGCAATTGAAAAACCGGGGTTGCGTAAGCGGCTTGCCGAGATGACTTCTGCTTCTGTGAGCTGCAATTGGGCAAAATTACTTTGTAGACGAGGATTATTGATTAAGGCTAAACGAACCGCTGAATCGACCGTTAACGTTTGGCTTAACAAGGCATCGCGTTCAGTTTGAAGAGGGTTTGGATGCACTGTGGGTTGCCCGAGTAATTCATCGGCATGGCGACGTACTTCCGCTTCATCCCCATCGGGTGTTAAATGCGTGCATGCCGTTAGCGTGATGCATAAAAAAATCAGCGTGAAGCGCTTAGTTGAAAAATTCATATCCACAACCTCTACAAAAATAACGGTGCAATAAACGCAAAAAATCCACCCAGTAAAAAAATCAGTACGGACGTTAGGTAAATAATCAAACTATAACGCCGAGCTTGTCGGCAGGTTTGTGCTAGTTGAGGGTCAGCGGGGCAAGGTAATGAACGGGCCCGCCACTGCCAATAGCCAGAGAGGATGAGCATGAAGCTGGCGATTAAAAAAACCGCCAGCTTGTGCTCTGAAAACCAAACCAGTTGTGGAAACACCGCAATAACAGAAGATAAAACGGCACCGGCGCCCAGTGTTACCAACAGAGCCGGTATCGCGCAGCAAATCAAAGTGCTGCTACTACTGAATAACGTTAGCCAAGGTAAAGTACGTGCTGATGGAATCATTGATTTCATACCCAGACCCCCCTTTTGTTATGGTTGTTTGAACTGCTGCAGATCACCTTGCATCACTTTAATGTCGGTAACGTCATAACCCGCATCTTTAATTAGGTCTTTAATGGTGTTGACAGTTAAGGTGTGCTGATCATTAAGTGCGACAGCAACTATGTGATTTTTTAAATTGATAGTCACATCCTGGATTTGCGGCAGTTTACGTAATTTTTTTTCTATGCCCTGCGCACAGAAAGCGCAGACCATGCCATTGACTTCGGCTTTAATAATTTCTGCCGCTTGCAAATTAAAACTCAATATCATCAACACACATAAGTTGAACTTTTTCATGAATATCTCCTTAGAAAATGAACATAAAATTAAAACGTACTTGTTGAGTATTGTTGACACCGGCTTCAATAAAATATTGTTTGTTAATAAAGCGCAGCATCGGCGTTACTTCTACCTGCTCAGTTAAATCGTGCATCTGTCGGGCCTCAATGACCAACCAAGGTTGCGTTTGTGTGTAATCGGTTTCATAAAATGAAAAGCCTGCACGTAATGCAGAATAATCATGGTTAAGATTCTCAGATCGATACAGGCGTTGCGTTGCGGAAAAATACAAACGCCTGGTTTCATAGTCTGCACTAACGCCAGGCGATAGCATTATTTTTTGCTGAACTTCGGGCTTAGCTTCGGGTTGGTTATTATCGATATTGATGCCACCAATACCACTGACAAACCAGAGATTGCTTTGCGCATGCGCTTGATTTAAGCGATACAGTAGGCGAGTATAAGTGATTTCAGATAAATCACGGGTTTGAAGTTTGTTGTCCGAACGCATGTAGGTTTGACTGATGCCGATGGCATCGCGAGACGTTAGCGCATAATTGACAAACGCTTCTCGCCAGTTGGGGCCGAGATCGCCCATCGACATCCATGAGCTTTGAAAGCCCATCGGGCCTGCAGTAGCAGGCAATGCCCATAATAGGCATAAACCCAATATTAAAATACGCATTATCAATTAACCTGTTCATCAGCAATAATGGTTATAAAATCATTAAAAGCGAATGAATTAGGTGCGAGGAGGGCGTTTTAAACTGTCCGACAACACAGCAGAATAAGCTGAATGGATATAAAAGTAGGACTCATGCTGAGCATAGGTTTGCCTGAATGTTGTTAATGCGCTCAATATAACTGTTGCGCTAAGTGTTTTGCATCCTGCCATCTGTTGACATGCGCGATGGTCAAAGCAATGTCCGTGATCACCGCAGCAATCCGTTTGTTGGCTGGCTGAAGGGTGGCATGGTGTAGTGATTGAGTTTATTTTTGAATGAGGTATGGAGAGAAATGGCAAGGTCATCGCCTGCAGCGGTAATAGCAGCAGAAGTAAGTAACAGAGCAAATTACTGAGTTTTTTAAAGGCCATAAACGCAGCTTAGCAGTAAATAAAAAGGTTGATCAACCTGGGATCAGCTTTTTTTAGCCTAGTAGTGAAACGGCAAGGGTTTAATAATATGAATCTGTTTTTTATCAATTTCGATATAACCACCGGCCGCTAGATCTTTCAAAATTCGTGCGACCATTTCACGCGAAGAGCCAACACGACTGGCAATGTCTTGTTGCGTGAGTTTCTCGGCAATTGGGTTGGAGATTTCTGCCATATCCATGAGCATTCGTCGAATACGGCCATACACGTCTTTTAATGCCAGGGATTTAATGTTTTCCGTTAGGCTGCGAATGATTTTAACCAAATTATGAATAATGGTTTGCGATACTTCAGGAAAGTCATTTTGTAATTTTAATAAATCTTCTTTGTGCAAGCACTTAAAAATACTGTCTTCAATGGTTTTAACTGAGGCAGTGCGTTTTTCGTCATCTAATAAAGCCAGTTCACCGAAATAGGCTCCAGGGCCGAGGGTGCTGAGTACAAATTCCTTACCTTCTTCATCACTTAAATAAACTTTCACTTTGCCACTGACCAACAAATACATGCTGCTGGATAAATCACCTTCATTGATGATAATGCTATTTTTGCTAAAGCTGCGTGAAGTAGTAACACCATCGATTGCGGCTAGCACGCGTTCGCTAAGACCGGTGAATAACGATACGTGGGTAAATTGATCCATAATCAAACTGCCTTTTGGATAAATACACTAGAATTGAACAGATACACTAAAAAAGAATATTGAAACAGTTGTGCTCTCATTTAAAAACCGAGCTTAAGATGCCACTCAGTATCCAACAAGTCAAATATTGTTATTTTAATGCAGCATGAAAGCCACCGCACATTAGAGCCATTATTAAAAACACCTAAAATCCAACCAGCCAAACGAACATCAATCCCAGAGGAATCACCGCCTTTTCGGCATGGGCAATACAATCATGCAAATCCTGCCAACTCCTCACCACAAAATTGAAAATAATGCCCAGCACTCGCGCCAAAAATAACTTAGCCGTTCCATCTTAACCACTGCCGCTTAAAACAATAGACAAACCATCGCTTGAATTTATTCAGATCATGGTCAGTTCAAGCACATCTCTATCTACAGCTACGAATGTCGACTAGCCCCCAGTTTTGATTCAGAGGAGTGGGGGCTGCATTCGCAATTACTAAAGACTTCAAATGCATGTAAATCGATACATTGTATCCGATCGAGATATTTTTTTGCTGTCTAGACTTTTATCGGGTTATTTGTTTTGTCTGTAAAGCTGAGTTTTGGGTTTTCAGAGAAATTGATTCTGTGATTTTTTCAACCTGTTGGAGTTGGCAACATGCAGTTCAAAGCGGCCAGTAAAATCGCGGCATTAGTGACTTTAGCTGTATTGGTTTTTAGTGGTGCAGTTTGGTATGACAGGTCATCTGATCGGGAGATGGTCAGCAGCGTATCGGTGCCAGATGTGACGGTTATCAAGACAGTCAATCAGGCCGATTCAGCCCGAATAGTCGCTTATCCTGCTGCGCCAACCACGGAAAATCACCCTAGGGTTACTGCCGATTTTAACAATGAAGAAACTCAACCAGCCTTAGCCGCTTGGAAGCTGTCCGGTTCTGTCGATGAAACATTTGATTTGCCGGAAGAGGCGTTGAAAGACACGGCCCAAGTCGTAGATTTAGATCCAAGCTTCATTGATCAAGAACAGTTGAGTTTAAATTTGCCCAATGGCCAAGTATTAAACCTGCAGAGAAAAATGGTAGAAAATTTGCCAACAGGTTCAAAAAGTTGGGTAGGAAAGGATCCGCAGCGGTCAGAATTGTATGCAGTGATTACTCAAAATGGCGACTCGGTGGCCGGCAGTATCCTAACGCAAGATGGTACAACCTATTTAATTTCCACCTTAAAGAGTGGCAAGCAGGTTATTTTTCAGCAGGACGAAGAAAAGTTGAGGCGTATGTCTCAGCATAATGACCAGGTGCTCATAAAACCCACGACAGAAGCGGATGCTGTCATGTTGGATTATGACGTCCACGATGATTCGTTATTAAATGCCAGCTCACCAACTTCTGCCAACAGCATGGCTAACTTAACGACTGCAGCAGATGACAACGTATCAGAAATTCAAGTGTTATTTGTTTTTAACACAGAGGCAATTAACGCTTTGGGCGGAGGTGATATCGGTCTGCAGGCTTTGCAAGCCAAGGTAGATAGTGAGATTGTCGTGGCCAATACGCAGACTTTTCCTGAGTCGGGCGTGAATATGCGTCTAATCCCAGTTGGCCCCTTGGTTGCCAACAAGGTAATGGGCGTTATCGAAGATAGTGTTACTGGCACTGCTTTGGATGATTACTTGGATTTTATAAGAACTAATCTCAATGTTGCAAATTACAGAAATACATATGAAGCAGATTTAGTTGTCGGGATTGGCAAATTTTCAAGCGACGGTTGTGGTATAGCTTACGTAAGTCGCCCATCGGTTAGACAAGGTTTTGCATTTTCCGTGGTTGATTTTTCATGTATAGGCTATAGCCTTACTCATGAAATTGGGCACAATATGGGGTTAGCTCATAACATTGAGGTGGATCCGAGCGTTGGGAATAATCATGGTCTTTTGCAATGTCAGCCCGGTGGATTTGCAACTCAATTAAGCTATCTCAGTTGTAGTGTGGGCAGAATAAAGCGTTTCTCCAATCCGAATGTATCCTACAACGGATTTCCAACTGGTGTTGTGGGTGTTTCAGAGAATGCACAGAACTTAGAAATTTCACGTACTATTGTTGCTGATTTTAGAGCTCCAAGCGTAATGACATCCCCAACGGCTACACCAACGGCTACGCCGACAAAAACACCAACGGCTACACCGACAAAAACACCAATAGTTACACCAACGGCTTCGCCAACAGTAGTACCAACAGTAGTACCCGTAGAGCCAAATGCACAAATTGGATCAGAACAAGGAGCTAATGCTTCAGAACAAACAACATCAGGGAGCTCTACTTTAGAAGCGCTGATCACTTTAATGGCGATTGCCTATTATCGTCGTCGAAAAATCTCATGAGGCTCTCAGTCTAATGAACTTAAGAGTAGGGTTATTCCTGCCAATAAAAATGCGAAAACTAGCACGATGGCCAGTAGTATGCGCCAGTAGTTGCCTGTGATTTGATTCGCCAATACGCGCTGATCCATAACGGATGTCTGCTTAAAGTGTTGCAATACATGATTGCGCACTGCCACTTGTTGCTCGTTGCCAAAACCGACTTGCTGACTCATCCCAATGAGCTGTTCCATTAATTGAGAAGATAGGCTGGCATGAAAATCCGCCGAACCCCATTGATATTCCAGTGCGGTATTCAGTGCACGGCGCAACGGATTTGCTTTGCTGCGCTGCCAGGTTCTAAACAGTGGTTTTAGGTGATAGACCTGTTGACTGAGATCGTTGGCCAGTATTGTGCTCCAACTTGACCAAAGTTGAGGTCCCAAGCTTTGACGAATTTCCCATACATTATAAAACGTCATGACCAGCCAAGCCGCGCTAATATAAAACATCAGTGCTTGCTCACTGCTCGGTATTAATAAAATGAACAACACCGTAACGCTCAACAACAACCAAGTCATCAATCGCATGTGCCGATTTAAATGGGAAGGTAAAGGCGCTAATAATCGATAGGCGTTACGCAATCGTTGTGTGGCCGTGAGCGAAGTAATATTGCTTTGCAATAAACTCCAGTCATGCCAATCAATTCCCCGCAGTTCGTCCAGCAGATCATCCATCACCTGAGCGAGATGATTCGAGCTGAATTGCTGTAATTGTGCTTGCCAGTGGGGGGAAATAACGGCCCAAGTGAGGGGGTAGTATTGCTCTAGATGGTTGATCATTAAGACGGGCAAGCCAGGCTTTAATTGCTGATGTAATTGGCTCCCTAGTCTTTGTGATAATAATAATTCCGCAAATGGGGCTTCTTTTAGCAAGTGGCTAATGATTTTTTGTGCTTTAGATTGTTGCCAATAATGAAGTCGACCGGCATTTGAGAAAGCCCAAACCAAGGTTGCCAAGTGCAGCGATAGGGGCCACAAGCAAAAACGCAGGCACAAGAGGGTTGCTGATACCCATATCAAGGTGTAGGCGATCGGTATGATCGTTAAAAAATAAGAAAGCGCCGTGTGCATGGTGTTGCAAAATCCATCTGTGTTAAAGTCGCCGGTTAAAATTTGGGTGATGCCGATTAGCGTGTGCGGGATGATATGCTGTTTTAGGTGAAGAGATCCAACCCATTCACAAGGTCAATATTGGTGAGTATTAATGGCGGTTATTTCAAGTTCCCCATTTGAGTTTCAGGACTCGGTGTTAAGCGCCTTGGTGCTGGGGATCGTGGAATCCAGCATTAATCGCTTATTGGAACAGGATGCACAGGCGATGCAGAGTATCCGACCTTGCATTGGCCGTGTGGCGCGTATTAAAAGCCACGATCCTTATGCGACATTTTATTTGTTGTTTACTCAGCAGGGTTTGCAGGTGTTGAGCTTTTATGACGGCCATGTTGACGCGCGTATTAACAGCTCAGCCTTGCGATTATTACAAAGATTGATTCATCCGCAATCTGTAGGTCGTGAAGTCGGCGACCTACAGATCAGTGGTGATCAGATGCTGATTGGCGTCGTGCTGGCACTACTACAACGCTATAACTTATGGTCAATTGTGCAGCGTGTGTTATTGGAGCAATTTCCCCAATGGCAAGCATTACCGCAATTGGTCAAGATACTGCAAGACTTGCGACCCGATTGGTTGCAGAATATCCAGCATTTACCGGATGATTGGCGGCGCACCGCTGACCATGTTGCGCAGTTGGCGCAGCAGCAAACTGAACTATTGGCGACATTGCAGGCTTTGCGCGATGATATGCAGCGCTCACATCAACCTGAGCTGGTTGATACTTTAAGTTTGTTGTCGTTATATAGCGTGGGTGGCTGGCTGATCGGCTCAGACAAAACTCTGGTGGGTTGGCTGATTATTGGTCTTGCAAGTGTGCTTTTAGTCTATAAACACTATGGTTTAACTAAAAGCCATGGCTGCAAGCCAAGTAAAATTACCGACAAACCGACTTAACCAAAGGAGCTGCTTATGCGTCGCGTGGTATTTAATCAAAAAGGCGGGGTTGGGAAATCCAGTATTACGGTGAATCTCGCAGCTATTAGTGCATCCTGTGGCTTAAAAACGTTAATTGTTGATTTGGATACGCAGGGTAATTCGACCCACTACGTGATGGGCGTGCATGCGGATCAGCTGGGGCCTAATCATATCGGCAGCTGGTTTTCACAGACATTGTCATTTAAGTTGTTGACGCAAAAAAATCAGAGTTTTATTCATGAAACGCCGTATGAAAATTTGTTTTTAATTCCCGCTAGTGAAACTTTGGCGGATTTACAGCCGCAACTTGAAGGCAAGCACAAAATTTATAAGTTACGCGATATGCTGCGCAGTTTGGATGCGTTTGATGCGGTGTACATTGATACCCCGCCAGCACTCAATTTTTACACCATGTCCGCTTTGATTGCCGCCAATGCCTGTTTAATCCCATTTGATTGTGATGCTTTTTCTCGCCAAGCCTTGTACACCTTAATGCGTAATATCGAAGAAACGCGGATTGATCATAATCCGGGCCTGGCGGTGGAAGGCATCATTGTCAATCAGTTTATGCCGCGCGCCAGCTTACCGGGTGAAATGGTCGCGATGTTACGGGAAGAAGGCTTGCCGATTCTGAATCAATATTTATCGGCGTCAGTGAAAATGCGCGAATCGCATCAGGCGAATAAACCTTTAATTCACCTTGCGCCTAGCCATAAATTAACCCAGGAATATCTGGGGTTGTTTTATGAGTTACATCCGCAATTGTGGGAGGCTTCGGTTGAAGAGGTGGTCGTAAATGCCACTATGCCTGACGCTATTGATGCGTAAAGCCGGTTCAGTTTCAGTTCAGTTGGCTTCGTTATAGTAAGCTTTAATAAATCCAACTGAACCTGATTTTTTCCTGATGACTAATTAAGAGGGTTAATTAAATGAATACTACTCAGTATTTATCTCACAAAATTGGTTTGCCAAAGGCTTTGCTGGTATTGCTTCTGGTTGGTGGCATGAGCCAGGCTGAAGAATCCGTTGATTATGTGTATGCCAATGTAGTGGATAGTCAGCCGATGTACGAAACCCAATATGTCGATGAACCACAAGAAAATTGCTGGCAGGAAGAGCGTCCGGTTCGACAGTCGCAATCGCATACCGGTACAGTGTTGGGCGGTATCGTGGGTGCGGCTGTGGGTAACCAATTAGGCCATGGCCACACCAATAAAAATGTCGGGGCTGTTGCGGGCGCTTTATTAGGCGCATCGATCGGGCGAGATGTTTCTGCCCGTAACGGTTCGCGTTATGCGTATCGACAAGAGGAGCATTGTGAACAAGTCAGTCGTCGCCGGGAACGATCTTATATAAACGGTTATCGTGTGACCTATCGTTATCAGGGTGAGCTGTATTCGACGCAAATGTCGCGTGATCCTGGCCGTCGAATCAAATTAAGGGTTGCTGTTAGCCCGATTGATGACTATTAGCATAACGGTAATGTTACAGGACGCGATATCCAGTGGAGCATTATGAAACTCTTGTACGTCGGTATTTTATTATTGCTGGTGCCCCAGGTATGGGCCAATCCAACCGCTTGTGTGCCTTCTTCATTTTTATCTCACGCATGTACATTAAGCAACTGCGGTGCGTTCACGCTGGCGGATGCAAATGTTTCATTGGAAAGCGCCATTCGCAGCGTGCAACAACGTTATCCGGGAAAAGTGTTAAGTGCTCGCTTGGACGAAGGCCAGGGCGTTTATAAAATCAAGATCGTCGCTGCAGATGGCAGTGTACAAAAAGTCTGGGTCGATACCCGTAGCGGTCAGATTGTTGGCGATGGTGATTAAACGCGATGCGTGTACTCATTGTTGAAGATGATTTGGTCATTCAACAACAACTCAGGGAAGCTTTAACGCGTACTGGTTACAGCGTTGATGCGGCAGGGGATGGGCAAGAAGGTTTATTTCTCGGCAGCAATTATCCCTATGATGTTGCGCTCATTGACCTTGGGCTACCGAAGTTGGATGGCTCGAGTTTAATTCTACAGTTACGCAAACGTCGTTGTTTGTATCCCATTCTCATTCTGACGGCACGCGATGCTTGGCAAGAAAAAGTCACCGCCTTAGAAGCGGGCGCGGATGATTATGTAGTTAAGCCTTTTCACTTACCGGAAGTGCTGGCGCGTATCCAAGTATTAATTCGCCGTACGCATGGTTTAGCGCAATCGGATATTCAACGTGGCCCGTTGCGTTTAAATATCAGCACACAAACTTTTTGGCTGAATGATCAAGTGATTACGTTAACCGCCTATGAGTATCGCGTTCTAGAGTATTTGATTTTGCATCCGGGTCAGGTGATTTCTAAAACTGAACTCACGGAACATATTTATGATCAAGATTTTGATCGCGATAGTAATACTCTGGAAGTTTTTATTCGGCGATTACGCAAAAAAATTGATCCTGCTGAAACTTTAAACCCGATTGAAACCCTACGCGGTCGAGGGTACCGTTTTGCTCTTTAAACGTTATTTTCCGCAAACGTTAACGGCTCGGGTGTTGTTTCTTGCCAGTGGCGTACTGGTCGTTTTGCTCGGCATTATGGCGCTGGTTTTGCGCAGTGCTTATAGCGACAGCACGCAAGCTGCTGAACGTGCGAAACTGCAAACCTCGATTTATAGCTTGCTGGCTGCTGCGGAAATGGTGAATGGTAAATTGGTTTTGCCCGAAAATTTGCCGGATACTCAGTTCAATCAATTGAGTTCCGGGCGCTATGCGGGGGTATTAAACGCGGCTGATCAATGGATTTGGCAATCACAGTCGGCGTTAGGTCAGGATTTGCCCTTTTTGCCACAGGTTGCCAGTGGTTTGTTTGAGTTTCGTTCGCTCAGTTATGCTACACAAGCATGTTTTGCCCTCGGCTATGGCACTATGTGGAAACGTGGTCGCAAAATGGTGCCTTATACATTTTGGGTGATGGTTTCGCAGCAAAGTTTTCGGGCGCAATTAAAAACGTTTCAAGATACGCTGGTACGCGGTTTTGTGGTGATAGGTTGTTTGCTTGGCCTATTTCAGTTAGGCATATTACGTTGGGCCTTGCGCCCATTAAAAAAATTATCCACGGCGATTGTGGCGGTAGAGCAGGGGAATGCTCAACAAGTCACCGGGCGGTATCCCAGTGAATTGCAGCAACTGGTGGATAATATGAACCAACTGATCGTCTCTGCCGATCGTCAAAGGCAAAAAATTCATAACACTTTATCAGATTTGGCGCACAGCTTAAAAACACCGTTAGCGGTGGTACGCAATGAATTGTATTTATCGGCGTTGCGTGGCGATATTTCTGCCGATCACAATAAACTGCTTGGCGAGCAAACGCAGCGCATGGATGACATTATTCAGTATCAATTGCGAAAAGTTGCGCGTCATAGTGGTCACCATTCAGCAGTGATTGCGGTTAAGCCTTTGATCGAATCCCTGTTGGCCAGCTTGCAAAAATTGTACGCCGTCAAAGCGTTGCAGCTCACGTTGATGTTGGACAGCAAGGCTGTATTCGTCGGTGATGCGGATGATCTATATGAGATAGTCGGTAACTTACTCGATAACGCTTTTAAGTATGCAGCTCAGCAGGTTAGCTGTTATAGCGAGCAGGGTGATTCGTTGCAAATCATAATTGAAGATGATGGTCAGGGTATTGCTGAGGACCAATACGAAGTTGTACTTCAGCGGGGTGTGCGTGCGGATGAGCGTGTGGCTGGGCAGGGAATTGGTTTGGCTGTGGTGAGTGAATTGGTTGCCAGTTATCAAGGCCATTTGCACTTAACTAAAAGCCCTTTGGGTGGTTTAAGGGTGCGGTTAATGCTGTGATTATCGGGCGTTAACTTTATTTATCAGGATCGCCTGAGTAGTCAATGTTGCGGGTACTGATTTCCATTCGCCATTCGTGTACCAACGCAGCTCGCATGCTGTGTAGAAGCTGTATACATTTTGGATTGGGGTTGTGAGTTTTCAGGATGGGCTCCCAGTTGCCATTTTCACTTTTGTGTAAACTAAAATCGCAAGTGTTGTTGATGTGTGATTGGCTGGTAGCAACAGGGGTTGAGTTGGGTGTAACTAAATTTGGCTTCATGCAGGGCTACTTTGATTATTATTGGCTGAATGGAAGTGATTGTTATCATAACTAGATGACAATTTTATTTCAAACTTAGTGAGTTTGTCGCATAATCTCATTCGCAATTGCTGACAGAATCCGGTACAATTTGCAGCCAATCTCCCTGCCTTGGATTCCATATGACAGTCAGTCTGCCTGCTGAAGTGCTTGATACCACCAGTTTTCGTCAACTGGGTCTACCCGATAACTTATTGAAACTTTTAGATGAGTTGGGCTATCAAACCCCATCCCCCATCCAAGCGCAGATTATTCCTGAAATTCTGGCAGGTCGGGATGTGATGGGGCAAGCGCAGACGGGTACGGGAAAAACGGCCGCGTTTGCGCTGCCAGGTTTATGTCGGCTTAAGCTGGATGTCCGTGCACCGCAGATTTTGGTATTGGCGCCAACCCGCGAATTGGCCACTCAGGTTTGTGAAGCCTACGAGCGATATGCCCAGCACTTACCGCAAGTGCGATGCGTCGCTTTATGTGGTGGTCAAGAATATCGCCAACAGATTTCACAATTACATCAAGGCCCACAAGTGGTTGTCGGTACGCCCGGACGGTTGATGGATCATATGCGTCGTGGAACGCTGGATCTCAGTTACCTGCAACAGGTGGTATTAGATGAAGCTGATGAAATGCTGCGTATGGGTTTTATTGATGACGTCGAGTGGATTTTGCAGCAAGCGCCGAAAGAGCGTCAAACTGCCTTGTTTTCAGCCACCATGCCAAAACCGATTTTTCAAATCGCGCAGCAATATCTGAAAGATCCCGTTGATATCCGTATCAAAACCAAAGCCATGACGGCCACCACCATTACGCAAAAATATTGGATGGTAGCCGGTGCAACCAAAATAGAAGCGTTAACCCGCTTGTTAGAAGTCACCCCTTATACCGCCGCCATTGTTTTTGTACGCACCAAAACCGCAACGGTCGATATTGCGGAAGTGTTGCGTAGTCGTGGTTTTCGGGTATTGGCCTTGAATGGTGATATTGATCAAAAATTACGTCAACGCAGTGTCGACCAGCTTAAAAGTGGTGAGGTTGATATTTTGGTGGCCACCGATGTTGCAGCTCGCGGTTTAGATGTGGAGCGCATTAGCCTGGTGATTAACTTTGATATTCCGTTTGATCCAGAGGCTTATGTACATCGTATTGGCCGAACCGGCCGCGCTGGTCGTGAAGGTCAAGCGATTTTATTTGTGGCGCAGCGTGAGCGTCGTTTGCTTGCCAGCATTGAGCGGGTAACTCGTCAGCCGATCGAAGCCATTACCCTACCTTCATTTAATGATGTACAAAAACATCGCTTATTGCGGTTGCAAGATCAAATTAGCGAAGCTTTGCCGCAGGCGATACAGTCAAAATCCCTGAAAGTCTACGAAGACTGCTTACAAGACATGGTCACCAGCGGTATTGCTACCGCCGAACAAATTGCCGTGACCTTGATGTGGTTGACACAAAAAGGCCAGTCAACTGGTACCCTGGTCGAAGAAAAACCAGCCGAGCCACGCACCTACGCACGCGAGCGAGAACGTTCTCGTGATGGTTCTTCTCGTGACGGTTCACCACGTAATAGTACGCGTGAACGTAGTACGTCACGTGATCGTGATGTCGTACCTGTGCGTACACGAGAACGCAGCAGTGAACGATCCAGTGAACGATCCAGTGAACGCAGCACCGAGAAACGCAGTTTTGCCGATAGACCTGATCGACCAGCGCGTGATCGTGATGGTGAAAGATCATCTGCACCGCGGGTCCGTCGTGATCGTGATACGCAGCCAATGGAGACCTATCGCGTGGCTTTAGGTAAAAGTGACAATGTCAGCCCGCGTAATCTCGTTGGTGCCATTGCCAATGAAGGTGGTATCGATAGCGCGAATATTGGTCGCATCGAAATCTTCGATCATTACAGCACGGTCGATTTGCCGGTGGGTATGGACAAAAGCATTTGCCAAGATTTAAAAGCGGCTTGGGTTTGTGGTAAGCAGTTGAACTTGACCTTGATGAATCAATCTGCAAGTTCTGAGTCAACCAGCGCCGATAAATCACCGGCAATCAAAGCAGCGACGCCAAAAAAAACCTATGCGGCCAAAGGTGAACGATCGGAGCGTCCCCGCTTGCAGTTAAAGCGTAGCGCTCCAGCAAAGGTTCAAAAGGCTTAAATCACCATGAGGTTCTGGATCGCGGGTTTTTTTTTGACGCACGCTGTGCTGATGCACATGGTCAGTGCTTTTGCTACCGAAACGCTTCCTCCTAAATCGGTTGCTACTGAAACCCTTCTTTCTGAAAAAGTTGTATCTGAAAAAACTGTTCCTAAAAAAGCGGCTGAGATCAGCGCTCGACTCATATTGCAAAACTCGTCAGATGGTTTGACGCTGGAACTGTATGCACCCTTAATGGCTTTACTGGGTGAGTTGGATGATGCCGGCAAAGTGATGGATAAATTACAGCATCCTGATCAGTTATGGACGCTCCCTAAGTCGGCGGAATGCACTGCTGCAGAGACTGTGATTCAAAGCGAGCGTTTAGCGAAGTTGTTGGAGAGACAATCGGTGGCGAGTCGTCAGCGTGAAAATATTACCCGCCCGCTTGGTTCGTTGCCACGTGAGTTGGCATCGCCCGAAATAAAGGATAACGATGTCAAGGCGACATTTGTTTACCGATGTGTTAAGCCAGAGCTACTCAAAGGCATGCATATCAATGTCATGCAGGTTTTTCCGGCCATCGGTCACGTCGATATCCAGATGCGTACCTCAAAAGTGCAGTCTGGAGGCCAAACAATAGGACAGGTAAGATTAGCGTCGCCAGGTACGCGCTTGGATTGGTAATCAGCCAAACCTTATCTTGCTCATCACTTGCTTATAACACATCAACTTTTGGATGGATGAAGCTGCTCATTCGTTCGATCTAAAGTTACCCCTTCCCACAGCTTCTCAATCGTTAATTGTTGGACAGCTTCTTGCTTTGTTTGCCTATGAATTGAAGTTTATGCGCAGTTGGCGTCAATTTATTGCGTCGTTTGTTCGTTATTAGGTGAGTATGGCTGGATTTTCAAAAAACTTTCAGGTTGTGAAACAAGGCCAGATTGGGGCGGCATTATTTTTATTAATCATGCTGGCAATGATGATGTTGCCGCTGCCACCCATTTTACTGGATGTGTTATTTACTTTTAATATTGTTTTGTCCTTGCTGGTTTTATTGGTCGCAATGAATACGTTACGACCTTTAGATTTTGCCGTATTCCCAACGGTTTTATTGGCAGCTACCTTGTTGCGCTTGGCATTGAATATTGCCTCGACGCGTGTCGTGTTGCTACATGGGCATCAAGGTGGTGATGCGGCAGGTAAAGTCATCGAAGCCTTTGGTGAAGTGGTGATTGGCGGTAATTATGCGGTCGGTTTGGTCGTCTTTTTAATTCTGGTTATTATCAATTTTGTCGTGGTTACCAAAGGTGCTGGGCGTATTGCTGAAGTCAGTGCGCGTTTTACTTTAGATGCTATGCCAGGCAAGCAAATGGCGATTGATGCTGATTTAAATGCTGGACTGATTAATCAAGACGAAGCCAAAAAACGGCGAGAAGAAATTGCTGCCGAGGCTGATTTTTATGGCTCCATGGATGGCGCCAGTAAGTTTGTACGTGGAGATGCAGTGGCGGGGATTTTGATTTTGCTAATCAATATTATTGGCGGACTGATTATTGGTATGGCACAACATGGCTTATCGTTTTCGGACGCTGCGCGTAATTATGCTTTATTAACCATTGGCGATGGTTTAGTGGCGCAAATTCCAGCTTTACTGCTCTCCACTGCCGCCGCAATTTTAGTGACACGCGTGAGTAGCTCGCAAGACATGTCCACGCAAATTAATACGCAAATGTTGCAGAATCCAGAAGCTTTGCAAGTTTCTGCTGGCGTATTGATGGCCATGGGGTTGGTGCCGGGTATGCCGCATGTGGCTTTTTTGGGATTAGGTGCCCTGTGTTTTGGCTGTTCCCGTTTTATTAAACAACGTAAATCAGTTAATGAAAATCTGCCCGCTACTAACCTAGAAATAGCACGTGCTGGGTCGACGTCGACGGTGATACAAGGTGAGTTAGCACCGAGTGCGGAGATGATCGAATTGGGTTGGGACGATGTGCAGCCGGTTGATATGATTGGTTTAGAAGTGGGGTATCGATTAATCCCCTTGGTGGATAAAAGTCAAGGTGGTCAATTGTTGACTCGGATAAAAGGCGTGCGTAAAAAAATCTCACAAGAGTTGGGCTTTTTGATGCCGACTGTCCACATTCGCGACAATCTAGATTTATTGCCAAATGCCTACCAAATAACGTTAAAAGGTGTGCCGGTAGCCTCGGGTGAAATTCAATTGGATCGGGATTTGGCGATTAATCCTGGTCAAGTATTTGGTGCGTTGCCGGGTATTAAAACCAAAGACCCCTCCTTTGGTTTAGAAGCGGTATGGATAGATGGCGTGCAAAAAGACCAAGCGCAAACCTTGGGTTATACCGTCGTAGATGCCAGTACCGTGGTGGCTACCCACGTCAATCAAGTGATGAACTTGCATGCACAGGAGTTATTAGGTTTTGAAGAGGTCCAAAATTTGTTGGATCAGCTGGCAAAGAAAAATAAAAAATTGGTGGAAAGCGTGGTCCCCAATCCGATCTCGTTGAGCGTGTTATTGCGTGTGTTGCAAAGTTTGCTGCGTGAGCAAGTGCCTATTCGTGACTTCAAAACCATTCTTGAGGCGTTATCGCAAGTTCCGCAGGCACAAACCGCGAAGCCAGAAACCTTGATTGCCGCCGCACGTTTGTCTTTATCGCGCATGATCGTACAAGGTTTAACAGGAACGCAGAACGATATCCCCGTGATTACCTTGCAGCCAGACTTGGAACAGATATTGCTAAAATCAGTTCAACAGGCGCAACAATCTGGCGGAAGTGACAGTGACGCGATTATTGAGCCGCAATTGGCGGAGCGTTTACAGAAAACCGTCATTGACTTGGCGCAAAAACAAGAGATGCAAGGTCAACCGGCAATAGTGTTAGTGGCAGCGGGAATTCGTAATATGTTGGCGCGTTTTATTCGTTTTAGTATGCCGAGTTTGCATGTATTGGCTTATTCTGAAATTCCTGACGGTAAAAAAATTACCGTTGTGGGTAATGTGGGCAGTCATTAATGATGGCTCGTTATTAATTATTGGTGGTTATTAATTGCATTTATTAGATAGCGTTATTGAGGTAATCGATCATGCAAGCTAAAAAAATTATTGCTGCTGATATGCGCCGTGCATTAATTAAAGTGCGTAATGAATTAGGGCCTGATGCCATTATTTTAGCTAATCGAAAAGTGCCGCACGGTGTTGAATTGATTGCCACTAATGATAGTCAGGCCCATGTGGCGCAAGTTTTACAACATCGACAAGAAGCAGAATCGACGCAGCTGCAATGGGCGCAGACCGATAATTCAAAGGCCAATGCGCAAGCGAAACAGCGCAGTGCTGAACATAAAGCGCAATTGGCGGCGCGTATTACACAGGCCAAAAGTGAAGCGAAAAAAATGCAAAATCAATCACCGTTAAACCATCCGCCAGCGCATGCTGATCAAATCGTTTCGCCCGCAATTGCGCCATTAAGATCGAACTTAGCACAGTCGCAAGAGGTTAAACATTTAGAACAAGAAATTGAGCTGTTAAAACATTTACTGCATAGCCAATCCACCTGGTTAAATTGGGGACAATTTAATTATACGCAGCCGATTAGAGCTTATTTATTTCAGCAGTTTTGCCGCATGGGTTTGACGGCTACTTTGATAAAAAGTTTGATTGGTCAAGAAGAGTATCAACAGATCACGGATACTCAAGTGGCATGGCAGCAGGCTGTACATGCTTTGGCAAATAAAATTCCACAAATGCCCAATGAGTTAATTGATGCACAGGGTGTCATTGCACTGGTTGGCCCTACCGGTTCAGGAAAAACCACGACCATCGCGAAAATTGCGGCACGTCATGTTAAAAAATACGGCAATGAGCAACTCGGACTGATTACCACTGATGCATTTCGTTTGGGTGCGCAACATCAGTTAGACACCTTGGGTAAATTATTATCAGTACCCGTATTGATGGCACGCTCCGCGCAGTCCCTTCAGCAAGCCTTGTCGCAGTTATCCTCTAAAAAATTGATATTGATTGATACGGCGGGATTGACGCGGCGAGATCCGGCTTGGCAGGTGCAATTGAACACATTACAACAAGCCAGTGCGCAGATGATGTGCTTGCTGACGATTGCCACGACCAGTCAATTAAGTGTGTTGCAGCAATCTGCACAAGATTTCGCTTCATTACATTTAAAAGGCAGTTTACTGACAAAATTAGATGAGAGCCGAAGCCTGGGGCCCGCCATCAGTGTGATCACCGAGCAGCAGTTACCTTTGGCTTATGTGACCTGTGGTTTGGCCATTCCAGATGACATGCTGCGTATGGATACGATGATGTTACTTAAGCAGGCTGTACGTTTTGGTCGTGAGGCGGTGGCAATCGAGGAACCCGAAGCCATGTGCTGGTGGGAGCAAGCTTTTGTAAGTTCAGCCCTCTCTTCTTCGATAAGTGGGCCTTTAACAAGTGGTCATTCAACAATCTCGCATTCAGTTGGGAACATTGCCATCGCGATATAACTCGTCGCGCGATCAATCATGTCGCGTCGCTAAAATAGAAATTCATTCATAAAATTTCTTAAAGGATTTAAGAAATTCGTTAATCAGGGATCATGATATGGGTATGCATGCAGTGCAAGTAGTGGCAGTAACTGGCGGCAAAGGTGGTGTTGGTAAAACCAATGTGTCGGTTAATTTAGCCATCGGACTCGCTGAGTTAGGACGCCGTGTGGTGCTGTTAGATGCCGATCTCGGATTGGCAAATGTCGATATTCTGCTCGGAATTTCCGCCAAGCGCACCTTAGAAGATGTGTTAAAAGGCGAATGTAGTTTAGCTGATGTCATGGTTCCCGGTCCAAAAGGGATTCGTATTGTCCCAGCGGCATCGGGCACACAATATATGGTTCAACTTAGCGCAATGGAACATGGGGGGTTAATTAACGCCTTTAATGAATTTGCAGATCAAGTTGATGTGTTGGTGATTGATACGGCAGCTGGTATTTCAGACACGGTGGTTAGCTTCGTACGAGCGGCACAAGAAACCTTGGTCGTGGTGTGTAATGAACCCACTTCTATCACCGATGCCTACGCAATGATTAAAATGCTGCATCAGAAATATCATATGCAGCGATTTCATGTGGTTGCCAATATGGTGCGATCAACACAAGAAGCCCAAGAGCTTTATCAAAAACTCATTAAAGTGACTGACCGATTTTTAGATGTCGCTTTGATCTATGCCGGTGGCATACCCTTTGATGAAAATCTTCGTAAGGCCGTACAGCGGCAGAAAGCTATCTGTGAATTATTTCCGCGTTCATCTGCGTCACAAGCATTTTATGCGCTGGCCAAAAAAGTAAATCAATGGCCGTTACCCTCAACACCAAGAGGGCATTTAGAATTTTTTGTGGAACGTCTATTGGAACGTGCGGTGATATAACCGATGTATCCAAAACCGTCTGCTAACACGCCGGAAGCGTTGATCGAAACACATGGTTTGCTGGTAAAAAAAGTGGCTAACCATTTGTTGGCGCGTTTGCCAGCCAATGTGTCGCGTGATGATTTGATCCAAGCAGGTATGCTGGGTTTGCTTGAGGCTGCAAAACGTTTTGATGCTGCTAAAGGCGCGAGTTTTGAGACCTTTGTAAGCATTCGTATCAAAGGTGCCATGCTGGATGAGGTGCGAAAAAATGATTGGGCACCGCGTTCGGTGTATCGCAATTCACGCCTAATCAGTGAAGCCATTGCACGGATTGAAAATCGCCCGCATCAAGAAGCCAATGATGGCAACATTGCTGAAGAGCTTGGGATTTCTCTCGCTGAATATTATCAGTTATTAAAAGATAGCCAGGGTTTACGCATATTGAATTTTAGCGAGCTCATGAACGACGATGACGAAGGCGGGAATGATGACTGGTTAGCATCATCAACACCGGGGCCGTCAGAAGAAGTTGAAGGTCAGCACTTTAATCACAAACTGGCAGAATGCATTGGGCAATTGCCTGAGCGCGAGCGTTTGGTGCTGGCATTGTACTATAACGAAGAATTAAATTTGAAAGAAATTGGAGATATTTTAGGTGTAAGTGAATCACGTGTTAGTCAAATTCACAGCCAAGCTGCGTTGCGATTACGGGCGCGTTTATATCTTTGGCAATAACTGACGGCATTTTTAAAAGCAGAGTGGATAGGATTTAATCTCGAACTAGACTCATTATTGAAGCTAAGTATTGAGACATGGTTGATGGCTTATTGATAATATTTTTTAATGAAATTTATTATTTTTCTAGACAAAATTTTAGAAAAATAATATCGAGCTTAATAATTATTGAGTCAAGAGGGAGTTTCGCTTGGACAAGAATATGAAAATTTTAATTGTTGATGATTTTTCGACGATGCGTCGTATCATAAAAAATTTATTACGTGATTTGGGATTTACCAACACGGATGAAGCCGATGATGGTAACACTGCTTTGCCCATGCTCCAATCCACTAAATTTGATTTTCTCATTACGGATTGGAATATGCCGGGTATGACAGGCATTGAGCTATTAAAAGCGGTGCGCTCAAATGATAAGCTCATTACCTTGCCGGTGTTGATGGTAACTGCAGAAGCCAAACGTGAGCAAATCGTTGAAGCTGCGCAAGCAGGGGTAAACGGTTATGTGGTGAAACCATTCACTGCCGCAGCACTCAAGGACAAAATTGATAAAATCTTTGAGCGTGTCGGATCATGAGATCAGCCACATGAGAGCAGCCACATGAGCGCTAATAGTTCATTACCGATATCCAGTAATACCCGTGATTTTATTGCCAGCTTAGAAAAGGGTAATACCGAAGCAGCCTTGCGGTTTCTTGAAGAAATTCATCGTGAAAAAGACAATACGTTATTTCAACAAATTGGGAAAATGACACGTACTGTACATGACACCATTGTCAATTTTCATATTGAAAGCACGGGTAAGATAGACGCAAATTCAGAAAAAATATCTAAGATGGTGGATGCTTCTGATCGCTTACAATTTGTCATTAAAACCACCGAAAATGCTGCCAATAAAACCATGGATATGATTGAAGCAAGTTTGCCTGTATCACAATCTTTGGGTGCAAAAGCGCAAGAATTAAAAACCTGCTGGCAGCAGTTTTTTACAGAAAATAGCCACTTAGAACCAGAACTATTTAAACAGGTAGATCAGTTTTTTCTACAAACGACGCAAGATACCCGTACCTTGGAACAAAATCTCAATCAAATTTTGATGGCACAAGATTTTCAAGATATAACCGGCCAGGTGCTCAAAAAAGTGATCGCGTTGGTGCGTGATGTTGAAGAAAATTTAGTGGAGCTTGTAAAAATTGCGGCCGGACTACAGCTAGTGGAGAGTCCATCGTTAAAGCCAAGTAAAGTCACTGTAGAACATGATAATCACTCAGGATTAGAGGGCCCGGTTATGGATAAAACCAGAACCGATGTAGTGATCAATCAGGATGATGTGGACGACCTTTTGTCCAGTCTCGGTTTTTAAAACATGAGGTTGTTGACATGAGTTTTGATTTTGATGAAGATATTCTCCAAGATTTTTTAGTGGAGGCTGGTGAAATACTTGAATCATTATACGAGCAGCTAGTAGAGCTTGAAAATAATATTAATGATGTTAATTTGCTGAACGCAATTTTTCGCGGTTTTCATACGATTAAAGGTGGCGCTGGGTTTTTACAGTTAACCCCTTTGGTCGAGCTTTGTCATATTGCTGAAAATGCTTTTGATGAATTACGCAAAGGTAAAATTATTATTTCGCCAGAATTGATGGATGTGGTATTGCAAGCAACTGATACCATTAAAATCATGTTTGATGCCGTTACTAAAAGACAGTTTCCGGATGCAGCAGATCCACAATTATTAAAAAAACTACACGCTTTGGTTATCCCTCATATTGATACTGCTGAAACCGTGTTGGCTTGTCCTGAAACAATGGTTGAAGCTGAACGCACACTTGATATTAATACATTGACAGCCCATGAGCTGACAGAGAAAAAACACGATAAAAATAGTGATTTTGATGCGGATATGTTTTCTGAAGATTCATTAACCACAACCACAAATTCCGATACGATTACGGAATCAGAATTTGATGCCATATTAGATAAGCTACATGGCCAGTCAGGTATTGTGGTTAATGTAAATGCTGTGAAGCTGCCATCGGATGGCGGCGATTCTAAGTTGGATGCATTTATCAACAACAAAAATCCCGAAATTTCAGATGCAGAGTTTGAAAGTTTATTAGATGAATTACAAGGATCTAAAAATAAATCAACGCCTTCAGTTGCGGCCATTACTACTTCAGCGCCAATTTTTTCTGCTGAAAAACTTAAAAATTCTGAAAGGGTTCAATCGCCAACCAAGATTAATTCAGGATCGCAAAACCCAAGCTTGCCAGCCAAACCAATCATGACTGTTGCTGAACATAGTCCTGCTACCAGCAATCAAAAAGAAGGCAGCACAACCTCTACGGCGGTTTTAAATGCTGCAGCTACCAATAAAGAAGCACCTGAAACAACGGTTCGAGTGGACACCAAAAGACTGGATGACATTATGAATATGGTGGGTGAATTGGTGTTGGTAAGAAATCGTTTAGTTCGCTTAGGTTTAAAAAGTGTTGATGAAGCCATGGCAAAAGCAGTGGCCAATCTAGATGTGGTAACTGCTGATTTACAAATGTCCGTCATGAAAACGCGCATGCAGCCAATCAAAAAAGTATTTGGCCGTTTTCCACGTGTTGTCAGAGATTTAGCGCGGAGTTTAAATAAAGAAGTCTTATTAGAATTAAAAGGTGAAGAGACCGATCTTGATAAAAATTTGGTGGAGGCGTTATCCGACCCATTGGTGCATTTGGTGCGTAACTCAGTTGACCATGGCATCGAAAATCCGGATCGCCGTGTAGCTGCAGGGAAATCTCGAGCAGGAACGGTGGTGTTATCCGCACAGCAGGAAGGCGATCATATTATGCTGACCATCACTGATGATGGTGCGGGTATGGATCCACAATTATTAAGACGTAAAGCTGTCGAAAAAGGCTTAATGGATCAAGACGCTGCGGATCGCTTAAGTGAAAGTGAGACATTTAATTTAATTTTTCATCCAGGATTTTCTACCAAAGACCAAATTTCAGATGTGTCTGGTCGTGGCGTTGGTATGGATGTGGTGAAAACGAAAATTACGCAACTAAACGGCAGTATTCAGGTTAAGTCTGAGCTCGGCAAAGGATCAGTTATCGCGATTAAAGTTCCGTTAACACTGGCGATTATGCCCACGTTAATGGTGATGTTGGCGAATCAAACCTTTGCCTTGCCACTGGTGAGCGTTAATGAAATTTTTCATTTGAATATGAATGATACGAATGAAGTTGATGGCCAAGAAGTGGTGATCGTGCGCGAAAAAGCGCTGCCATTATTTCGGTTAAGAAATTGGCTCATTAAACCGCAGCTACACCAGGCCAATCCCAGTAGTCATGTGGTGATTGTGTCTGTAGGTACGCAAAAAGTTGGATTTTTAGTGGATCAATTAATTGGACAAGAAGAAGTGGTAATTAAGCCATTGGGCAGAATGCTTCATGGCACACCGGGAATGGCGGGTGCCACGATTACCGGAGATGGCAGTATTGCTTTGATTCTTGATGTACCGAGCTTACTAAAACAATATGCTAATACCCCCAATAGAAAACCTGAGCTGATGGAATTACTGCAGGCTTCTTAGCTTTAAGGGCACGTGACAGGGAGTTTGTGCTTGGACATTTTAACCATTGCCGGCGTATTGCTTGCACTGATCGCGATCCTTCTCGGCAATTTTATGGAGGGCGGTCACCTTGCCGGTCTTTATAATGCGCCAGCACTGATCATTGTGGTTGGCGGCACCTTGGGTGCTGCCATGTTGCAAACGCCAATCGTTGTGTTTAAACATGCGTTAAAAATTTCAATTTGGATGTTTAAACCCCCTGTATTGGATTTGAGAGTTATTATTGACAAAATGATATTTTGGAGCCAAACCTCGCGGCGTGAGGGGTTGTTAGGCTTGGAGAGCATTTCAGAATTAGAGCTGGATATGTTTGCCCGCAAAGGTTTGCAATTGCTGGTTGATGGATGTGAGCCACCGGTTATTCGTCACGTCATGGAGACGGATTTAAATACACGAGAAGCATTTGATTTACAGGCAGCAAAAGTTTTTGATTGTATGGGTGGTTATTCGCCGACGATTGGAATTATCGGTGCAGTAATGGGCTTGATTCATGTGATGGGAAACTTGGCTGATCCAAGTTTGCTGGGGAGCGGAATTGCAACGGCATTTGTAGCGACAATTTATGGTGTAGGTTTAGCAAACTTGATTTTTTTACCGATTGCTAACAAATTGAAGTACATTGCTTTGGAGTGTGGTCAAGCGCGTGATTTGATTGTCGAAGGTATTGTTGCCATAGCGGAAGGCGAAAACCCGCGCACTTTGGAAATGAAGTTGATCGGCTATTTGCACAATAGTGATAAACCAGTTGCTACGGGTACTGATTTTTGATGGTGTAAATTTTTAAATGGGTTTAATTAATTAAAATATTGAGTGATTATGGCGCGTAAACGTCATTATGAAGAAAGCCATAACCATGAAAGATGGGTTGTGTCCTATGCGGATTTTATTACGTTATTGTTTGCATTTTTTGTGGTGATGTATTCGATTTCTTCTGTCAATGAAGGAAAATATAAAGTACTGACTAATTCATTAGAGGCTGTATTTAGCAATACACCCAAGCAAATATCGCCGATTATATTGAGTGAGTATGAAAAAAATGCAATTGCTAGTGTTGATAGAGTTTTAGTGTTACCACTACCGCGTACTGACAGCACGGAAGAAAATGAGCAATCATCAGTGATGATTACACCGGTTACTGCACTTGAACCCGTACTGTCAACACCGTTGCCAACAATATCTCCATCCGAACCAACACTTTCCGTACAGACAGCTTCAGAAAAAGCTTTTAAAAATATTTTGGCGCAATTACAGCAAGATTTAAGTGAATTGATCGCTGGTGATGTGTTATCCGTGCATACCAATGATCAATGGATAGAAGTTGATATTAAAAGCAGTATTTTGTTTGCGAGTGGTCAAGCGAATTCAAATGCCAGTGCTCAGGTGATTATTGAAAAAATTGCACAAGTTCTGGCGGGCTATGAAAATGCTATTCAAGTTGAAGGGTTTACCGATAATGTTCCGATTGAAACCAGTCAATATCCCTCAAATTGGGAATTGTCAGCTGCGCGTGCCGCTGCGATCGTTCGATTGTTAGCAGAATCCTCAATTAATCCACAACGCTTGGCGGCTGTTGGTTATGGTGAGTTTCAACCCATTGGCGATAATACAACTGAGTCTGGAAGACAAAAGAATCGACGTGTGGTGTTGGTAATTTCTAAAGATTCGCCTGCACGTAAAAATTTATCGTTTGATGAACCTTAATTTTTTGATGAGAGGAATAAGCTAATGGTCAGTGTGCATTCACAAAGTTTTATCGATGATCCCTTAATTCAATGGGTAACCTTTAAATTAGCCGATGAAGTGTATGGTTTAGATGTTATGCAAGTGCAAGAAGTATTGCGCTATTGTGAAATTGCGCCAGTTCCTGGAGCGCCAAGTTATGTGCTCGGTATTATTAATTTACGTGGTTCCGTCGTAACGGTGATGGATACTCGAGAACGATTTGGGCTGCCCCGTGCTCAAGTCACGGATCAAAGCCGTATTCTGGTGATTGAAGCTGAGCAGCATGTCATTGGTATGTTGGTGGATAGTGTCGCGGAAGTGGTTTATTTGCGTCAATCAGAAATTGATGCATCTCCGAGTATTGGAAACGATGAATCCAGTAAATTTATTCAAGGGGTTTGTTATAAGAACGATACTTTATTGATTTTGGTGGCGCTGAGCAAAATGCTATCGTCAGCAGAGTTAGCTGAGTTGCAGTCAATTCAGGGCTAAATCATCGGATTTTGTGTGCGATGGTATGAAATCTGCTTTAGTAAAAAATGAATGATTTAAATTAATTCGCGGTCATAATATTGTCGCTTTGATAATTTTTCGTTGATTTACATTAAATTAAAATAAGGAAACTTTATGGAAGCCAATGTTGCTGAACGATTGGAAATCCCTGTCTCTGTTGTGCGTTGGGCAACGTTTCGATTAAACGATGAGCGTTATGGCGTTAATGTGATGCGGGTACGCGAGGTGCTGCGTTATAGCGAAATTACGCCGGTACCCGGTACGGGCGATGGCATTTTAGGCATCATTAATCTACGAGGCAATGTAGTGACGGTATTGGATACTCGTGTGTTATTTAATTTGGCTTTGCGAGAGGTTACGGATAAAACGCGTATTATGATCATCGAATCACAGGATCAAGTGATCGGTTTATTTGTGGATAGCGTCGATGATGTTGTGGATATTGAGAATGATGATATTGAAGCGACACCGAATATTGGTAATGATCATGTTAGCCATTATTTTCAAGGTGTCGCGAATAAACATGAAGAGTTGCTGATTTTGGTGGATGTCGATCATTTGGTTTTGGATCAAACACCTGTCGCTGTAGCGATATAAGGAGATAGTCATGCAAGGTTGGCTAACTTTATTGTGTGTGCAGCTGATGGTTTTTATTGCTGTGTTGGCTTGGGGTTGGCATTGCCATCAACAGCGCTTATCCCTTCAAAAAAAATTACTGAATCGCTTGCAACAACAGTTTCAACATGCCCAGCAGCAATTGGTAGCGCATCGCCAACAGTTGGCAGATGCATTGTTGGATTTACAGACATTAAAAAGTAAACCTGAGCAGGCCTTTATACCTGCTTTTAATCCGGTTAGTTCACCTATGCCCGATAGCAACGATTACGATAAAATTCGTCAATTGTTTAAGCAAGGCATTTCCCCGATGCTTGTGCAGGATTCTTTTAATCTTTCTCGCAGCGAGCTCGAAATTTTAGTATCACTTCAAAAAACGGCTGCATAATCGCTATCAGTTCTCGACTATTTTTTCTCGCTACTTGATAGCACTTTTGTAAATTGTGCATTTTTGTAGAATTAGGCGTTGTTGATTTTATTGATCGTTTTTTATTCTACACTTGTGATGTGGTTCGGTATGCATTTGCGGTAATCATGTGTGTACGGTATCGATTGAGACGCTACAGGAGTGACGTATTCATGGCAGGGATGTGGAGAATGATTGATAGGTGGGTAGTCATCAATGATGTATGTTTCTGTGTTGCGAGTCTTATTCTTTATGCTGATTTCAATGCAAGCTAACACTGTTTTTGCTGAAGCCCCAGCTGAAATTTCCGGTGTTAAAACGGTTGATGCTGTTGCGGCGAAAACATTGTATCAACAAGGTGCTGTTTTTATCGATGTGCGCGATAAATTTTCTTGGAGCACCGGACATATTTCAGGTTCAGTGAATCTGGATTTTAACGATGATGCTTTTATTATTCTCTACGTTTCTAACGAATTAGATAAAAATACTCCATTGGTTTTTTATTGTGATAGCGCTTTAGAACCTAATGCGGCGATGGCCAGTTTTTTTGCATCGAGCTGGGGATATAAAGAGGTATATTATTTCCGCGATGGATATTATTCATGGCAAGCCTCCGATTTTCCGATTGAATATCAAGTGGCATCTCAGTAAATAACGCAGGTTCGGGGTAGATGTTGATTTATTGCTAGCCTTTGAATCGAACGAGATCAAATCGAAGGCATTTTTATTCGTCCGAATTAAGGTTAAAACCCCCGCCTTCAGGCGGGTAGCTTTCAGCTAGCGGATGTATTAGCGTATTGGCTATGGAATATAGAACTGGGCCGCATACGAAGTACAAAATAGAGT
>JANNXD010000050.1:0-16415 GCA_031409375.1 Gammaproteobacteria bacterium | reverse complement strand
GCCCCTAACGTGTTACTGAGCTGGTTTTTCAGCAGCCGGCGCTTCTTTTGCGGCGGGTTGAGCGGCAGCAGCCGGTATTATTTCTAGTAGTTGCACTTTGAAAATCAGGGTGGCGTTTGGCCCAATTTTACCGCGAGTGCCTTCTTCGCCGTAAGCCAAGTTAGCAGGAATATAGAGTTGCCATTCGCTACCAGCCGGCATCAATTGTAGAGCTTCAGTCCATCCTTTGATGACACCATTAACGGGAAAACTAATGGGTTCTCCGCGTTCAATTGAGCTGTCAAATACTGAACCATCGATTAAAGTGCCGTGATAATGCACTTTAACGGTATCTTCTAAACCTGGTTTGGCGCCCGTACCTGCTTTAATGATTTTATATTGCAGTCCTGATGCAGTTACTTTGACGTCTGCTGCTTTGGCATTTTTTTCAAGAAATGCTTGGCCTTCTTTTAAGTTTTTCTCAGCGGCGGCGCTATGTTCAGTCTGCATTTTTTGTGCGCGAGTTTGCTGATATTGGGTGAGCAGCTGGGTGATTTGTTCGGTGGTGAGTTGAATTTTATTATCACCATGGCCAGCTTTAATGCCTTCAATTAAAGTTGGTAATTCTAAGTCGGGTAAGTCTTGCTTAATACTCTCTCCATATTTAGTGCCAATGGCATAACTGGTTTTGCTGAGATCGGTGGAGAGATTGACGTCTGCCCAGACGGGGTGAATAAAAGTCATAAGACCGATGGGCAGCAGATAACGTACCTTAGTGTTCATAAATATTGATTCCTTGCAGTAACGATGGATGGAAAAATGAAACTTGGCAATTGAGTAGTGGTGTTGAATTGAGTACCACTCCGGCCAAGCGCTTTCAATCATACTAATTTACCGTTAAGATTGCGAATGCGCTTACTTTAAAATCGACAATTGAGTTTTTTTTTGTGCAGTGTTATTGGGGAGAAGAGGATTTTTTAGTGTTCGCTCTGCGCATTGGATAATTTACTTCTATACTCTATCCGGTTTTATTTGAAGCCTTTCCTAATAAAGTTTTAATAAATTTGAGGACCAAAATATGGCAGGTAAAAAATCTTTAATCGCTCCATCAACCAATGCAGTTGTCCAAAAAGCGAAGCGTGGTCGTAAGCCCAAAGTACAAAGTGCTGCGGTAAAATCAGCAGAGAAGACTAAAAAAGTTAAAGCTTCCAAAGTTAAAGCTGCCAAAAAAATAAGTAAGACGGATGTGCCACGTAAAGTTGGTCGCCCTAAGGGTTCGACTAAGGCAATAAAATCAGATTCTGCTGTTACCAGCACAGTTAAAAAAAATCTTGTTAAACAAAAAACGGCTAAAAAAATCAGCGTTGTCACTGCTCCCAAAGCACGGGGTAGAAAGCCAGGTTTGGCTGTGAAAGCGGTTGTGAAAAAGAGTGCGGTAGTTAAGAGCAAAGCGGTTAATAAAGTAAAAGGATTAGACGCTAAGGCCTCATCCAGTGCAGCTGAACGTATTTTGGCTCCCTTGCAGGCGAATATTGTTAAGGCCCAAGCTAAGTTATTATCTGCTCAGAAAAAGCTAGTAGTGCAGGCGGAAAAACAGTTGGCCAAATCGACTAAACAACATAAATCAGCGCTAAAAAATCAAAAAATCATTGAAAAAAACCTTAAAGTTGCGCAAACCCGAGCTAAAAAAGTGAAAACACCTATGGCGCAGAAAAAATTGGCAACACTTCAAACAGCGATGAATAAAGCTCGTGAAGCGATAGAGACAGCAAGCTTAAGTAAAGCTGAAGCCGAGGCTTTAGTTGCAATAGCAAAAACTCGTATTCAGCTGGCTAAGCAAGGAGCGCAATCGGTGGTGCCAACAGTTCAGCTCCTGAAGTTAGAAAAAAAACCGGTAAAAACAAGTGAAAAATCCAGTAAAAAAAAGGGTCAGGTATCAGCAGGTGCTGATTTAGCAGGCGTGACGCCAATAAAGGGGCGTGGACGACCGGCGAAAAGTGTCAATAAAAAAGCTTCCGTACAATCGACTCGAGCCATGGCTAAAGCGGTTGCCAATAGTGTAAGCAAAACAGATTCAGAAACAATGCATACAGGTAGTCACAAACCGCAAAGTCAATGGCGACCTGTGGTTGTGCCACCAAAAGCTGTTAAGTCTGCGACAAAAGCTTCATCAGAGCCCCTTGCATCTGTGACGACCCTCTCTGCGTCTAAGTCAGCTGAAACTAAGTCAATCGAGGCTAGGCCGCTTGAAACTAAGTCGGTTGAAAATAAGTCAATCGAAACTAAGCCAGCTGAAAAATCAGCTCAGTCTGTAGTGGGAAATCCAGAAGTGCGCTCCGTGTTTTCGCCAACTGATGACTTGTAAATTCGTTAGCGCATTGATAGACAAGGTGAGACGTGTTGGTGAGTAATGTGGGCTGGGTGATGGTATGGCCATCATAGATCGTCGTTTCCCATCAACACGCTTGCGTCGCTTGCGTCGCCAGGCATTCAGTCGTCATTGGGTGCAACAACACAGTTTGCGTGTTCAGCAACTGATTTATCCCATTTTTGTGGTGCCAGGCCAGAAGCAGCGTCAGCCGATTACGGCTATGCCAGGCATTGATCGTTTATCGATTGATTGCCTCTTGCTGGAGTGTGAGCAGCTATTGGCGTTGGGTATTAGCAGTATTGCTTTATTTCCAGTCGTAGAGGTTGCCGATAAGTCTTGGTTGGCTGAAGCCGCTTATGCTGCTGATGGTTTAATTCCGCAAGCTGTTCGTCAAATTAAACAAGCTTTTCCGCAAATGGGCGTCATAGTCGATATTGCGCTTGATCCCTATACTTCGCATGGTCAAGATGGCATCACAGATGATCATGGTTATGTGTTAAATGACATCACCATAGAAGCTTTGGTTAAACAATCTTTGGTGTATGCACAGGCTGGGGCTGATGTATTGGCGCCGTCAGATATGATGGATGGCCGTATCGGCGTGATTCGGCAGGCGCTTGAATCCGAGCATCATACAAATGTAATGTTGCTGTCCTATGCCGCTAAATATGCCTCTGCTTTTTATTCACCTTTTCGTCAAGCGATTGGCTCGGCAGCACAGTTAAAAGCAGGTAACAAACTTTCTTATCAAATGCATCCTGCTAATAGTGATGAAGCTTTGCATGAAGTGGCGCTTGATCTGCAAGAGGGCGCTGATATCGTCATGGTAAAACCAGGTTTGGCTTATTTGGATATTGTGCAACGCGTTAAAGCAGAATTTCAGGTGCCAACTTTTGTATATCAAGTCAGTGGTGAATATAGTATGTTGCAAGCCGCATTTCAGCAGGGTTATCTTGCTTCTGATGCCGTTATTTTGGAAACCTTATTGGCTTTTAAACGTGCTGGCGCGGATGCAATTTTAACTTATTTTGCTAAACAGGCTGCAGTGTTGCTGCGAGCGTCAGAATAAATTGAGCACAACCGGTAGAATGTTGGGTTGATATATACTGGGTTAAGTCATCATGGATTCGAAAAAAATAACCAAAAAAAAACGCCATCTTGTACCGCTTGAATTGTCGGATCGTGATTTAAAAGAAGCGCATCTTTATAGTAATCGTGAATTTAGCCATTTGGAGTTTAATTTTCGTGTGTTGGCTCAGGCTAAAAATACGTCTATCCCATTGCTCGATCGCCTTAAGTTTTTACTGATTTTTGCCAACAATCTCGATGAGTTTTTTGAGATCCGTGTGGCAGGGGTAAAAAAACAAATGGAGTATGGCCATACTAGCATTGGCCCAGATGGTCTACATCCCAGAGAAGTATTGCGGGTTATCAATGAGCGATGCCGTCAAGCAATCAGTGAAGAGTATCAGCTTTTATATGATGATTTACTTCCAGCATTGGCTAAGCAAGGCATACGGTTTTTACGACGCTCGGAATGGTCGGCTGCGCAAGCCGACTGGGTAAAAAATTATTTTCGGTTGCAAGTCCTGCCCGTTATCAGCCCAATTGGTTTGGATCCTGCGCATCCATTTCCCAGTGTTGCCAATAAAACCTTACATTTTATTGTCTCCTTAGTGGGGTCTGATGCTTTTGGTCGTCAAAGTGGTTTAGCAATTGTGCCTGCACCCCGTTCGTTGCCCCGAGTTATTTCATTACCAGAGAATTTGTGTGACGCGAAGACATCTATAGCCAGTTTTATTTTTTTGTCATCGATGATACATGCACACGCGGCTGATTTATTTCCAGGTATGGAAGTGAAAGGCTGTTATCAATTTCGTTTAACGCGTAATGCCGATCTCAATTTAAATGAAGATTTGATGCAAGATATGGCGATGGCCTTAAAAGGTGAATTGATTTCACGGCGTTTTGGTGATGAGGTCCGCTTAGAAGTTTCCGATACCTGTCCGGTTGAGTTATCGGATTTTTTATTAAATCAATTTGATTTATCTGCAGATGCGTTATTTCGGATTCCCGGTATCGTGAATTTATCCCGGATGATGTCGATTACGCAATTGGATTTTCCCGCATTAAAGTACGAGAGTTTTTCACCCGTAGTGCCCAGTTATGTGAAAACCGATTACAATATTTTTGAACTTTTAAAACAGCGCGACATTTTGTTGTATCACCCCTTCCAGTCATTTCAGCCAGTGATCGATTTATTAAGGCAAGCTGCACGAGATCCACAGGTGTTAGCCATCAAACAAACGTTATATCGTACCGGTAATCATTCCGAAATTATGAGTTTGCTGGTAGAGGCGGCGCGTAATGGAAAAGAAGTCACTGCTGTGATTGAGCTAAGAGCGCGTTTCGATGAAGAAAGTAACATTGAAGGTGCGGCGCGTTTGCAACAAGCAGGCGCAATTGTGGTTTATGGGGTTGTCGGGTATAAAACCCATGCCAAAATGATTATGGTGGTACGTCGAGAGGGTGAAGAGTTAAAACGTTATCTACATTTTGGTACAGGTAATTATCATGTGGCCAATGCTCGTCTTTATACTGACTACAGCTTGTTAACGCAAGATGAATCGTTAGCTAATGATGTCCATCAGATTTTTCAGCAGTTAACGAGTTTAGGCTCGGCTGCTCAATTACAAGCTATTTTGCATGCGCCTTTTACGTTGCTAAGTGGTTTGCTGGAAATGATTCAGCAAGAGATAGAGCAAGCCATTGCGGGAAAGCCTGCGCATATCATGGTGAAAGTAAATGGTTTGACGGAAAAAAAAATTATCCAGGCGCTCTATCGCGCATCACAAGCCGGTGTAAAAATTGAATTGATAGTGCGGGGCGCTTGTGCGTTGCGACCCGGGGTAGCAGGTATATCGGATAATATTCGGGTGGTATCGATCGTTGGACGTTTTCTTGAGCATGCACGCGTCTATTATTTTTATGCCGCAGGTGAAGAAAAAGTGTATTGCTCCAGTGCTGATTGGATGGAGCGCAATTTATTAAAGCGAGTAGAAGTGTGTTTTCCAATTAAAAATCCAGAACTTAAGCAGCGAGTGATCAGTGAAAGCTTGTTTTCTTGCTTGGTACCTTGTGTGGAGTCTTGGAGCTTGCAAGCGGATGGTACGTATCAGGCTTGCATCACGGCCAATGGTTATAGTGCGCATGAAGCTTTATTAGTGGCATTTAGTGATTAGCAGATAGGCTTTAGCGACATCAAAGTCTATCTTTATTCATTAAAAACCAATGTCCAATCGATGTCTTGTAAATATACTTGTTCTTGTTGTAGACCAGCTAAAATAAGCGGATGTTGTTGTAAGGAGTTTTTGGCGAAGGATAAGCTGATCTTGCTGTTTTGTACGCTAATTTGGGGCAGTAGGTTGGGTGTGTCCACTCTGGAGTAATTCAGTAACGCGGCTAAACGTAAAATTAAACATAATAATAAACATTCTTGCCGCCAAGCTTTTGGTAAATGTTGAAATGCTTTTGCCGATAGGCTTCGTCTATGATTACGTACCAAGGCTGCAATCAACGTTTTTTCTAAATTAGAAAACCCCGGTAGATCGGCGTGTTGAAGCAGGTAAGCGCCGTGTTTGTGAAATTGGCTGTGTGAAATAGCTTGTCCAATCTCATGTAATTCTGCTGCATGACGTAGTAAATCGCGAGCTTTTATCTGTGCTTGCCGTGGGCTGTTGTCGAGCGGACTAAATAAATGTAAAGCGGTGTTGTGTACACGTTCGGCTTGTGCCACATCAATCACGTAACGATTATTTAATAATCGAATAGTGCGATCACGAACATCCTCATGGCTTTGGCCGCCAATGTGGTCATATAGCAAACCTTCGCGTAAAGCACCTTCTGAATAGGCTAGATGGCGTAAATTCAATTGTTGAAAAATGCCGAGTAAAATACAAAAACCCGGAATGAAAATATTTTTGCGATCCGCTTTTAATCCTTTAATTTCCAATTCATCAATATGATGAAATTTTTGTATTTGTTCATATATCTGATGTAAGCCCTCTAGCGTGATGCCAGCATCTGACCATTGATTTTGTAGCAAAATTTGCTCAATGCTACGGATGGTGCCTGACGAGCCAATACAGGATGACCAGCCTAACTTTTGAAAAGGTTGTGCAATACTTAATACTTCTCGTCGGGCTGCCAGAATTGCTTTATCGATTTGACTGGGTTTTAGTACGCCACGCGGAAAAAATTTTTGATGGCCAACGCAGCCCATATGCAGGCTCTCGGTCGCTAAGGGCTCAAATTTTTCACCAATAATAAACTCAGTGCTGCCACCACCAATATCAATGACCAAGCGTTTGCCACCTTCATCAGCAGAGGTGTGAGCCACTCCTAAATAAATTAGACGCGCTTCTTCACGGCCACTAATGATCTCAATGGGGTGTTTTAATAAGGCTTCTGCTTGTTCAATCCAGTCGTCAGCATTTTTTGCGCGGCGTAAAGTGTTTGTGCCGACTACACGCAGGTGGCCTTGTGGTATAGTCTGCAGGCGTTGTGCAAAACGCGATAAGCAATCGAGGCCACGTATGGCGGCAGCGCTATGTATTTGTCCGTTTTTATCTAGGCCTTCGGCGAGCTGAACTTTTTCTTGAAGCTTACCTATAATTTGTAAGTCACCTTGCCAATACCGCGCGATGATCATATGGAAGCTGTTAGAGCCGAGATCAAGTGCAGCCAGTTCAATGGGAGATTGAGTGGTGTCGAGAGTATTGAAATCCAGCATAGGCAACCCAATAGATGACGTACTAAACTAATTTCGGTTATTCTAGGCAGTCTTGTATAAAAAGTCGTGACATAAATACTAGATTTTTCTAACTTGATGTAATGCATGGTGTTTGAACCTGGATGAGGAGTGATTGTATGAGTGGGGATGTTTCTTCAGTGAGCGATTCCGATTTTGAGCAACAAGTGCTTCAGTCGGAGCTGCCTGTTTTGGTGGATTATTGGGCGGAATGGTGTGGACCTTGTAAAATGATCGCACCCATTTTGGCCGATATTGCGGTTGATTATGCTGGCAAGCTCAAAGTCTTAAAGCTGAATATTGATCAAAATCCGCAAACACCGCCGAAATTTGGCATTCGTGGTATTCCTACATTAATGCTATTTAAAAATGGTAATGTGCAGGCGACTAAAGTTGGTGCTTTGACCAAATCGCAATTGGCCGCTTTTTTAGATACAAATATTTGAGAGGTGCTGGTTAGCTAGGTTGCTCTGAAATTAAAAAACAACCGTTGTAGTTTATGCTGTCTGCGTGCATTAGGCGAAAGGTTTGCTGCCATATCAAAAAATAGTTAGCCAAATAAAACAATTTACTAGACAAGAGTATGGATCACCACTAGAATTTCTTTGACTTTAATTTATACTCTTGCCTAGTTAACAATGCATTCCTTGTTCATCTCGCCTAATTTCGTAAAAAAATTGTAATTTTTATACCATCGTTTATTTATTTAAACAGCCTCGTGGCCGAACTTGGTTCGGTTGCTTCCCTCTAATCCACCTACTGAAGACTCTTATTTTGGAAACTAAAAACGAAAGCGCACATCAACAATCTCCGGCCGATGCGCAGCCGAAACCTGTTAAACCTCGTCATGAGCATGGCCACCGCAAATCTCGCGGCGATCATGGATCGCGTCATGAAAATCGGCCTCCTAAGCGTGAGCCAGTGCCAGTTTACGTCGATACTGATGAGGATCTGGAGTTTGATACCTATGTATTGCCGGAAGGCAGTGCTGATCAGGACGGTCAGTCACAGGCTGATATGAATTTAACAGAGCTGAAGCGTAAGCCGATTGCAGAATTGGTCGATATTGCCCAACAGATGGGCTTGGAGAATCTGGCCAGAGCGCGTAAACAAGATGTAATTTTTAGCATTTTGAAACGTCACGCTCGTAGTGGCCAAGATATTTCTGGCGATGGCGTATTGGAAATTTTACAGGATGGTTTTGGTTTTTTACGTTCGGCTGAAGGTTCGTATTTAGCTGGACCTGATGATATTTATGTGTCACCGAGTCAAATTCGTCGGTTTAATCTGCGTACTGGCGATACTATTTCTGGCAAAATTCGTCCACCGAAAGAAGGCGAACGTTATTTTGCCTTATTGAAGGTCAATGATATTAATTTTGATCGTCCAGAAAATGCCAAAAACAAAATTCTGTTTGAAAATTTAACGCCTTTATTTCCACAAGTTCGCATATTGATGGAAGCGGGTAACGGCAGTACCGAAGATATTACCTCACGGATTATTGATTTGGTGGCACCAATTGGCAAAGGGCAGCGTGGCTTAATTGTGTCCCCGCCAAAAGCCGGTAAAACATTGATGCTACAAAATATTGCGCAAGCGATTACCCGCAATAGTCCTGAGTGTCATTTGATCGTTCTGTTAATTGATGAGCGACCAGAAGAAGTTACCGATATGCGTCGTTCAGTGCGTGGTGAAGTCGTGGCTAGTACCTTTGATGAACCCCCTTCGCGTCATGTGCAAGTTGCCGAAATGGTGCTCGAAAAAGCCAAGCGCTTGGTTGAACATAAAAAAGATGTGATTATTTTGTTGGATTCGATCACGCGATTAGCGCGCGCCTATAACACCGTGATTCCATCATCTGGCAAGGTATTAACGGGCGGTGTTGATGCGCATGCTTTAGAGCGCCCCAAACGATTTTTTGGTGCCGCTCGGAATATTGAAGAAGGTGGTAGCTTAACGATTATTGCGACTGCTTTGGTGGATACTGGCTCGAAAATGGATGAAGTCATTTACGAAGAGTTCAAAGGTACCGGCAATCAAGAAATTCATTTGGATCGTCGCATTGCCGAAAAACGCGTGTATCCAGCCATTAATATCAATCGTTCGGGCACGCGTCGAGAAGAGTTGCTGACGGATGAAGACGAATTGAAGAAAATGTGGATACTGCGTAAAATTCTCCAACCAATGGAAGAAACCGCAGCAATGGAATTTATTTTAGATAAGTTGCGTAATACTAAAACCAATAATGAGTTTTTTGAGTCGATGAAGCGTAAGACTTAGTTCCATGCGGATGCTTGAAATTTTATAATCCTTTAATTAGCGACTCAAAAATCGATTGTTTCAGTTTTTGATATTTTCAGGCTCTTGCCAGGCTCAATGCGTCGACTCGTTTTGCGCCTTGTTTTAATAATAAATCAGCTAACTTCTCCACGGTACTTCCGGTGGTGATGACATCATCAATAATCGCAATATGTTTATTTTGAATTTGTTCTGGTTTGCGAATACGAAAGGCAGCTTGTAAATTTTGATGTCGTTCATGTGCGGATAATTGTGCCTGCGCAGGGGTATTAAGTTGTCGGATGACCGCATAGGCTATCAGCGGTATTGCCAACTTTTTCTGCAAATAACGGGCAATTAATTGCGCTTGATTAAAGCCACGCTGCTGTTGTCTTTTGCGATGCAACGGCACTGCAAGTAAAGCGTCAGGTAAGGTGTCATTAATATAGTGCTTCAAAATCGCTACATGCAACGCCTGTAATAACGGGGGTAAATAAAAAAACTGAGCTTGAAATTTAAACCCAGTAATCATCTGCTGCACCGGAAAGCGGTAATGAAAGGCCGATACCGTGCGTGTACGTAGCGGTGGTTGTTGTAAGCATTGCCCACATAGTGAGGTGTCATTCAACATGCTGATGCCGCAACGGGCACAGCCGTGTGTTAACCACGGTAGCTGTTGCGCACAGAACTCGCAAATTGCTTGCGAGCGTGACGCGGGCTGTTGGCATAGAATACAGCGCTTAAATGGATTGGTTGGAAAAAAAAGAGTAGGCCATCTGATCATAAGCTATCTTCATGCGGATCGTTCAGCGCATCCAATGTTGTGGCCCTTAAAGCAATCCACCACCGCTTGTACCGCAGCGGTTTGGTAGGCTTGGGTTTTAAATTTGAATTTCATTGGTTCGCTTCCCATGCTTGTTCTGCTTCCTGAATTTTTTGGCGTAATTCTTCTTTTGAGGGCAAATAGAGTTGGTACTGTGAGGCGTAAATATTGCTGTCTTCCGGCAGGGTTAGTTCCACCAATGCGTCATTTTTGTCATAACAAAGCAGAATACCGATGGTTTTTGATTCTTCAGCTATTTTGATGTGGCGATCAAAATAGTTCACGTACATCTGCATTTGCCCAAGGTCTTGATGCGTCAAACTGCCAATTTTTAAATCAATCACCACATAGCAGCGCAACAATCGGTTGTAAAAAACCAGATCGACATAAAAATGATTGTCGTCAAATGTAAATCGCTTTTGGCGTGCTTCAAATAAAAAACCTTTTCCTAGCTCCAATAAAAATTGTTCCAGCTTATCGATGATGGCGGTTTCGAGCTGATGTTCTGAATACGCTGGATGCTCCGGCAAGTCCAGAAATTCCAGCACATAGGGGTTCTTGATAATATCAGCTGGTTTGGCAACCAACTGACCCATTTGGGCCAAGGCTTTCACCTCATCCTTATTGCGGCTCAGCGCCAAGCGATCAAATAGAGAGCTATCGATTTGGCGTTTCAGCTCACGTACACCCCAGCTGTTTTCGTGTGCCTCTATTTCATAGAACTGGCGTTCTTGTGCGGAGGGTGCGGCCAGCAACACAACATAATGCGACCATCCTAGAATAAATCGTTTGGCTAACATTTGAACTTCTGGTTCGATAAAAGATTGGTCAGACAGCGTCTGACCAATCTTTGAGTACGCCAGATAAAAAGATCGGCATTGTTTTAGATTGGTTGTCGATACACCGTGCAAGCCGCGCTGCGCCAAACTTTTGGACAAGCGCACTATTAGTTGTTTGCCATATTGAATAGACCGAGCCTCTGCACCCTTTTCAAATTCAACGATATACCAACCAAACAACCAGTTACGAGTCACCAAGGCCGTATCTACTGAACGGGCAGCTTGTTGTTGCAAGGTATGGTGAGTTGCAACCAGTGTTCCAATCAAGTTTAAAAATTCGCCATCTTCTTTTATTAGTACATCACTCATGGCGATTACCTCGTACTAGGGGTATTGAGTTCGCGTTTGTGGAGTCTATTTCGCGATATCAATTCGCCCTCACCACAAAGTTCACTAGCTTCTTCGCCACCATCACCGTTTTAACCAGCGTTTGATTTTCTAAGAATTTGGCGACGCTGCTGACCGCTTTGGCTTGTGCGATCAAGTCCGCTTCTTCGATTTGCAGAGCGGTGGTGAGTTGGCCGCGTAATTTGCCGTTGATTTGAATTGCCCAGTTGATGGAGTCGGTGAGTAGGGCATTGGTATCGGCTTGGCGCCACGGGGTTTGGTGTAAGGGTTCGCGATAACCCAGTTGTTGCCACAGTACATGGCCAATATGTGGGGTGATGGGCGCTAGGATTAGGACAATTATTTCTAAACCTTCTTGACGAATGGCACAGATGTTTGCATCAGATCCCTCAAGTTTTTGTAATGTGTTAAACAATTCCATGACACCGGCAATGGCGGTGTTAAAGGTTAAACGTCTGCCAAGATCATCAGTGGCTTTTTGTAGGGTGCTGTGAATTTTGCGGCGCACGTCTTTTAATTCGCTGATGCTGGCTGCTTCGGCTGGTGTGGGTAATGGTGGTTGATGCAGTTGAACCTGTTGTTGATGTGATTGCACCTGTCGCCATAAGCGTTTTAAAAAACGATGTGCTCCTTCAACGCCGGCTTCGCTCCATTCCAGTGATTGATCCGGTGGTGCGGCAAATAAAATAAATAATCGCACTGTGTCGGCACCATAACGATCAATCAACTGCTGCGGATCGACGCCGTTGTTTTTGGATTTCGACATTTTTTCAATGCCGCCCATGTGCACGGGCAAACCATCGGCGATTAACAGCGCTTGCAGCGGACGACCTTTATCATCGCGCGTTAAGGTCACTTCGTGCGGGTAAAAATAAGTGCGCTTGCCATCTGGGTCAGTGCGATAAAAAGTGTCGCTGACCACCATGCCTTGACACAACAAACGTTTGAAGGGTTCATCGCTGTTGACCAAGCCCATGTCGCGCATCAGCTTGTGGAAAAAACGCGCATACAGCAGATGCAATACCGCGTGTTCAATGCCGCCAACATAGTGATCCACCGGCAGCCAGTCATTGGCCGCTTGCGTGAGCATGGTGTTGTTTTCACGCGCAGCCGTAAAGCGTGCGTAATACCAGGATGACTCCATAAAGGTATCGAAGGTATCGGTTTCGCGTTTGGCCGGTTGTTGGCAGTTGGGGCAGTTCACTTGATGAAAGCTGGCATCAGTATGCAGTGGTGATCGACCGGAATCATCCATTTGAATATTGGTGGGGAGCAATACCGGCAAATCGCCTTCCGGTACGGGTACAGTGCCGCAGTGTTGGCAGTAAATCATCGGGATGGGTGTGCCCCAATAGCGTTGTCGCGAGACGCCCCAGTCGCGCAGACGATAATGGGTTTGGCGCTGCCCAATCCCTTGCTGACTTAACTGGTCGGCAATGCGTTCAAATGCTTGCGCACTGCTTAAATCATCGAATTCGCCGGAATTAAACAACACGCCTTTTTCAGTAAAAGCCTCTTGGGTGATATCAACATTACTTTGTTCAGCAGGTCGAATCACTGCGCGTATCGGTAATTGATAGGCCTTGGCAAATTCCCAATCGCGTTGATCATGCGCCGGCACGCACATGACTGCACCACTGCCATATTCCATCAATACAAAATTGGCGATCCAAATGGGGAGTTTTTCTTGAGTGAGGGGATGCACGGCAAACAAGCCGGTGTTAATGCCGCGCTTGGTGGCCGTGGCCAGATCGGCTTCTGCGACTTTACCCAGATCACAGCTTTGAATAAAAGTTTGAATGTCTGCGCTGTGTTGTGCGGCGATGAGTGCTAATGGATGTTTGCCGGCGATGGCCAAATAAGTCACGCCCATTAAGGTATCCGGCCGGGTGGTATAAACGCTTAAAGCTTGCGAGTGTTCGACCACAGCAAAATCCAAAGCCAAGCCTTGCGAGCGACCAATCCAGTTGGCTTGCATGGTGCGCACCTGCTCTGGCCACTCGGTTAATTGCGCCAGATCTTCCAGCAGCTCATCGGCATAGTCAGTAATTTTTAAAAACCATTGTGGAATCTCGCGACGCTCAACCGGGGCACCTGATCGCCAACCTTTGCCGTCAATCACCTGCTCGTTGGCGAGAACCGTTTGATCGACTGGATCCCAGTTGACGATAGATTGTTTCCGATAGACGAGACCCTTTTGGTACAGCTGAATAAAAAACCATTGTTCCCATCGGTAATAATCCGGATGGCAGGTGGCGATTTCGCGTGACCAGTCATAACTAAAGCCTAGGCGTTGTAGTTGGCCGCGCATGTCGTCGATATTGCGTTTGGTCCAATCCGCTGGTGCGCAGTGATGCAAACGTGCCGCATTTTCAGCGGGTAATCCAAACGCATCCCAGCCCATGGGATGCAGCACTTGTTTGCCTTGTAATGTTTGAAAGCGGGCAATCACATCTGCCAAGGTGTAGTTGCGCACATGGCCCATGTGTAGTTTGCCACTAGGGTAGGGGAACATTGCCAGGCAATAAAATTTGTCTTTGGGTTTTGCCTTGTCCTTGGGTTTGATATGTTCATAGGTGCGAAAGCTGTCGTGCTTGGCCCAGTAGGCTTGGGTGTCGCGTTCAATCTGTGCAAAAGGATATTCTGTTGAATCAAGGAATGCGGGCGTGGACATAAATGGGCATCAATCGGGTCAAAGGGCGAATGGGGTGGTGGATCTGCAATGCGCAAAGTTTACCCGAGCCACTCATTGAGTGGTAGGGCGGAATCGATTTTCAGGTATGATGCGCCAGCGTTGGTGTGAAGCAGAAAATCCCCGTTCGAGGCCAGGAGGCGATCTATGAAAATGCAATTAACCGATCTTGAAACCCGTATTATTGGTTGTTTGTTAGAAAAGCAGATTACGACGCCTGAGCAATATCCGTTGTCGTTAAATGCTTTGATGCTGGCCTGTAATCAAAAAAGTAATCGCGAGCCGATTATGAATTTGAGTGAGCCGGATGTGCAGCGGGTGATTGATGTGTTGCAACGTAAATCCTTGGTGATTGCATTGTCGGGGTCGCGTGTGCCGAAATATCAACATCGGTTTGGTAATACCGAATTCAGTGATTTTCAACTGGATAAATATGAATTTGGTATTGTCTGCTTACTATTTTTGCGCGGCCCACAAACGCCAGGTGAACTCAGAACACGTTCACAGCGTTTGTGTCAATTTAAAGATGTCGATGAAGTGGAATTGGCCTTGATGTCTTTAATGGAGCGCAAAGAAGGCGCTTTTGTCATGCGGCTGCCGCGTGAACCCGGTAAGCGCGAACATCGTTATGCGCATTTGTTTTCAGGGCCGGTGGATATCGATGCCATTAATAGAAGTTACCCGAGCAGCAATCACTCCGCCGAAGCTCACGAACCTGCCGACACACAATTGCTGGTACGTGTTGATGAGCTTGAGCGCCGGGTAGAGGAGTTGGAGCGGTTGGTGCAGAAGAAAGCGTCAGAGAGTTGATGTGTTTAAAACCAATTTTATCGCGGACTTGATCCAGTAATTTGTCCGGCGGAGCTGATGTCGCAGTTGCTTGTGTGCTTTATCTTTTTTACTTAGGATTGGGCCAGCTTTTTTTAAGCCACATGAAAAAAAATAACAGGCAGATTCAACCGCGAAGTGCATAACAAATTAAGCGGCGAAAGCCGCCAGTTGATCCTGGCTGAGTTTAAAATTCAAGGTGACCGGTTTTACTTGACCACTTCACCTTATCGTTTAGCGTTGACAACCTACCGTAATACCCCTGTTTTTCGTTACCGTACAGTTGATATCATGTGTGCTATAGTGCAATCGTTGATATTAAACTTAAGGAGCGCAATCAATGGCATCCGTCACTATCCGCAACTTACCTGATGAAACGCACCGAGCCTTGCGTGTGCGCGCAGCAACCCATGGCCGCAGTACAGAGGCGGAAATCCGGGCAATCCTAGAATACGCTGTCCGGCCTGCGGGTCGGATTAAGCTAGGTACCCTGCTCGCCGAAATTGGCCGAGACATTGGCGGCGTCGATCTTAAGGTCGAGCGTGATAAGACACCAACAGATCCCATGCGTTTTGAATGATCCTGCTCGATACCAACGTCATTTCTGAACCACTGAAGGCTGCAGGCAACCCGAAAGTACTGGCTTGGATTGACGCGCAGATAATCGAAACGCTATACCTTTCCACAATCTGTCTTGCAGAACTGCGTTTCGGAATCGCCGTGCTGCCCGAAGGTCAACGCAGAGACATGCTTAATTTCAGTTTTGAGCAACGCATCTTGCCGCTGTTCGCAGGCCGCATCTTGGCGTTTGATGACCCGGCATCGCAATCTTATGCAAAGTTGCGCGCCGGTGCTCGTGCCGCTGGTCAGGCCATTGGCCCCGCAGATGGCTATATCGCTGCCATTGCTGCTACGCATGGTTTGGCGGTAGCTACGCGTGACACCTCACCTTTTGAAGCAGCTGGATTGGTTGTTATCAACCCTTGGGATTGGCAAGCACCGTGTCACTAGCGCCTACCACCTCTCCTGATTCAACTTCATCTTGAGCTTCTTGATCGAGTTCGTCTATCAGCTCAGCCATAGAAAAATTTTCGACTAAGGGGCTTTTTTCGGACAGCTCAAGGGTGGCGCGTAACACCTCCATTTTCTTTTTAAATTGCTTTTGCCGGCATTGCCCAATAATGCAACTTAGCGCAATTTAATGCGCTTATACAATTGTTGTCAGCGCATCCAGTTATTGGCAGAATTGTCCCGGAATTTGGTCTGGAGCACATTTTGGTCTGGAGCACATTTTGGTCTGGAACGCATTAGAACCTGTTCAAAGTTTTTGCAGTAGGAGACGTATAAAAGCAAGAACAACCATATGCAAACTCGTATTAAGTTTTCTTTCGCAGTTTTTCCATAAACGACGACACTTCTCAAGCCAAGAAAAAGAACGCTCAACTACC
>JANNXD010000049.1:0-17645 GCA_031409375.1 Gammaproteobacteria bacterium | reverse complement strand
GCAGCTTGGCCAACATTTCCTCTGTTGCCGAATAATAATCTTGATGCACTTCACATCCACACGAAGCTTCAAAACGCTTCAAGGTTTCATCGGCCAGATAATCATTCCAATTAAATAGGTACAGTTTTTCTGCTGCCGTGGCCGTAGAAGACACTGCCGATAAAGAAGCGACCATTGACCACATCAAGCCAATCCACCGTGATTTGATACTTGCTTTTTTCATATCAGTCTCCCCTTATTGATAACAAATAAAAACTAATGACTATTGTCCACGCAGCGCGCTGGGCGACAAGCGTGACACCACCATAATTAACACCAAAGTTAATAGCATCAATAAAGTAGAAATCGCATTAACTTCTGGCGTCACCGCTGTTTTTACCATCGAATAAATTTGCAACGGCAAAGTTGAACTGCCAACACCGGCGGTAAAAAAAGTAATGACGAAATCATCGATGGATAAAGTGAATGACATTAGCGCCCCCGCTAAAATGCCGGGCATTAACAAAGGCAAGGTGATCAACCGAAAGGCCTGTAATGGCGTGGCACCCAAATCACGAGCTGCCTCTATTAATCCTTGATCCGTACCCGCCAGACGCGCCTGCACAGACAAGGTGACGAATCCAATGCAAAATGTAATGTGCGCTAACATGATAGAAAGCAAGCCTAAACTCATGTTCACCAAAATAAAAAATATCAGCAAACTCACGCCCATTAACACATCCGGCATGGCAATCGGTGCCAGCACCAAGGAGGGCAATAAGCGTAAGCGGTAATGATGTATCGCCAAACCGGCCAAGGTACCCAATACCGCCGCAATGGCGGCACTCACTGCGGCAATAATTAATGAATTAAACGCCGCATGTAACATTTCGGCGTTATGAAATAATTGGTCATACCACTTCCAAGTAAAACCCACCCACTCAGCATTTAAACGTGAATCATTAAACGAATAAATCACCACAATAAACAACGGCAAATATAAAAAGGCATACACGAAACCCGCCGCTATCGGCAACCATGGCTGCGATTTAAACATGTCGGCCTCGTTGACCTAAACGAGAACCCAGCACCACCACTAATACCGCAGCTGCGGTGAGTACCATGGATAATACGCTGCCAAATGGCCAGTCGCGCGATTCAACAAATTGTTGTTTAATTACATTACCGATCATGATGCCACTGGTACCGCCGAGCAAATCGGGAATCGCAAACATACCCAGTACCGGAATAAACACCAATACACAACCTGCATAAATACCTGGCAATGACTGAGGCCAAGTAATTAACCAAAAACGTTGCCATCGACTGGCGCCCAGATCTTGCGCCGCATCCAATAAATGCACGTCATGTTTTTCTAAATTAGCGTAAAGAGGCAATATCATAAAGGGTAAATGCACATACACCATGCAGACAATCACGGCGGTGACACTAAACATCAAACTCACTGGCGCAATATGCAACCACCCCAGCACATAATTCAGGCCATGCGTTAAAACGCCAGCAGGGCTGAATATAATCATCCACGCATAAATGCGCACCAAAAAATTACTCCAAAAAGGCAGAATCACCAACAGCAATAAAAAATCACGATGTTTTTTTTTGCTGCGTGCGATCATCAAGGCTAACGGATAACCCAGCAACAAACACAAGGCTGTTGTCGTAATGGCATAGAGAATCGATTTGACAAACAATTGCAGATAAATGGGGCTTTCAAATAATCGCAGCCAATTTTCCATGGTTAAATCTAGGCTGATCTGGCCATTGTCACTCAGATACCAAGGCGCTAAGCCACCGTATTCCCCAGGATATCGAAAAGAAGCAAACAACATTAATAGCGTTGGCACAGCAAAGAATATCAGCAGATAAGCGGTGGGCGGCAACGTCAGTATTGCTTTGCTGAAGCGTCGCATCTGCATGGACTAATCCTTTACCAGATAGCCAGCGTTATGACGCCACGCCACCTGAACCTGATCACCAATTTCAAAAAACTTAGCACGTCCAGCAGCAGAATTCGCCAACAAAGTTTCCAAGCGAATACCATTATCGAGCTCGACGATATAAATGGTGACGTCGCCCAAATACAACATGTCATGCACTGAGCCTTGAAAATAGACCTCATCATCACGCGGCGTGCGTGGCGACAATGCATCGGCGATGCGAATTTTTTCCGGCCGCAAGGTCAGCGCACAGCTTTCTCCAACGATAAAAACAGCAGGAACCGCAAAAGAGGCTACCGATTTTTTTGGCAGTAACGCAGGGACTTTGCCCAAGCCGTGCAAATCAATCAGCGCATAATCACCATCAATGCTATCAACCCTGCCTTCAAGTAGATTACAGTGACCAATAAAATCGGCCACAAAACGGCTATTGGGGAAGCCATATAACCGTGAAGGTTCATCGATTTGTACAATATTGCCGCCATTCATGACCGCAATGCGATGCGACAAGGCCAACGCCTCACCTTGATCATGGGTGACATATACGAAGGTGATTCCGATTTCTTTTTGCAGGTTAATCAATTCAATTTGCATCTGCTCACGCAACTGAGCATCGAGAGCAGACAAGGGCTCATCCAGCAACAACAAACGCGGCCGATTAACCAAAGCGCGGGCGATAGCGATGCGCTGCTTTTGGCCACCGGATAGCTCAGAAGGATAACAATCGGCCTTGCCTGGTAAGCGCACATCCTCCAATACCTCCACCACCTTAGCCTGAATATCAGCGGGGCTAAGGTTGGCCATGCGCAGTGGAAAAGCAATGTTTTGCGCCACTGTCATATGCGGGAACAAGGCATAGTTTTGAAATACGGTATGTATGGGACGATGCTCTGGCGGCGCATCCACAATACTTTTGCCATTCAGCAAAATGTCGCCGTGATCAGGCTGATCAAAGCCAGCCAACAAACGTAACAGCGTGGTCTTACCGCAGCCAGACGGGCCCAAGAGGGTAAAAAACTCACCGGCTTCAATATGCAAGCTAACTTGGTCAACCACCGACAAATGACCAAAGCTTTTGCTGACCTTCACTATTTCTAACAAACAGCCGCTCCGTTTTATAAAAGGAAACTCATCGGTGGAGGTTATTCACTGCAAATTCAACATTATAAAAGACCGCCATTGTTTCTATATGGGGAGAGTTCGTCAATAGGGGTGTGGAAGTTTAGGATAAAGTACAAGAAAATAAGCACGCGTAGTGAGCGCCCTTGTCGACAACGCTACCAATCCTTTAACCCTTTGATGGCTGAATGATTGCCTCTACAATGCTTCACGGCACCCTAATCATTAAGCGATCTTCAGATAGCCATTACAAAACTTCTTTAAAAATTGACCATGTCGACACATTTAAACTGAACTGCAACATAAGACCACTTTATAATTGACTATTATTTACACACTTCATCACGCTACATCCTTCCGACGGAATACATTTTATGTCGACAAAAACCTCTCATCGTCGATTGTACAAAAAATCGTTACAACTGCTTTTGCCTCTACTCTTAAGCGCCTGCGGTGGTCACGAATCGTCTAACCAGTCCGTACAAAATCAATCCTCTCAATTATCTATTAATACGACTACAGACCGAAACACGCCCGCACCCAACTCTTCAATTACGCCTACGGTCGCCCCAACAATCACACCCGTGGCCTTTTACACGACGGAAGACATTCAGCTATCCTCAGCCGAAACCACGTTACGCCAAGCCAGCATTTTGCTCCTGGGTCGATTGCCCACCACCGCAGAAAATACACCGATAGTGACTAATGGCGACCAAGGACTGGATGAATCCTTAAATTTGCTATTCAAAACCGATGCGTTTTACCAATCGCTTGGTAAGATTTATAACGATGAACTCGACCTAACGCTCCCTGTGGATGACCTACGACTGGTTAGCCAAAATCTCGGCATCAATTGGTGGGGCAGCGACAATGCGATGCGTGCCAACGCCAATGCGGCCATCCGTAACGCGGGTATTGAGTTAGTTAAATATGTAGCAAAAAACGATAAGCCGATCAGTGAAATTCTCACTGCCGATTACATGATGGTCAACCCCTATAGCGCCCGTACGTTTGATATCTATAACGATCTGGGTTTTAACACACCAGATGACACCAACAATTGGAAGCCAGCCAAACTGGTCAAGCGTTTGGTTGGATCAAGCTACCCCAATGGCGTCTATACACCCGGCACTTGGCAAGATTTCACCACAGGCACTGACGGCAGTTTTGGTCATAGCGGTTTGCTAACCGATATCTATTGGCTCGAAAATTACCCATACACCAATACCAATCTTAATCGCGTACGCGCGCGCATGGTTTTCAAACAGTTTTTAGATTTTGATATTTTATCCATTACGACAGGGACACGTATTTTGTCTGCCAATGATGGCGACAACCCAACCATCAACAACCCAAATTGCACCGTATGTCACCGCATACTCGACCCCGTCGCCTCGACTTTTTTACAACGTAATAATCAAGCAACCTATAACCCGATCGCCTCATTAAAGCGCCTCAGCTTATGGCCAGTTGGCTTTGGCGATAAGTTATTTCCGCTTCAGCCAAACGGCACGCAAATGGGCACACAAAATCCTTTGCAGTGGCTTGGCAAAGAAATGGTGCAAGATCCACGCTTTCTCCAAGCCCAAATCAATATTGTTTATCGTGGACTGATTGGCAAAGATGTTATACGACTCAGAGAAAATATGCCGCTCACTGAATATCAAGCCTTTGAAGCTCAACAAGCGCTATTTGCGCACATCATCGCGCAAATGAAGGCTGAAAATAGCAATATCAAAGTCGCTTTTCGCGAGCTGATCAAATCCCCGTATTTTCGTGCCACAGGTATTAATAATCCCAATAACCTCGAAGCACACCCCCAAACCGGTAGCGTGCGCTTATTACCCATCGGAGTACTTAACAGAAAAAGCTATGATTTACTAGGCGTGTACTGGACTGACAATGCCAACCCCGATCTGGGCAATCAACGTTTTCTGCGTTATGAACAGCTGTATGGCGTACCAAAATCCTCTGACAACGGCAACTCGAGCAGTGCATCCGCCACCAATGCCGCCATCCAACAGCAGTTTGCTGCCGATATGAGCTGTCGCTTGGTGCCTCGTGAGTTTTATGAAAAAAATGCGAACATGCGTCGGTTATTAAAATTTGTCGACATCAATACCGCGCCATTTAATGCCGACGGCAGCGCCAATGCTGTTAATGCTGAAAAAATTCAGCGCAGCATCCAGTATCTCTATAACCATCTTTTAGGTATAGAACTACCGCTGAATCATGCTGACATACAAAAAGCATATCAATTATGGGTAAGCACCTGGCAAAAAGGCAATGCTGAACTGGCCTCCGGTGCTGCCGCATCTACCTCACCTTGCCAACTCACCAACAAGCCGATTACCAAGGAAGCATTACTAGCCACAGAACGCATAATGGATGATAAAAATTATGTGCTGCGCAGTTGGATGGTCGTGCTGGATTACTTGCTCAGTGATCCACGTTTTTTTTATCAATAACGCTTGAGTATTTTTAATACAGATTTATTAATTTCGTAAGGCGGAGTTTATTATGCAACGCAGACAATTATTACAACTCATGGGACTGAGCAGTTTAACGAGTTTATGCCCACCCGCGTGGTCCGCCATCAGCAGCAAGGCCAATTCAGATAAACTCTGGCTGGTAATGTATGCCAACAACGGCTGGGATCCGGTATCTTTTTGCAACCCAAGAAGCGGCGATTATGTCACCACCAACAGCCAAGGCGTCAGTAACAGTCGCGGTAGAATGTCGGGCTATCCAGACACCTTTATTCAAAAACTAGGCGCATTTGAATACGCGCCTGGCCTAACGCCAACAGCGGACCCTGCCTTTGGACGCTTTATTGAAAAATATCAGCAATCATTGCTCATCATCAATGGCGTGGAAATGGGTACTAATGGCCATCAAGAAGGTCGAGTCAAGGCCGTCAGCGGCATTCTGAGTAGCGTATACCCGTGTTTCGCAGCCTATGCAGCGGCGGCGACCCCAGACGCCCAAATTCCCCTGCCATTTTTGGCCAGCGGCGAACCGTATAACAATACCGGTAATTTGACGGCTCGTATCGCCTTAGAGGGCGTGCAATATGTGAACGAGCTGGCTAATACACGGCAATTTGTCAGCGAGGGCATTGCCGCAGAATTGGAAAAAGCTGAGCTTGATAATATTCAACAACAACTCACTGACGGCACACTGCCCAGACTGCAGCAAGAACTGCACGCTTTTAATGATGCACAACTCAATCGCAGACAACTTAAAAGCTTAAAAGCAAAATTACCCACCACCTATAACGCTGATGGAATCTTGGCGCGCATGCAGGACATTTGTGCATCCATGGCAGCGGGTCTAACGGTATCTGCACAACTGGCCATCGGTCGCAGCTTTGACACCCACGCCAATCATGATGCCGCGCACGCGAATTCATTGAATTATTTTTTTAATAGCATGGATTTTTTAATACAAGAAGCCGAACGTCAGGGCATTCGTGAGCGTTTAAATATTATTATGCTGTCGGATTTTGGCCGTACACCTTATTACAATGGCAATAATGGTAAAGATCATTGGTCAACCGGCAGCATGTTATTTATGGGGCCCGACTTTACCGGTAACCGGATGATTCAAGGGTCTGATGCTTTGGTGCGTTCACAAAAATTAAATATGCAAACGTTTTTACCGGATGATAAAGGCCAAGTCATTACCGCAGAAATGATCAACCGCACACTACGCACTTTAACAGTCGGCATTGATAGCAGCCTTGATCAACGCTTTGTTATTAGTGCACCCGCCGTTCCGGCGTTATTCACTGGTTAATGCAAACATAATTACGCACATTCAATAACGCACAAAAAACATTTATAACTTAATCGATCCGATCAACTACCTCGTGTTTGCCACCCATTTATCACGATTTCAATCGCCTTCATCGACACACGCCGTAACAATAACGAGCAATATTTGTGAGCAAATCGACTATCCACACTTAAATAACTCTCTAAGCTTAAAAAAGAATTCGACTTACCTGTTCGGCATTTATGGTGTTTGATTAGAGGATTGAAGTATGTTCTTAAACATAAAAAAGCCATGGCTATCGCTGACATTACGCTTGATGTTGAGTTTGCTGATGTTGGTTTCCGGAGGGCTAGCCTTCGCGGCAGATTCTGTAAACAACCCACCTAGTGCCAACTTTATATCCCCCAACAACACTTTAGCTGTAGGCTCAGATCTGAACGTTGAAGTGAATGCAAATGATAGCGATGGGCGCATAGCCAATGTTCAGCTCACTGTGCAATGGGAAAATGGCCAGTTTTCTGGCAAGGAATACAATTCGCGTTATCGATGGGCAGAGCCTGGTAGCACTAATGATGCAGCTTTAAGAAACTTAAAGGCTGGTACTTATAGTTTAATCGCTGTGGCAACTGACGATGATGGCGCTCAAACAACTATTAAAATGTCAGTAACGGTAGGAAGCCCCTCGAATCAAAATCCGACCGCCAGCTTTATTGAACCCATGAATGGCGCAACTTTGCCTGCTGGATCTAATCTGTCAGTTTTTGTGGATGCAAATGACATTGATGGCATTAAAAAAGTCCAGCTATATTTGAATGACAATTCAATACATACGGAATGGAATTCACCATATAAGTGGTCGGAGTCTACTGATTCGGAATTAAAAAATTTACCTGCGGGCATTTATAATTTAAGAGCGGTGGCAACCGACAATCAAGGTAAAACCGTCACCATAAACAGGTCAGTCACGGTTGGCGCTGCCTCACCAACGGCTACACCGACCAAAACACCAACCGCCACTCCGACCAAAACACCAACGGCTACACCGACCAAAACACCAACCGCCACTCCGACCAAAACACCGACCAAAACACCGACCAAAACACCGACTGCGACACCAACAGCTACTCCAACAGCTACTCCAACAGCGACACCTACGAAAACGCCAACAGCTACACCGACTGCTACACCAATCGCTTTGCCTGCAGTCTATGCCGCTAAGTGCGCAGCTTGTCATGGCGAAAATGGAAGCGGTGGAGCGGGCGGTGCATTGACTAATTACACAAAAACTTTAGCCGAAATGACCACAGTGATTCGCCAAGGCAAGTCATTTATGAATGCTTTCACGGCATCAGCTGTGCCTGATGCTGATATCGCCATCATGTACGCATTCTTTTCTGGTAAACAACTGCCCACCTCAACTGCAAGCCCAACACCAACCAATGCACCAACAGCGACACCAACCGCCACTGCAACGCCGACCAAAACACCGACGGCTACTCCTACTGCAACACCAACGCAGCCATCCATTCAACCATCCGAAATTCCCCTGTCTAGAATGAGGGTGCTGAGCGGCATTGAATACAGTAATTCAATTAAATCCGTTTTAGGCGTGACGCTGAGTGATCCACTAACCCATACAGACGGAATTTCTGGATTCTCAAATGGATCTGGGCTTGCTATTAACGACTCCTTATTCCGTCAATTTCAGACGCAAGGACGATCCGCTGCTAAGCAGTATGTGAATGGAAAAATGACGACTGAGTTTCCTTGTATGGCAAGTCCAAATGATACTTGTCTAGCCACATTCACTCCCAAGTTCGGTCTAAGAACGATGCGCCGACCACTCAGCACCACGGAAATCACGGACATTAACAATCTTTATAAATCGTTTATAACCGCTGGTTTAGACGTTCAAATGGCAAAAGAGAAATTGGTTGAGCGATTTATTATGTCGCCTCAGTTTTTGTATCGTAGTGAAATCGGTGCGACCGCGTCAGGCGGCATCCGCATGACCGCTCATGAAGTTGCCACCTTTCTCGCGTTTACACTCACAGGATCAGCTCCGTCAGAAAGCCTGTTAACCCAAGCAACGCAAGGAACTCTGGATAACGATGCAGGCCTTCGCAGTGCCGTCCGGTCCCTGATGGCAACGACAGAGGCGCGGAATTGGATTCGCTTATTCTTCACTGAGTGGCTAAAAGTTGGCGATCTAGCATCGATGAAGAGCGCACCAGTGAATTACAGCAAACTCGGTAGTAACGCCAGTGCAACAGCAGAGGCTTATTATAATGAGTTTGATGCGTTCATTTCAGAGAATGTCTTTACCAAAAATGCTTCGCTACGACAACTCTTCCAGGAAACCCAGTATCCAGTTTACAACCAAATAGCTGGCGTTTATGACAATCAAAACAATGACGCGCTACGCCGCAGAGGCATACTCACCCTAGCTTCTGTTCAAACAGTATTTGCGTCTTCTACCGACCCCAATAAAGAGAAGCCTGTCAGTCGAGCCGTGATGGTGATGGACAAATTATTATGTAACCCCGTTGGATTGCCATCAGGTGTGAATACAGCAACCTTTGAACAGATTAAAAATACAACCGCTAATTTTGATGCACTGACGGTAAGAGAACAATTTGAAACCGTCATGGAACAAAATCAGGTCTGCAGTGATTGCCATTCGCAATTCATGCCTTATGGATATCTGTTCTCAAACTACTCAGGATTAGGTAAATGGAGAGATCTCCAAAATGGACGCGCCGTCAATGCAATTGCGACGGCATTATTAGATAGCGAAGCCAGACCTTATCAAAATGCAATCGAATTTATCGATGCGATGGTGGATAGCCCTCAATTTAATGGCTGCGCTTCTACCTACCTAACAACCTTTGTCATGGGTGAGAAAACCAGCACTAACTCTAATTACATCGCGAAGATGATCAAGCAAGATTTTCTTTCCAGTACGTCCTTTTTACAAACAATAGAAAATGCGCTTGCGAAACGCGAGATCTATTCCCGAAGGAGTCAATAAGATGAAAAGACGACAATTTATTTTTCGTTCTTTACAGTCAGCCGTTTTATTTTCACCCATTATGTCTTTACGGTTTGCAGAAGGCGCTGGATCATCAGCGCCCAAACGACTATTTTGTTTCGTTGATGCAGGCACTCCCTACGTCCAGGAAGGCGATATATTCCCAAGCCAACCCGGTCCAATCACTACTCTGCCACATAATCTATCTGGCTTTGATGGGCTACAGGGCGACATGGTCATCGTGAATGGCTGTAGCTACGATCAAGCAGATCCTAATATTGGTGGCAACTGGCATGTGAGTGGAATGGGGCAATGTTTAACGGCTTCGATTGCACGAGATGTTGGCAGCAACAATGGCGTTCATACCGGGCCATCCATTGATTGGACGATTTCCAAACGTTTGGGGTTACGTTCACACGTTTGCAATGTAAGCAATAAAGACAGAGCTCACATGCGCAACCGACCTTTTGCCTATGATGATGCATCTGGAACCAGAATTGATTTTAATCTTCCATTTATTACGCCTTTCGAAGCCTGGAACAATCTGTTTGGCTCACTTGTCCAATCGGCCAATCCTTCAATAACGCTTCTTAATCAATTAAAAGCTGACAAGAGTATCTTGGATGCTACCTTGCAAGATCTTCAGCGCTTTAGCAGTCAATTAACCGGTAATGAAAAATTAAAGCTCGATATTCATTTAGATGCGATTAGAAAGGCAGAAACCAGCATTCAACAGGATATTGAGATGGCCAATCAATCGGGGCCGGCTTGCACAGCATTGGCAGCACCCAATGGTACCGGCGATAGAACAAGTGGAGCTGTCGATGTGATGCTGGTACCGCAACGATCCAAAGCACACTTCGATATTTTGTTTGCGGGCTTTGCTTGTCAGTTGATCGGCGTGGGCGGATTAATACTGGGTTATTCCGGTGAAGATGACGAATATAGTTATCGCTGGGTTGATGGCGTACAAGCACATGGCGACTTTCACGGGGACGTGTGGCATGCAGGACAAGGCAAGTGGGAAGAAAATAAGTTAGCTGCTCGCTGGCAATGGGGAGAGTTTGCCAAACTCTGTCAACGCTTTAAGCAAACACCTGAAGGCAACGGCACTATGTTAGATAACATCTTGTGTTATGGCACAAGCCACTTTGGCAAACACCATACCACGACTCGCATCCCCGTTGTTTATGTTGGCAATGCACAAGGAGATTTACAAACGGGTCGTTATATCTATCTCCCAACGACTAAGCGACATTGCCAAGCACTCACCTCGGTGGCGCACTTAATGGGCGTGCCTATTGCTGGCATGGGACAATCGCCAAATTGCGGCACTCTTTCTGAGTTGGGGCTGCTGGTTTGAGACGCTGATTTTTTGAGGTTATGAGCGATGAGTTAATACGTGAAGCTTTGCGAAATCTTAATCTTAAACGCTGGTTACACCAGCCGTTCTGGCAGCTTAACCAACTTCCACAGCAATAACGCCGCTAAAAGCGCACAACTACTGGCAAAGCCAAAAGCGATTAAGGGTGAAAATGACTCATATAACCAGCCGAACAAAACCGAAGACGGTAGTAAAAAAATTCCAGCCGTAAGATTAAACCAGCCGAAGGCCGTTCCGACTTTACCTTCAGGTGCCAAATCCGCCACCAAAGCTTTTTCAACGCCTTCGGTAGCGGCCATAAAAATTCCGTATAAAGCAAATATCAGCAGCATGAGCCAACCGCTGTGCGCCAAAAAACCTAGGCCAATATATACGAAAGCAAACGCCACATAACCCGCCAATAAGACACGCTTACGACCAATCAGATCCGATAAGCTTGCTAAGGGTGCCGCCAGCAACATAGCCACCGCTGATAAACCCGCCCATAACAGGGGAATTTGCGCTTGTGGCATCCCCAACTCATGTGCACGCAACAACAAAAACATATTTGACGAATTTCCTAGGGTGAATAACGCTATCACCAGCAAATAACGTTTGAAAGCGGCTGGCATCCCTTGCATATTCCAACGGAATGGCTGAGCATTAGGAACAATCGCTGTTTCACGCAGCGTACACGCCAGCAGAACACAAATAAATGCAGGGACAATCGACCACAAAAAAATACTCTGCAAGGGTACTTGTCTGGCCAACAACCCCGCCGCTAATAAGGGTCCAATCACCGCACCAGCGTTATCCATTGCTCGATGCACCCCAAAAGCCAATCCTCTTTGCGTGGGTGCAACACTGGCTGCTAATAACGCATCGCGCGGTGACGAACGCAAACCTTTGCCGATACGATCGGCAAAACGGATCAGCAGTAAAGCAGGCCAGCTGGTGATGATCGCAATCAACGGTCGACCGATACCCGCCAAACTATACCCCACAATCATCCATGGTTTAGCGCGTTGCGTACGATCCATCATCATGCCAGAAAACAATTTCAGCAAACTGGCGGCTGCATCGGCAACGCCCTCTATCAAACCCAAGGCTTTGGGTCCGGCCATCAATACCGAGGTTAAATACAACGGGATCAACGGATAAAGCATATCGCTGCTGGCATCGTTGATTAAACTGATTAAGCCAATCATCCAGACGGTGCGCGGCAATTGATTCAGGACTTTGAGCATAAAAACGACGTATTGATCAAGCGTGGTTTTACTACTGGCCTCTTTGTGCCTCCTTAAAAAAGGCCATAGATGACAGACTTTATCACATGAGAAGCAACCGCGACGGATTTAAAAAAAGGTTGATTGTCGTTCAATCTCTACCCGAAGTACAAATGTATAACGAGTGAAGCGCTTCATATTAAGTCTTTTTGCGTGATGCTCTTCGATAACCTCTTCTTTTTTGGGTGCCTTTTGAATACGAGGCAACGTCTACATTCCTACTCATTCCTAGTTACATTTAATGTGAGGCCACTCGTTAGGCAACGCGCTGCAAATTTTTGTTTCACGACTGCATCAGAAATGTGTATGATTCGCAGCCACCGCACCTCTCTTGAAGAACCACGGGATTGTAAAGCTACTTTTTTCAGAAAATTTTTCTGACTGGTTTAAGGTGTCACTCTATATGCAATTAACGCAACTAATTGACCCGCGTTTAATACGCTGTAATTGGGCCGTAAGTAGCAAGAAGCAACTTTTACAAATCGCTGCCGAATCTATTGCCCAACAGTCAATTGGTGTTGACGCAGATGAGCTATTCGAATGCTTAACTCGCCGCGAAAAGCTTGGCAGTACTGCATTGGGTTTAGGTGCAGCTATTCCACACTGCCGATCATCTCACTGCCAAAAAATAACCGGTTTTTTTGCTACGTTAGCCGACCCAATTGCCTTTGATGCACCCGATCTCATTCCTATTGATTTAGTGTTTGTACTCATGGTACCCGGCCAATGCTCTGCCGATCCTGTTGTTCTGCTTGATCAATTGTCTCAATTACTTTGCCGTCCTGATGCGGCACTTCAATTACGCCAAGCCAACTCAGACATGCAGCTTTATTCTACACTAGCCAACTTATGCGAAAACCTCCAAGCGATCACAACTGATGATACGTTGTTGTTACGTGCTGCTTCGGCGTAGAAGGTGATTGTCAATAAAGTTGACTGAGCTTCTCAGCACCCTAATAACGCGCTAAGCTTAGAAAAGTTTTTATACCGCGTTTTTTAATGCTTGTTGAGCACAGACTATGAAACTGATGATCATCAGTGGCCGCTCTGGCTCAGGAAAATCGACAGCGTTACATGTCTTAGAAGACATCGGCTTCTTTTGCGTAGACAATCTACCGATTGGCCTACTCCCTGAATTGATCGCGCAAACGCGCCTAGAAGCTGAATTGCAAAACGTTGCGGTGGGTATTGATGCCCGCAACCTGCCTTCGCAATTAAAACAATTGCCGAGCGTGTTAGATCAAATTCGACACTCGCAAGTCGAGCATGAGATTTTATTCCTCGATGCTGACGATCACATTTTATTACAACGATTCAGTGAAACGCGTCGCAAACACCCATTAAGTAATTCAACTCTATCTTTACAAGAAGCCGTGAGCAAAGAAAAACTGGTACTGGCTCCGCTTGCCAGTGCTGCCGACGTTACCATCAACACATCAGATCTTACCCTGCACCAACTCCGTGATCGGGTTAAGCAACGCGTGCAAATGCACACACCTTTGCATATGTCGATTCTTTTTTATTCATTTGGCTTTAAAAATGGTGTACCAGCAGATGCTGATCTGGTTTTTGATGTGCGCTGCTTACCCAATCCACACTGGATCGCCAACTTAAGACCACTGACGGGCCTAGACCAAGGCGTAGCTGATTTTTTAAGCGCACAACCGTTAGTGCAAACCATGCTAACAGATTTGAAGCAGTTTTTAGATCAGTGGCTCCCCAAGTTTGAAGCCAATAATCGCTCCTATATGACCATTGCGATTGGCTGTACCGGAGGGCAGCATCGATCAGTGTATTTAGCACAACAACTGTGCGAGCATACTCGCCAACAGTTTGATTCAGTTATGGTACGCCATCGAGAACTAACTCAGCGCTACCCAGCAGCCACGGATAAACATACATGAGCAATTTAATTCATAGCTCACAAAGTGCTCAGGACAAGCTTCACGCCCTAAATAATGCGATGGAAAGCGGGGCCTTAGTGCAAGTCAAACATATGCTTGCCAGTATGCCGCCTGCGGATATTGCCCATCTCTTGGAGTCGTGCCCACCGCATACCCGTACAATTTTATGGAAGCTAGTAGAACCAGAAGACGAAGGCGATATTCTGCAGCACTTGAATGAAGACGTACGTTCGCACTTTTTGCGCGCTATGAATACCGATCAGCTGCTACAAGCATTAGCTGAACTCGACATTGACGATCTTGCCGACATTCTACAAGAACTGCCTAATCGCATTACCCAACAAATTTTACCCTCGTTAGATCAACAAGATCGTCTCCGCATTGAAGAAGTATTAGCGTTTCCGGAAGATACCGCCGGCGGCATTATGAACACGGACACTATTACTGTCCGCCCACATATCACCCTTGATGTTGTACTTCGCTATCTTCGCCGCCATGAGAAGCTACCGGAAAATACCGATAGCATCTTAGTCGTTAACCGCCGTCACAAATATGTTGGACGATTGTCTTTGGCAAAACTGGTGATTTCAGACCCCAGCATGACGGTACGTGAAGCCATGGAAACGGATATCACCCCGTTACCGGCATTAACTCCAAGCTCAGATGTGGCCAAATTTTTTGAAAGACGCGACCTGGTATCCGCACCTGTTGTCGACGACACCGGTAAATTGGTCGGCCGAATTACGGTTGACGATGTGCTCGATGTGATCCGAGAAGAGGCCGATCACTCACTATTAGGACGCGTGGGCCTTGAAGATGATGAAGATACTTTCGCACCACTTTTAAAAAGTAGTCGACGACGCGCCACTTGGCTGGGCATTAATTTAATGACCGCATTATTAGCATCTTTTGTGATCGGATTATTTCAAAGCACTATTCAACAAGTGGTTGCATTGGCGGTATTGATGCCCATTGTTGCGAGCATGGGAGGCATTGCCGGCACGCAAACACTAACATTAGTTATACGCGGTATCGCGCTGGGTCAAATTGGCTCAGCAAATGCGTACTGGGTTTTAGGTCGCGAGCTAGGTGTTGGACTGCTTAACGGTTTATTGTGGTCTGTAGTTGTGGGCGTAACCGCTGCTTGGTGGTTTAATGAAGCCTTGCTTGGGTATTTGATGGGATGCGCTCTCGTTATCAATCTTGTGGTTGCGGCTGGTTGTGGCGCTTTAATTCCACCCTTCCTAAATCGACTACGAATTGATCCAGCAATTGCCGGCGGCGTTATCCTCACAACGGTAACCGATGTTGTGGGTTTTTTTGTATTTTTAGGTTTAGCTGCACTATTTTATCAGTAGGATTTTTTACCAACACGTTTATAATTAGGCGCATTAACTGCTACACACTGACAAGCATGACGCAAACCCATTTATTGCACGAACAACGATTAAAAGGTTTGTTGAACGTGCTAATGGTGGCAGCAATAAAAACAACCAAAATAACTATCTCAATTTTTCTTTAATACGGGCAGATTTACCAGCGCGATCACGTAAAAAGTACAGCTTAGCGCGACGCACAGCACCGCGACGCTTGACTTCGAGACTAGCAATCATTGGACTATGCAGTTGAAATACTCGCTCAACACCAACACCGTGGGCTATTTTACGCACCGTAAATGCTGAATTTAAGCCGCGGTTACGGCGCGCAATCACGATACCTTCAAATGCTTGTAATCGCTCACGGGTTCCTTCTTGTACCTTGATCTGAATTAGCAAAGTATCGCCGATGGCAAAATCTTGTAAATCTGTACGCAACAACTCTTTTTCGACTGCCTGTACAAATGGGTGATTGTGACTCATAACCTTATCCTCATCATTAATAATTTAAACATTTAAACCCATCTAATCTTTTTGCAAATCGGGCCGTCGCAATTGTGATCGCGTTTTGGCTTGGTTCGCACGCCAGTTTGCGATAGCTTGATGGTCACCAGACAAAAGCACATCAGGCACACTCAATCCCGCATAATTTGTAGGCCGTGAGTATTGGGGATAATCCAATAAGCTCGGAACCGTAAACGAATCGCACAATGCCGATTGCTCATGACCCAACACATCTGGCAACAAGCGAGTGACGCTATCCATTAAGAGCATCGCAGGCAGCTCTCCGCCGGAAACCACATAGTCACCTACTGAAATCTCCTCATCGATGGCAAGCTCAGTGACTCGCTCATCAATACCTTCATATCTCCCCGCCACCACAATGATGGCAGGACAATGAACCAACATCAGCACTTTAGCTTGCGTCAATGGTTGACCCTGGGGCGATAATAAAATCCGATGCGCCTTACTTGGTAAAGCTTGCTGTTGCAGTTGTGCGATCGCCTGCACCATCGGCTCAACACGCATCACCATACCGGGACCGCCGCCATAAGGACGATCATCCACAGTACCATACTCATTCACTGCAAAATCTCGCGGATTCGCAAAAACTATTTGCAACTTTTGACTTTTGACAGCGCGTCCAGTAATACCGTACTCAGTAAAAGCACGAAACATTTCCGGGAAAATGCTTACCACGCCAAACCACATATTTTTGATCACTCAGCGCTATTTATTACGCAGTGCTGCTAACTAATAATTTCTATCCCAGTCGACCACCATCCGGCCTACGGACAGGTCTACAGTTTTAATCACTTTCTGTAGAATGTATGGGATCAAACAACGTTTTTTGGTGAGCGGATCAATTAAAACGAGTACGTCATTAGCACCTGTTTCTATGAAACCATCAATACTACCCAAATGCTGCCCATCTAGATCAATAACTTCAAGACCGATTAAATCAGCCCAATAATATTCTTGCTGCTTTAATGGCGGCAATTGCGAACGCGGCAGCTGAATTAACATACCACGCAACAGCTCAGCAGCATTCCGATCATCCACATCCAAAAGTTTTGTAGCCCAACCATTGGATTGCCAGCGGCTTTCTACCACGCCAACTGTTACTAAATCTACACTTGCCAACAACTCTACATTTCGTACTGAATCAAGTTTTTTTTTGCCAAGTACTTTATCAGGATCAGGAGCCAAACGCCATTGAGCGTGATCGAATAAGTTAGCTTCTGGCCGCGTAAATGACTTTACCTTTATCCAACCTTTGACGCCATGCACGCCAACGATTTTGCCTAACGTAATCAAGCAGCTAGGGCAACCGGCGCTTGTTTTACCAGAG
>JANNXD010000048.1:0-24863 GCA_031409375.1 Gammaproteobacteria bacterium | reverse complement strand
AGTTAAACCTTCGTCCTAGAAAATCGCTTGCTTTTAAATCTCCTGCTGTTTTAATGCAGGATCAACTGGCGGCTTTCGCCGCTTAAACTGTTATGCACTTCGCGGTTGAATCTGCCTGTTTGGCTTCATGATATTACAGACTATTTTCGGTTTCGGCGAAGATAGCTTTGCCGACAGATTGGAAATTCCAGCAGGCATTGAGATTGCCGAGCCCGTGAGCAGCGCCGATCAAACAATCAAGCGGCGCAACGTACCCATAGAGACTGTAATCGTGAAACAGTTTGCCGACGGATTGGAAATTCCAGCAGGCATTGAGTATGCCGAGCCCGTGAGCAGCGCCAATCAAGCATTCAAGCAGCGCAACAACGCTCGCATGGAGACTGTAATCGTGAAACAGGACGATATTCGCTTAGAGATTATACCCGCGAGCAGCAACGATCAAAAATTAGAACTGCAAAACAACGCTCACAAGGCGTTGGTCACGTCCAGCAGTGTCTTAACGAAATACACGCCTTCTCCAAAAAAAAACTCAACAAGTCATGCCAAAACTATCCATGAAAACATCAAAGCCTTTCTAAACCGACATGTGTTGATGGAGAGAAAGAAACCTGCCCTGCTCACTGTAAGGGATGAAGCCGGCCTAGACGGAGCTGGCGAACAGGCAATTCACCTTCATCCCTTTCGATTGTTAGAAGGGTTTCAGCCCGGAATGTACGGAGTGGAATACTCACTTAATCTTGGCGAACCCGGATCGGTGTATCTGAAGGAGTTTGAAGTTACAAAAGGCACGCCATTGTCGGTTAATGCGCTTGAAGTGTCATCGAAAACTCGCATGCAATGGTCAACCGATCCCTCGCAACGATTTGTAGCTACGGTAGGCTTCAGGATCAACGAAGGAGATTGGCGCAAACCCTATGCCGCCCGCTTCGAAGTCTGGTTCAAATCCGACGCGAGCAAAACAGAGCACAAGATTGCTGAACGCATTTTCAAAATCTATGGATGGCATCATTAAAAATCATCGAACAAACCGACCTCAAACGCTTATGGATTTCTAATTGCAATTCCTATTAAAAGTACAAACAAATTGGTTTGAAAATTGCGTTGAAATATATGGGTTTTCTTTGAAAGAGCCTAGTAAAAATTATTCATGCTTTTAATGGGAATTGGAATAACACCATTAATAACCACAGACAAATGTTTATATGTAGATATGGATGACGTACAAGTTAATGACATGGAAAACGAGCGCTAACTACTCGGGGTTATGCCAGATATGACCATCCCTAGCTAACAATTGATCGGCAGCAACTGGGCCCCAGGAACCGGCGAGATAAGGCTCGGGAGTGGGCATCCATTGTTGCCAACCTTGAATAATCGGATCGACCCATTTCCACGCCTCAGCAACTTCTTTTTCGCGCATAAATAAGGTCAGATCACCCTGTAGAATATCGACGATCAATCGCTCGTAAGCATCCCAACGACGCTGCTTGGTGGTGTCTTTTAAATCCAAATTGAGCGCCACCGGATCCAAACTCATACCGCGCCCTGGTGCTTTGGTATTTAAAAATAAACGAATTTTTTCTTCGGGTTGCAAGGTGATCACTAATCGATTGGACAATAAATTGGAGGGCGAATGGCGAAACAGTTTATGCGGAACTTCTTTAAATTGGATGACGATCTCCGAATGCTGACGCTGCATTTTTTTTCCGGTGCGCAGATAAATCGGCATGCCTGCCCACCGCCAATTTTCTATTTCCACTTTTAAGGCGACAAAAGTTTCGGTGGTGGAATGCAAACTGACACCCGCTTCCGTCACATAAGCCAAACTATTTTTTTGCTGTGGATTGGCTCGATATTGTCCACGCACGGTTTTATGCACCACATCCATCGGTGTGATTGGGCGTAATGCGGACAGTACTTTTAATTTTTCGTCACGCACAGCATAAGCGGTTAACTGTGCTGGCGGTTCCATGGTGCAAATACACAATAACTGCAACAAATGATTTTGTACCATGTCACGTAATGCACCACTACGATCGTAATAATCACCACGATTTTCAACGCCCAAGGCTTCCGCAACGGTAATTTGCATATAGTCAATACGCTCAGCTCGCCATAAAGGCTCGAGTATCGCATTACCAAAGCGCAACGCCATGATGTTCTGCACTGTTTCTTTACCCAGATAATGATCGATGCGAAATATTTGGGCCTCATCAAAAGCGCTGCTTAAACTTTTTTGAATAACCTCGGCACTATGCGCATCTTGACCAATGGGTTTTTCCACCACCACGCGACTGGCCGCATTCACACAACCATGCTGTGCCAAACCCTTCACCAATGGCGCATAAACCGACGGCGGTACGGCAAAATAATAAATCCAGCAGGCATCTGGACGCAGGGTTTGACGCAACTGCAGTAATTGATCTTCTTGTTCCACATCAACTTGTAGCAGGGTGATTTTGCTAAAAAATTCCGCTAAATGTGTTTGGCAATCTTGACGCAGCTGACAATTGGGCGTGATGATTTTTAAAAAAGCTTTTCGGGGCATTTTACTCCGGGTAATGGCAATAATATGCACAGGATCCGCCAAGTGATGATCAATAAACAATTGAAACAGGGCGGGAAATAATTTTCGCTGGCTTAAATCGCCACTGGCCCCGAAGACAACCAGATCAATTGCTTGCATTGAGACGCTCCTAGCGCTGCTTTATACTGCACAACCCTTATTCATGATAGGTTGCTGCGTGAACATTCTATTTGCCGGTACACCCGCCTTCGCGGCGTTTATTTTATCGTCACTTTTGTCGTCACCATACCGACCAATAGCGGTACTGACGCAGCCCGATCGGCCTGCTGGTCGTGGTCGAAAACCGCAGGTGAGCGACGTTAAAGCGCTGGCAACATGCCATCAAATCAACATCCATCAACCTGAGCGGATTGACCCGGTGACGCTCGAGCTTATCACAGCTTATCAACCGGACCTTGTTATTGTAGTTGCCTACGGTTTAATACTTCCGCCCTCTTTTTTAGCAATCCCGCGTTTTGGATGCCTCAACTTGCATGCTTCTTTACTACCCCGATGGCGGGGAGCTGCGCCGATTCAGCGTGCGATTGCAGCGGGTGACCAGCAAACCGGCATCACGTTAATGCAAATGGATAAGGGCTTAGATACCGGCCCGATACTGGCAAGCCGCCAGTTAAGCCTATCCGATCTCAGCACCAGCCAAACTGTGCATGATCAGCTAGCGGAATTGGCCAGCGAATTACTGCTCGATACCTTACCCCTGTGGCCGAACTCACCGCCGACGCCGCACCCTCAGCCGGCTGAGGGTGCCGTATATGCACACAAGCTTCGCAATGAAGAAGCCATGATCAACTGGTTATTGAATGCCACGACGCTAGAGCGCCAAATTCGCGCTTTTATTCCTTGGCCAGGCAGTTATACCCTACTCGCTGATGGCACGCGTTTAAAAATTGGCGGGGCTAAGATTCATCAACCACCGACTGGCTTCACCACTCAAACAAAAATAATGCCGGGAACAATTTTGGCGATCACCAGCGACGGCCTGCTCGTCAGCACAGGCGGTGATCCTTCATGCAGCCCTCATTCGAGTGCAAATGGCTTATATATTACGCAAGCGCAATGGCCCGGCGGCCGTATGCTGCCGATGCATGATCTACTTAATGGACATGGCAAAGCGCTAGCGGTGGGTGAATGCTTTACATCAGCCAGCGCAATAAACAACGCAGCCAATGGTTCTGTAAAAATATGAACGCACGTTTCGCTGCCGTGTTGACGTTGCAAAAAGTGTTAGCCACCGACCAACCTTGTGCGCTCGATACCGCCATGCAAATCGTACCAGTTAGCCTGCGCGAAGAAGCGTTGCGCAAAGTTTTGTGCCAAGGCGTGTGCCGCTGGTATTTCACACTGACTAAATGGATTAGCATCCTGGTCGACAAACCCTTAAAAAGTAAAGATCAAGATCTATATTGCTTGCTGCTGATTGGGCTGTATCAACTCTACTGGATGCGCACACCCGATTACGCGTGCCTGCAAGCCACCACCGAAACAGCCATCGCACTGCAAAAAGCTTGGGCCAAAAGCTTTATTAATGCCGTGCTGCGCAAAGCGCAACAGCAAATCAGCAGCAAACCACCACAGTTTTTACAAAAAGCCCGCACAGCCTGGCCCGATTGGTTAGCCTGCCAAATTGAAAACGCGTGGCCTGTACAGGCCGAGGTGATTTTTGCTGCCGGACAAACGCCTGGCCCGATGACCTTACGCGTGAATCAACAGCAACACAGTCGCGAGCAATACTTATCCTTGTTAGCTTCGACTTCAATCACTGCTCATGTCACCGAATTTTCTCCCATTGGCTTACGGTTAGATGAGCCTTGCAATGTGGATCAACTCCCTGGATTTGCGCAAGGTTGGTGTTCAATTCAAGATGAGGCGGCTCAACTGGCCGCTGAGATACTGGATGCGCAGCCAGGCCAGCGAGTTCTGGATGCTTGCGCGGCGCCAGGTGGCAAAGCTAATCACATTCTAGAGCGCTGCCCAGCCATAGCCGAGCTGATCGCATTGGAAAAATCGGCTGCTAGACTGGCGCTTTTACACAGCAACCATCAGCGCTTAGGCTTTACCACTGCGACGCGATATCTGCACGCTGATGCCATTGAATTAACACAATGGTGGGATGGGCAGCCATTTGAACGCATCTTATTAGATGCGCCCTGCTCAGCCAGTGGCATTATTCGTCGCCATCCCGACATCAAAATTTTACGTCGCGCCAATGATATCGAGGTGCTGGCCGCCACTCAACGACATCTGATTAATACCTTATGGGGTTGCTTAGCCGTAGGAGGCCGATTACTCTATGCCACTTGCTCGATTCTGCCCGCTGAAAATGTGGCCGTTATCATTCAGTTTTTGCAGCAAACGGCAGATGCAAAGCTACTAACGATCACGGCTGACTGGGGTATTGCACTAGACTATGGCCGGCAATTGTTGCCCAGCATTGCTGGCCCCGATGGTTTTTATTACGCTTTATTGGAAAAATCTGGTTTGAAAAAAATCTGACCGCCTTCACGAGTTCGAGACAACATGAAAATTATTATTCTTGGTGCCGGACAAGTTGGCGGCACACTGGCCGAAAATCTCGCTGGGGAAGCCAACGACATTACGGTGGTAGACAGTAATCCAGACCGTTTGCGTGACTTACAAAATCGTCTGGATATCCGCACCATGCAAGGCCATGGCAGTCACCCTGATTTACTTAAACGGGCGGGGGCTGATGATGCAGACATGCTGATCGCAGTCACCAGTAGCGATGAAATCAACATGATCGCCTGCCAGATTGCCCACAGTTTATTTCGAGTGCCCACCAAAATCGCACGGTTACGCGCCACCATCTATCTGCGCAATCCGCAATTATTTTCCAATGACAATATTCCGATCGATGTCATCATCAGTCCCGAACAAGTGGTCACTAACTATATTGAGCGCTTACTGGAGCATCCGGGGGCATTACAAGTACTGGATTTTGCTGGCGGGAAGGTGCAACTAGTGGCCGTCAAGGCTTTTCATGGTGGTCCATTGGTCGGACAAGAGATTGCTTATCTGCGTCAACATATGCCCAATGTGGAAACCCGTGTCGCGGCCATTTTTCGTCGTGATCACCCGATCATTCCAGAAGGCAGTACGGTGATTGAAGTCGATGATGAAGTGTTTTTTATTGCAGCACGCAACCATATCCGAGCAGTGATGAGCGAGCTACGTCGATTGGAAAACAGCTATCGAAATATCATAATTGCCGGCGGTGGCAATGTCGGTGAGCGATTAGCGCTAGCCATCGAAAATCGCTATAAAGTGAAGATCATTGATCATAACAGCAAGCGTTGCGCGCATCTTGCGCAAAAACTCTCGAAAACGATTGTGATGCAAGGCAATGCATCGGACCAAGATTTACTGCTGGAAATCAGCATTGAAGAAGCGGATGTTTTTCTGGCGCTGACCAATGATGATGAGGCCAATATCATGTCCAGCATGCTGGCCAAACGCCTGGGTGCTCGCAAAGTCATGACGTTGATCAACAATCCCGCTTACGTGGATCTGGTACAAGGTGGTGAAATCGATGTAGCAATTTCTCCTCAGCTCGCCACCATCGGCAGCTTACTGGCGCATGTTCGGCGTGGTGATGTCGTCAATGTGCATTCACTAAGACGCGGTGCTGCCGAAGCCATCGAAGCCATCGCTCACGGCGATGCCAGATCTTCTAAAGTTGTCGGTAAAAGCATCGGCGAAATTGATCTACCCGAAGGCACCACCATTGGTGCCATTGTCCGCGATGACAAGGTGTTCATTGCCCACGATGATGTTGTCGTCGAAGCAGATGATCATGTCATAATGTTTCTGATCGACAAGCGTCGTATCAGTGATGTCGAACGCTTATTCCAAGTCGGCATAAATTTTTTCTAAGCCCACAAACTCCGCTAGACTTAAAACCGCATCAATGCACTTTCACAATCCGTGCACACTCAATCATTATAAATGGCCACTATTTTTATGGGCTTTGAACATCTGCGCGTGTTAATTATTGAAGATCACGCTGAAATGCGCGCGTCACTTCGTGCCATGCTGATGCGTTTTGGTGCGCAAAATATAGATAATGTGATTTGCGGCGAGGACGCCATTGAAGCATTAAAAATCAAACCTTACGACCTGGTATTGTCTGATTATGAGTTGGGCCGTGGTAAAGATGGCCAACAAATATTAGAAGAAGTGCGTTACAGCGGTTTAATGAGCGCCAGCGCCACCTATGTGTTAATTACCGCCGCACAGACCATGGAAATGGTCATGGGTGCATTGGAATATCAGCCCGATGGTTATATCACCAAGCCGATTACTTATGATGTGGTGCATAGCCGTTTAATTAAAATTCTGAAGCACAAATACCATTTTAGTGAAATCAATGCGGCGATTGATGATAAAAACGTTGCCCTAGCTTTACAAGAATGCGATCGCATGGTGATGCGGCAACCAAAATTCGCCACGCAAGCTTTTCGTATTAAAGCCAAATTATTATTTAACGCACAACAATATGACGCAGCCGAAAGTATTTATCGTCAAGTGGTGGATTCGCATACCTTGGCTTGGGCACAACTGGGTCTTGCGCGCTGCCTATATGTCAAAAAGAATTATTCGGCAGCTATTGTGCTGCTGCAATCCCTAATCGCCACTAATGATAAATATGTAGAATGCTATGATTTACTCGCACAAATATATTTAGAACAAGAACAGCCATTACAAGCGCAAACCATACTTGAGCAAGCGGTTGAAAAATCCCCCAAAGCCGTATTGCGACAAAGTGAATTAGGAGGAATTGCCTTACTCAATCAAAACATGGACGTTGCTGCCAAAGCGGCACGTAAAGCGATTACCTTGAGTAAAAATTCTTGCCATCACTCGCCTAAAAATTATTTAATGCTCGTAAAATCCTTGCAAAATCTTCTCATTAATGGCAGTCAGCGCGACAAAACATTAAGTGCCACAGAAATTCAAGGCGCACTAAAAGAAGTACAAAAAAGCTTTCCACAAGATCAAGCGGCGCAATTACAAGCGAAGTTAGCCGAAGGTTTAACACTGCACAATCAAGGAAAATCCGAAAAAGGACAAAAAATTATTCAAGAAGCGCAAGCACTCTATGGAGATGTGGTGATCGATGCGGACACGCAGCAATTTCTTCAAGAAACGCTGGGCGCTGTTGGCCTTGCAAATCCACTCAACACACAACCGAAAACACGATCACCCTCTAAATCAACTTCATCGGAAAAAACGGTATCAACAAAAACCGAAGGCCCCAAAACCCCACAGCAAATCGAAATCGAGCGTGTTGAAATGGAAAATATCAACAACAAAGGGGTTGAATTATTTCAACAAGGCCAAGTGCTGCAAGCCTTAAAACTATTTGAAACTGCTGCCAGTAACAATAATGCAAAAATCAGCGTAATTCTCAACACGTTGCAAGCCATGCTGGTATTAATGCAACAGCAAACTAACGTCGATTTACGTGAGTTTGAAAACTGTTATAAATACTTTAATCGATTGAACGCGCAGCAATCTGATGCCACCAGCCGTAAGCGCCAAGAAAAATTGCAGGTCATTTATTCTGCCCTCAATCCACCTGAACACCTATTCATTAAGGCTAGTAATCACCATGACAACCACTAACAATGATCTGCATGCTTTATTTATTGCCTCGTGTCTGCACGAAGCTAAAAATAACGCCAATCATTTGCTCATACATATCGATCAATTAGCAGAGCATTTTGCACTGGCCTCGGATGATCCCAAGCTTCAGCCCATTCAAAATGATTGCCAAAATCTGTTGCATCACTTAACGCAAATTTTACAACTGTACAAAAGCAACCAAGGTTATCGATTACATCGCGAGGATGTTATCCTAGAAGATTTTTTTGAAGACATTCAATTGCGCCACCCACATATCGCTCTGCATGTGCAAACCGATCCAGATTTAACAGCCGTTTTTGATGAGCAACTGATTCTCAACATCATCGACACCGCCATCTATAATTCCCTACAAGCGGATGCCACCGAATTAGTCCTGCAAGCCAGTCGTGTCGATGACTATCTACAAATTTGCATCGACGACAATGGCCCCGGATTCCCTGAAGATTTTTTAACAAAATCTTTCAACCAACTCAGCCCTAGCAACCTAGCCGAACACAAAACCGGGCTAGGCTTATATATGGCACAGCAGATTATGCAGGCGCATCAGCATCAAGATCGTCGTGGGTATTTTCAACTGAATAATCAATCATCGTTAGGCGGAGGGCGATTAACGCTTTTTCTTCCGTGACAGCTTCAGCACACAAATAATCTGTGTTAATCCGCAATCAAGGCAAAAACAACGCCTGCACATCATTGATAAATCGTTCGCCCAGTTCTGTTTTTTTATACCCGGTTTTAGTGCTGCGCAAAAAACCCTTTGCGCAGGCTTGTTGAATGGGGTCGGCGGCTATACTGATATCAAGGCCAGTAAGCTGCTTGAAATGCTCATCTTCAATTGGTTGAAATAACCGTAATGCATTTAGCCAATATTCAAAAATAATTTCAGGCTCAGTGAGCACATTATTTTGATGTGGGAAAATGGTTTGCTGTAAATATCGCTCGGGTTGTTTTGCTTGTTGTGTGCGGATAATTTGCTGCCGATCAGTAATTTTTCCATGCGCACCCGCGCCGATTCCGAGGTAATCGCCAAACTGCCAGTAATTTAAATTATGCCGACAGCGCTGCGTAATATCGCTAGCATAGGCAGAAATTTCATAGGCGGCATAACCCCGATCAGCCAGGTAAGTTGTACCAACATCGGCGATATCCGCCAAGGCATCATCACCCAGCAGCAATTTAGGTGGCTTACGCCAAAAGCTGGTATTGGGTTCAAGGGTTAATTGATACCAAGATAGGTGACCGGTGGCGTAATCCAGCGCTTGCTGCAAATCGTACAATGCCTGCGTGATGGTTTGTCCGGGCAAGCCATACATGATATCGAGATTGACGCGCGGAAAATCTAAGGACTGCACCAGGCGTATGGCTTTATGCGCTTGCTGATCGTCATGAATCCGGCCTAGCGCTTGTAATGAACCGGCATCAAAGCTTTGCACGCCCAATGAAATACGATTGACCCCGGCTTGTCGATAACCCGCAAAATGTCCTTCGTCCACCGTACCTGGGTTGGCTTCTAAGGTGATTTCAATGGCGTCAGCCTGCGGATAGTGATCACGAAGCCAACCTAAAAATTGCTGATAAAACGGCGGCGGCAACAAACTTGGCGTTCCCCCGCCAAAGAAAATAGTTTGCAAAGGGCGTTCAGCCAACTGCGGACGCTGTGCCATGAAATCGTTTTGCAATACCTTAAGATACTCAGGCCAAGGCAAAACATCGCGCACATGCGAATTAAAGTCGCAATACGGGCACTTTTTTACACACCAAGGAATGTGGACATACAGGGATAGGGGTGGCAAAACCAACACGACAAACATCAGCTCTATGGAAAACGAAAGATGGGCTGTATGATCGGGGTTTTACCGCTATAAGCCAAGTGCAAGTTAAGGGATTACCATCACAAACGCATTGCAGGTTTTACAAAGCGTCTTCGGCTACGCGTCGTTTCGCGGCCAACAAGCGCAAATTATTGAGCGCATCATTGCGGGTAAAGACACGCTGGTGTTGATGCCGACGGGTGGTGGAAAATCCCTCTGCTATCAAATCCCCGCCTTGATACGCCCTGGCGTGGCCATCGTGGTCTCGCCATTGATCGCGCTGATGCAAGATCAAGTCAATGCGCTCACGCAACTCGGTATTCGCTCGGCTTTTATCAACTCCAGCCAAGACAGCAAAACCCAGCTGAACATTGCCGACCAACTGCGTCAAGGGCAAATTGATCTCCTGTACATTGCCCCCGAGCGTTTACTCAGCGAGCGCATGCTGAATTTTTTACAGCACATTCCCCTGGCATTATTTGCCATTGATGAAGCCCACTGTGTGTCGCAATGGGGGCATGATTTTCGTCAAGATTATTTGCAGCTGTCGCAACTGGCCGAACACTTTCCGGATATTCCGCGCATTGCGTTAACTGCTACGGCGGATCAGCGCTCGCAGCAAGAAATCGTTACTCGCCTGCAATTACGTGATGCCGAACGTTTTATCAGCAGCTTTGATCGTCACAATTTGTTTTATGCGATTCAAGAAAAATCTGATCGTCCGCGTGCGCAACTGTGGACATTTTTACAAAAACATCGCAAGCAGTGTGGCATCGTCTATTGTTTGTCGCGCAAAAAAGTCGATGCTACGGCGGCCTGGTTACAACAACAAGGCATCACCGCGCTTGCCTATCATGCTGGTATGGAAGCCGCCGTGCGTGAAAAGCATCAAGCCTATTTCCTGCGATCAGAAGCCTGCGTCATGGTCGCGACCATTGCTTTTGGTATGGGCATCAACAAACCTGATGTGCGTTTTGTGGTGCACATGGATTTACCAAAAAGTTTGGAAGCCTACTATCAAGAAACTGGGCGCGCCGGACGTGATGGCGATCCTGCTGAAGTGTTGCTGCTGTATGGCTTGCAAGATGTGATTCAAATGCGACAAATGTTATCGCAATCTACCGGCAGCGAATTATTTAAGCGCGAAAATGCGCAGCGCTTAGAAGCTCTGTTGAGTTTCTGTGAGAGCAGCAGCTGCCGCCGCCAACAGCTTTTAGCGTATTTTGATGAACTCCTCGAACAACCCTGTAATCATTGTGATAACTGCTTGCATCCTCCGGCAACCTGGGATGCCACGGAAGCGGCACAACAAGCGTTATCTTGCGTCTATCGAAGCGGACAACGTTTTGGTGTGCAACATTTAATTGATATTTTGCTCGGTCATGACAATGAAAAAATTAAACAATACGGCCATCAAAAACTGAGCACCTTTGGTATCGGTAAAGCACTAACCGCGCACGAATGGCGTAGTGTATTTCGCCAGCTGGTCGCCAGTGGTTTGCTCGATGTGGATATGGAAGCCTTTGGTGCTTTTAAACTCACTGAAAACTGTCGCCTTCTGCTGCGCGGCGAACAACGCTTGCGATTACGCCAATCCACCCAGCTCAGCAGCAAGCTCGACCATGCCGATGCCACTACCGAAATTCCCGAATCCCTACAAGCGCTTTGGCAACAACTACGCGAACTGCGCAAACAACTCGCCAGCGAGCAAAAGGTTCCGCCCTATATCATCTTCAACGACGCCACCTTAAAAGAGCTGCTGCACGAACAACCGCAAAGCCTATCAGAAATGGCACAAATCCCCGGCGTCGGCGAGCGCAAACTACAACTTTATGGCAAGGTGTTTTTAGCGGTGTTGCAGGGAAAAAGGGAAGTGAAAGTGGGGCGGAATAGTCAACATGAAGAGCCTGTGTATTTTTGAAGGTGACAATCGGTGCCTTTAGTCGCACCGTAGAGACAAAGCATGCATTGTCTCTACGCCCGTAACATCCTCAACACCCGCCCCTCTCGCCAGAAATCGTTGTTATATGTCACCTAATGATTATAATCGAACGATTATTTTATGAATCGCCGCCTATTCGGGGCAAGTGGATTAGGAGAGTAATATTGGGTCATTATCAGATATATGGCGTTGGCAATGCATTGGTTGATCTGGAATATCGAGTCACTGACGCCGTTTTGGATATGCTTGAGATTAAAAAAGGGGTGATGACACTTGCAGATGAAGGTCAGCAGCAGTTTTTATTAAATCGACTGGCTGTTCAGCCGGATCAGCAAGTTTGTGGTGGTTCTGCTGCGAATACGATTGTAGCGGCGCAATACTTCGGTGCTAAGTGTTATTACACTTGCCGTGTTGCAGATGATGCACTGGGTAATTTTTATTTGGCTGATTTGGCTAAAGCGGGTGTCGATAGTCGTCATCCAGTTAGCGATGATCAGGGGCGAACGGGAACTTGTGTGGTTTTGGTGACGCCGGATGCTGAGCGAACCTTGCACACGCATTTGGGTATTACGGCAACTTTAGCTGTTGAGGATATTGACGCTCAAGCCATCGCGCAGTCTGAGTGGGTTTATCTTGAAGGTTATTTGTCGGCATCACCGACGGGTAAAGAAGCGGCTTGTCTAGCACGTAAATTAGCGAACGCTGCCAATGCGAAAGTGGCCTTAACCTTTTCCGATCCCAATATGGTGCAGTATTGTCGAGCTGGTTTGCAGGATATGTTGGGCAACGGCGTGGATTTATTGTTTTGCAACGAAAAAGAAGCTCAGCTATGGGCAAATGACACCGATTTATCGGCTTGTTTGCACGCATTACAGCAGGTGGCGCGTTCAGTCGTGATTACGCGTGGTAAAAATGGTGCTGTGATTTTGCATCAAAACCAAACTATGCATATCGAGCCTGTTGTTGTGACCGCTATAGATAGCAATGGTGCGGGAGATATGTTTGCCGGTGCCTTTCTTTACGCGGTTACGCAGGGCGCTAGCTGGCAAAATGCTGGCCTGTTTGCCAGTCGTGCCGCTGCTTTATTAGTGACGCAGATGGGGCCGCGTTTATCTTTGCAGCAGCATCAATCGCTGTTGTTGGATCATTCCATCTTGTTTAAGAATGGTTCGTGACGCAATTCAACATTATCTGCTACAGTAATCGAGTTGTGCGTGCTTGACGTGTTCTACAGCAAAAAGGCATACGATTATATGGTGACCAAAAAAAAGACGAGCAAAAGTGATTCTGTTACCAAGACGGCCAAGGTTGTAACCAAGCCTATCAAAGCCGTTAAAGTTGCTGCGGCAACCAAAGACGTTACTAAATCGCTTGACGCCAAGGCGGGTCTGAAAAAAACATCGGTTAACGCTAAGGCGCTGGCTATTAAAAAAACTAAGACGGTTCCTATTAAAGCGGCAAAAAAAAAGGCGCCTATGGTGAAAGACTTGGTCGTTAAAAAAGAGCTTGTAAAAGGTGGTGCCATTAAAACTGAATCTGCCAAAAAAGAGCCTGCTAAAAAAGTAGTGAGCCAGTCTAGTCATAAGGCGTCGGCTGCTAAAGTTAAACCGCTTAAAAAAGCATCGACAACGAAAGATGTGCCAGTCAAAACAACTTTAAAAAGTAAGTTGATGATGCCTTTAAAGGCTGCTGTTGCGAAGTTGACGCCAAAATCGACGACGAAGGCTGTTGAAGCCAAACAATTAGCCGTAAAGCCGCGTGTAGATAAATCGCAACCGAAGCCATCAACGCCGAAGCCAGTAGCGAAGAAGCGTGCTGTTTCTACTGCGATGGCGAAATCAACAGATTCAACCGATATAGTTAAATCAGCAGAACCTAACCCTTTAACTAAAACTACAGCTAAAGCATCATCATCTGTGGTTAAATCGATGAGTAAACCAGAAGCTCCACCCAGCAGTAAAAAGTCTGAAATTAAAAAAAATGAAATTAAAAAAGAAAACTTGATAGAATCTCCCGCTGAAGTTAACGCTATTTCTGTACAACGTGTAGCAGTTGGAAAAACTGCCGTCATGAAACCACAATTCACTGTAAACTCGACATCAGCCAAAGGATCTAGCCTTGTGAGTATTGATATGACCGATGAAGCTGTTTTATCGCCGCTTTCTAAAGAAACCGCTAAGCCCATAAAAGCAGAAAAAATTATAAAAGTTAAGGCCCATAAGCATCACACCGACTCTCCTGCAGATTTTCAGCCTTATCAAGCAGAATCCGATGAAGAGTATATGAATGCCGAACAGCTTGCGCATTTTCGGGGGTTATTGAATAAATGGAAGCAAGACTTAATGGAAGAGGTTGATCGCACGGTGCATCACATGCAAGATGAGTCGGCTAATTTGCCGGATCCTGCGGATCGTGCTACGCAAGAGGAAGAGTTTACATTTGAGTTGCGAACACGTGATCGTGAGCGCAAATTGATTAAAAAAATAGATCAAGCGCTTGAAGCCCTTGATGATAATGATTACGGATACTGTGAGTCTTGTGGTGTTGAAATTGGTATTCGTCGATTAGAGGCGCGCCCTACCGCAACCTTGTGTATTGATTGCAAAACCCTAGATGAAATCAAAGAAAAACAATTGCGCGGCAGCTAATCGTTATTCTAGGCATTGTTGTTGCGTCGACTGTTGTTGAATCAATTGTTGCCAGGTGATTGCCTGTGTTGGGTAATCTGTGATGATGCTGTGTATGTTGGCATGAGCAAGTTGTTGGTAAATCTGAAAGTCATTAACTGTCCATGCCGACACTTTTAGTTTGGCATAATGGGCGGCTGCCAAGAATTTTTCATTGCATTGTTGATGGTTGGCAATTAAAAAATTGCATCCCAGTGATTGCGCTTCTTGCAGTGGTCTGCGCGTAGTCAGTGTGGTGATTAAGCCTGTGCTAATCTGTGGCAGCGCTTTCGTCACCTGCCGCAAAATATCTTGGTATTCGGAAGTCACAATCAACTCTTGCAGGGGAAACTGTTGCAAAACTTCTTGTAAGCGCTCAACAAAAGCAGCAACACGAGTACGCGGAATTCGTTTGGTATCTAATTGAAGTGATAATAGTTGTGGCCATGCGGCTAGTACCTCTACAAGGGTTGGTACAGGTTCGGTGTATCGCCAGTCTGGATAGTGCGCAGCGACATTCATGGTTTTGAGTTCTTCCACGTTTTTGGTATGGACTGCCCCTGATTGGTGAGTGGTGCGTTTGAGGCTAGTGTCATGAAAAATGACAATTTCATTGTCAGCGGATAGCTGTGCATCTAGCTCGACACGATGAATAGCGAGCGTACGTAAAAAAAGAAATCCTGATAGGCTGTTTTCGGGTAGTTCGCCTTTAGCGCCGCGATGGCCGTATAAATAAGTCATGTGGATTCAGTCTAGACTAGGCTGCGTTGCAGTAACCCTTGATAGGCATCAATGCGTCGATCACGTAAAAATGGCCACAGTTGCCTTAGCTGCGTGGTGCGTTGAAAATCAATGTCTGTTATTAGCACTTGATCTTGTTTGTTATCAGCGAGTGCCAATAGCTCACCCTGTTGGCCAGCAACAAAGCTTTGGCCCCAAAACAAATTGCCAGGTCGTGCTTGCGATGGATCGGGTTCTTGGCCCCAACGATTCGCCACTAATACTGGTAGATGATTGGCGATGGCGTGCCCACGTTGCACCATTTGCCAGGCATTATGTTGAAGTTGCTGTGTGACGCTATCATCACGTGTGTCCCAGCCGATCGCTGTGGGGTATAACAATAAGTCAGCGCCGGCTAACGCCATTAAACGAGCAGCCTCTGGATACCATTGATCCCAGCAAACTAGGACACCGAGTATGCCGACAGAGGTTTTGATTGGTCGAAAGCCGGCGGCATCATGGGCGTGCAGGGGTGCATCGCCGGGGGTGAAGTAATATTTTTCGTAATAACCCGGATCATCCGGGATATGCATTTTGCGATATCGGCCCACGAGACTGCCGTCGCGTTCAAACACAATGGCAGTATTGTGATAGATTCCCGCCAATCGTTTTTCAAACACAGAGCCTACCAGTACCAGATCCAATTGTTTGGCAATTTTGCTGAGCCTTTCACTGGTTGGGCCAGGAATGGCTTCGGCTTTTTGACAGAAATCAGCGTCCTCAGTTTGGCAAAAATAATAACCATTATGCAGCTCTGGCAGCAGCGCTAATTGTGCGCCCAGCTGTTTGGCTTGTCGCAGCAGTTTTTCAGTCAGGTCTAAATTATCAGCGGTTGAATCGGTGCAGTGTTGTTGAATGACGGCGCAGCGCAAACTCATAACCATTCCTTGAAGTAATAAAAAGTGAACTAAGCTCGGTTTGCCGGTAGCTGCATCGTGATGCAATGTAAGCTCCCACCTTGACGAATCAATGGGCGGCAATTGATGCCCACGACTTTGCGTTCAGGAAAGCAACGTTGTAGCTGCGCAATCGCCTCGGCATCTTGTGGGACATCATATTGCGGCACAATGACCTGTTGATTCATGATCAAAAAATTAACATAAGTTGCCGCCATGCGAGGCCCTTCTGGGCTATAACAAGCATCAGGCCAGGGTAGTGGCACCAACTCAATGCCGCGAGGGCGCATCAGCGTTTGTAATTCATGCTCGAGCGCCTTTAACTCGCTATAGCCTGGGTAATCGAGTTCGTCACAGGTTTGATAGCAAACTTGTTTTTCCGCAGAAAAGCGCGCCAAGGTGTCGATATGGCTGTCTGTGTCATCGCCTTCGACATGGCCATGGCTAACCCATAAAACCTCGTGAACGCCGAGCGTATTTTTTAATTGTTCAGTGATTTCATTTTGTGTGCGAACACCGCGATTAGGATTTAATAAACACTGTTTGCTGGTGAGCAGAAGCCCTGCGCCATTCACTTCAATACTGCCGCCTTCTAAAATAAATCCTGGCTGTTTGCTTTGTGCTTGCTGGATTTGATATAAATTTTTAAATTGTGCATCCTCTAGAAGGTGGCGCGTCATTAAATTATCTTGAACGAAAGGATGTTTTTGCCCCCAGCCATTAAAATCAAAATCGATGAACACGGGTTCATTCCGCTCATTCCAAACGGTAATGGGTCCGGTATCGCGCAACCAGGTGTCATTATAGGGCGCGTTAATCAATGCGATACGATGTAGCGGTAAATCGGCTTGTTGTAAGCGTTGGCGTACATAGTTATGTTGATCTAAGGGGGCGATCAATAGCACCTGCTCGTAAGGGGTGATCAAGGCCATTAACTGCAGATATAAGCTTTCTACTGCTAGCATTTGTTTGGACCAATCGGTGGAGGCGATCGGCCAGCCTAGTAAGATGGCGTGCTGGTGTGCCCACTCGGGTGGGAGATTATAAGATGCAGGCATAGTGGGTTCGCAGCGTGATTAAATGATCGTGAGTGATTAAAAGAACGAGAATCGGGCATTTTAACCACAAAGTAACCGGCTGCCAATATATCCGTTGTTCCAATGTCCTCTGTCAGAGCCGCGTGGTAAATATTGGTTAATGGGCTGTGATGGGTTCCTCTGTGTTTTCTTCAATGGGTAAATTGGTTTCAGTTGTTGGATAAGCAGCTTCTACTGAAGGCGCGGATTGAGTTTCTGTTGAGGTAGTGGATTGCGCGGCGGCTTGAACGACGGCTATTAATACGTGTTGATTTTCAAAATAAACGGTGTATTGGTCGTACGCCCATTTGGTGATGGGGGGGGTGCCAACGGGATCAGATTTTTCTAAGGGCTCGCCATAATGGCTAATCACTTTAGCCATGCTCAAACCATGTTTGGGTAATTGACTGCGATCAAAATTGGGAGATTGCTGACCGATACTGATGACTTCCGCGTTGACCAAAGCGCTGTTGGCGCATAATAAAAGGAGGCAAAATGACTGCCAAGGTCGATATGACATGATGAGGACTCCAGCCAAATTTGTCTAAAGTCTAGTTCAACCGCTTACTTAATTCTGCTGTTTTTGTAAGCTTTATCTGTGATCGTGTTTAAATCTTTGAGGTATGTGTGGTTTAATGCCGACCTATGTTTAAACCAGTCTCGCTGTTCCTAGCATTGCGATACGTGAAAGCGAAACGTCGCAATCATATGATTTCATTTATTTCCCTGGTATCTATCTTAGGGTTAGTGCTCGGTGTTGCCGTTTTAATTGTGGTCTTGTCGGTGATGAATGGTTTTGCCCGCGAACTCGAAGTACGGATACTTGGTTTGGTGCCGCATGGCGTCATTTATGGTCGGGTACCATTAAGTAATTGGCAGGATCTTGCCAAACAACTTGCGCCCATGGCAGATGTGGAAGGTGTTGCGCCCATCATCGAATTACAAGGTATGTTGACGCATCAAGGCAGTGTTTCTGGCGTGATGGTCAATGGTATTGATCCGGCAATGGAAGCAGAGGTTTCTATTTTGCCGAATTTTATGCGGATAGGGCAATTAACCGATTTGAAAGCGGGTGAGTTTGGCATCGTGATTGGCGCACAGTTGGCGCAACAATTTGGCGTTGAAGTTGGTGATAGTGTGATGCTGGTTTTACCAGAAGCCAGTGTGTCACCTGCGGGTGTATTGCCGCGCTTTAAACGTTTTCGCGTGCAGGGTGTTTTTGAAGTTGGTGCTGAATTAGATGGTTTGATGGTGTACGTGCATTGGCAAGATGCCGCACGCTTGGCGCGTCATGCCAATGCCGTCGCGGGTTTGCGCATTAAATTCACCGATTTATTTGATGCGCCCCATCGCGTGCGTGAACTGGTTGAGATGTTATCAATGCAAAATGAGCAAGCTTTTTATGCGAGTGATTGGACCCGCACGCAGGGCAGTTTATTTCAAGCGATCAAAATGGAAAAGACTATGATTGCGTTATTGCTAACATTGATTATGGCGGTGGCAGCCTTCAACATAGTTTCCAGTTTAGTCATGTTGGTGAATGACAAAAAAGGTGACATTGCGGTATTACGTACCTTGGGTGCAAGCCCGCAATGGATTGGTCGAGTATTTTTATTTCAAGGCATGATCATCGGTACCGTGGGCACTTTTTTGGGCGTGGCATTGGGCGTGGTGCTGGCTTTAACCATTAGCGATTTAATGGCATGGTTTGAGGCCACCTTTGGTACGCATTTGCTTACCGCTTATTTTATTAATTATCTACCTTCGAAATTGCAGCTTACCGATGTCGTGGTCATTACCGTGGCGGCGTTAAGCTTAAGTTTTATTGCCACGATTTATCCGTCGCGGAAAGCGGCGTTAACGCCACCCGCAGAAGCTTTGCGTTATGACTAGCTCTGTAGATAGGACTAACTTGGTAGCCAAAATAAGGGCGTCGGCATGACAGGCCCAGTATTGCAGTGTCAGCAACTCAGCAAAATTTACGATGAGAATCGGGCGGATGCGGTTCCGGTATTGCAGAACATTGATTTTGAGCTGCGCCCTGGTGAACATGTCGCGATTATGGGGACGTCTGGTTCAGGCAAAAGTACCTTGTTACATTTACTAGCCGGATTAGATCGACCCACGTCAGGTGTCATTCACTTGATGGGGCAATCGTTAGCAGGCCTGTCTGAGCAAGCCCTCGGCGAATTGCGCAATCGTTATGTCGGATTCGTGTATCAATTTCATCACCTGTTACCAGAGCTGAGCGCACTGGAAAATGTACTGTTGCCGTTATGGTTGCCGACCTCGTTGCCGCGAACCGAAACCCGTCAGCAGATACAGGCACGCTGCGTGGAATGGTTGAGTCGTGTCGGTTTGGGATCGCGTTTAACGCATAAGCCAGATGCTTTATCGGGCGGTGAACGTCAGCGGGTGGCCTTAGTTCGAGCCCTCATTACACAGCCTGCTTGTGTGTTGGCAGATGAGCCAACCGGAAACTTGGATAGTAATACGGCGTTGCAAGTGCAGCAGTTAATGACGCAGTTGAGTCATGATGTTGGCACCGCCTTTTTAGTGGTCACCCATGACGCACATTTTGCCGCACAAGCCGAGCGCATTTTGTATTTACATCATGGCAAGTTGAGCGTGAAGCCAATCCTATAGCGTGCGAGTATTCTCTCATAAAGAAATGAGCCTGAAGTAGGTAACAAAAAGGCCATGATGGCGTGCGGCTTCCTCTGCGTCACGTTCATACCACAGGCAGATTGTGTTTTTGTTCATGAAGAGCCTCCTATTTACGTCTTGTCAGAAAGGGGCAGTCTACTGTGAAGCCGCTGACGTAGTTTTTTGCTTTAGAGATTTTTATGGTCGCGTGGTCGGTTTGCTTGGCTGCAGTTGTCGTTTTTGTCGTTTTTGCCATAAATAAACAACGTAGCCCCGCCATATTAAGCGCACCAACACATAGGCGATTGTCGCCAAAATAAATCCCGTGCTCAATGAACCAATCAGTAGCGGTAATAAAATGCTACCGGCATCATGCCAAATGACATCAATTGATAAAGAGGCGTGATTGAATTGCGAAGTCACGCCGGTTAACCAGGCGCCGAGTTTATAGTTAGCAAATAAAATGGGTGCCATGGTGATGGGGTTGCTGATAAAGGTGCCGGCCACGGCGATGGGTAGATTGACGCGACACACCAAACTTAGCCAAATAGCGATTGGCGACTGCACGGGTAAGGGAATAAAAGCAGTAAAAATTCCGATCCAGGTTGCACCAGATACGCTGCGACGATTGAAATGCCAGATATCAGGTTGCAATACATGCAACATTTTATGCAAACTGGGTGAGGTATGTAGCCACTTTTCCAGTAGTGCCTTGATGCGTTTTTTTACATTAACCGGTTTCATGGATGCGATTCTGGGTTGCTTGGGCAATTGGTATCATTAGCTTAATCTACTTACCGTGGCAGTGGCCATGGCGAGCTGAAGTGCCTGTTGCTGAAATAACGTCATCTGCTTATATCCTTCAAGGTCAAATTGTGGGTTTGCCTGAATTGCATCGCGATCACTGGCAATTTTTTATGCGACGGCAACGCATGGATAAGATGGATGGCACGCTGGGCAGTTTAGCGGGTTCTTCGTCTGCCGAACATCTTTTCATGCCCGAGCTGCTGTTGATGAAATGGTACCGGCAGGATGATCAACACAGTGCCGATTTTTTAAAAACTGATTTTTTACAGCCAGGACAAATATGGCGCTTGCGCGTGAAGCTCAAACCGCCTCGTGGTTCTGTGAATGCGCAAGGTTTAGATTATGAGCGCTGGTTATTTAGTCGCGGCATAGATGCGATTGCCACGATAAAACTTCAAACGCAGCAAGATGTTCAGCTACTCGGGCAATCCTGGACGTTGGACCGATGGCGATGGCAAATCAGTGAGCGGTTACAGCAAGCCGCGACAGGACGTGTTGCGAAAGCGTTATTACCCGCATTATTAATTGGTGATCGGCGCGGCTTAACGGACGATGATTGGCAGTTGATGCAGCAAACCGGCATTTCGCATTTAATGGCGATTTCTGGGATGCATATCACCTTGCTGGCTGTGTTGGCCTATGCATTGGCCAATGGCTTGTATCGTGGTTTACCTGCCGCGTGGTTGGTAGTGAGTCGTCAAACTTTTGCGAGCAGTATTGCCGCTGGTATGGCGCTGATATACGCACTGCTGGCGGGTCTGCAAGTTTCGACACAACGAGCAGTATTAATGATTTTTTGCGTATTGTTGGCGCGGTTAGCGCGTTGGCGGTTAGCCGCCTGGCAAATGCTGCTCATGGCGTGGGTGATGATTACCACGTTAAATCCGCGCAGTATATTAGAAGCCGGTCTGTGGTTGTCGTTTGCGGCGGTGGCACTCATTTTTTGGGTGTTGGCTGTGAAACCAGTGCCACGCAGCTGGCGTTTGTTTTTGCAAATTCAATGGCAGATTTCGCTTGGGTTATTGCCGTTGAGTTTATTTTTATTTGGTAGCAGTTCGCTAATTGCACCCTTGGTAAATCTGATTATGATTCCGTTGATCGAGTGGTTGGTGGTGCCATTGCTATTTTTGTGGAGCGCATTACCCGATAGAGTTCCGGGCGTGAATCAATTATTGGTGCTGTTGGCGTGGATGTTAGATCACGCTTGGCAGTTATTAACAACATTAACACAATGGCCAAATTTACAGCCCTATCTGCAGTTGTCATTGCCGCCATTAAATTTGCTGGGATTAGATGGTCTTTATCTGTTGTGGTTGTTATCACGTCTACCGGCACCTTGGCCGGGTCGTTATGCGCTGTGTTTGTTGTTACTGCCAATATTTTCACCAAAGCCACAATCAATTTTGCAGCCAGGTGATTTTCAATTGACGGTATTGGATGTAGGCCAAGGTCTGGCAACGGTATTACGAACGCAGCATCATCTGCTGGTGTATGACACGGGTAATGCAGCAGCGCGATTTGATGCGGGCAAAGATGTGGTGGTGCCTTATTTAAAAGCGGTTAGTTGGTCGCAATGGGCCAGCTGGTCACCGCATCCTATTAATCGTTTGTTGTTGAGTCACCAAGATCAAGATCATGCTGGCGGGTTGATTGGCGTGGTAGAAAATTATCCACTACATTGGCTGATGTCATTAGTGCCCGCGCAGCAACCGCATGATCGCAGTCTGTTATGTCAAGCGGGCGCTGCTTGGAGCTGGGATGGTGTGCACTTTGATGTGCTGTTTCCATTGCAAGGCATGGTGGCGCAACGCAATTTATCTTGTGTACTGCGAGTGCGTGGTGCTGAGCACAGTGTGTTATTGACCGGTGATATTGAAACGGGTATGGAGCAGGTCTTATTAAATAACTATGCATCGAGTGAGCTGCATGCTGATGTATTATTAGTGCCGCATCATGGCAGCAAGACATCGTCTATGAGTGGTTTTATCAATGCAGTGGCGCCGCAGTATGCGTTGATTTCAGCGGGCTGGCAAAATCGTTTTGGGCATCCGCATACGACTGTCGTGCGGCGTTATCAACAGCGCGACATTCAATTGTGGAACACCGCAGAATGTGGCGCTGTTGAAGTGCGATCAATGCAACATAATTTTTCAATTGTCGGTGCTCGTCAAGGTTGGCAGCCGATTTGGCGTTGGCAAGATCCATTGTGCTTGTCTCAAAATAATACGCTCGCCATTAACCCTTGATTCACGCAAAATGTTTGCTCGGGAAAAAATCATTCGTGTCATCGTAAAAAATGCTTGCCACGGTCTACACTTGAAGCCAAGTTGGGTGAATGACTGATATTGTGTATGAATAAGTTGTGTACGATTAACCGGCGATATTTTAATTAATTGGTTTTGTTCTAAACAGTTATCTCGCTTAACGCTGTAAGTTGGAGGATAAATCCTTGGAAAAAACAGGCATGTTGGATGTGATCGCGCAAGGCGGCTTTGTTATGTGGCCGTTGATCTTGTGTTCAGTGATAGCGGTGGCGATCGTGTTTGAACGCTTATGGACGCTTCAGGCTAAGAAAATTGTGCCACCGAGTTTATTACCCCAGGTGCGTTCAGCGCTGGCTAAAAAAGCCTTTGATGAAAAAAAACTACGTGAGTTAAAAAATAACTCAGCATTGGGTCGCGTGTTAGCCGCAGGGTTAACGCATTTACAAGAGGGCCGTGAAAGCTTAATTAATGCTATTGATACCACGGTCAATCATGAGGTGCATGAATGTGAGCGTTATTTAACGGCGCTTGGCACCATTGCGGCGATTAGTCCATTGATGGGCTTGTTGGGAACCGTGTTGGGCATGATGGATATGTTTGCTAGCTTTGTATTGCAGGGCAATGGCAACGCGGCAGTATTAGCAGCGGGTATTGCCAAAGCATTAATTACGACGGCCTCTGGATTATTTGTCGCAATTCCTTGTTTGTTCTTCCATCGATTTTTTATTCGGCGCGTGGATGAATTTGCGGTGGCATTAGAACAAGATGCGTTGACCTTAATGGATAGCATCAGCAATACGACGCAGGCCAGTTAATCTTTTGCTGATGGCATAAGGACGGTTATGGCAAGGGTAAGACAAAAGCGTCGTGAAGATATTCATCTCAACCTCACGGCATTAATTGATGTGTTGTTTTTGTTGCTCATGTTTTTTATGGCGACCACTACCTTCACGAAAAATACGCGCTTATCGATTACCTTGCCGGAAGCACAAGGTCAGCCACCGCTGACGGAAAATGAGGCCATTACTGTTAGCATTAGTGCGCAAGGTGGTTATGCAGTCAATGGCCAGCCTTTGGCCAATATGCAAGCCAGTACGCTTAAAAAAGCATTTCAGGCCGCAGCTCTCGCCATGGGGACTCGAGATCCGAGGGTTATCATGACCGCCGATGGTGCGGCGCCGCATCAGTCTGTGGTTACCGTTTTAGATATCGCTGGACAACTCGGTTTTGCGAATATCACCATCGCGACGCGTCAACCGTCAGCGCCATAAATGCACTTCAAATCCATCACTGCCTCACATTACATTAATTTACTTCTCGTAACGCAAAGACGTTAGCAAGTAAATGAGCATGTACTTTTACCGTTTATCCATATTTTTATGTGCTTCATCTTATGCCTTGTTGGTCGGCCCCTCCCGTTGACTATAACTAATGAGTTAAGTCAGGTTAACAAGTTAGGTTAACGTATTAAGTTAAGTTAACGAAAGAACCTAGATATTTGAATTGGATGTTAATTTGATCGATGGAAGGTACACAGGTGAATAAGCAGTTGGGCATAAACCTAGTAGAACTCATGGTGGCGATGATGCTCAGTGCTCTGGTGTTGGCCGGTGTATTAAATGTGGTGGCCAGTGTCAAAGAAAGTCACAAATTGAATGATGCATTAAGTCAGTCACAGGAAAGCGGCCGATTTGCTTTGGATCTATTAGTCGATGCGATTACAC
>JANNXD010000047.1:0-4265 GCA_031409375.1 Gammaproteobacteria bacterium | reverse complement strand
TTTCATTTCCTTATTCAGCAAACCCAGCGATGCCGCCAAAGAAGCCGCTATGAATTGCTCGCTGCCACAGATGCGACGCTCATATCGACAACGCTTGCCGGTGCATACCGTCGACGAACTGACCACCGCTCTTGGCCACATTTTTCATTCAAAAATTGCAGAAGATTTAACTGAAAATGCCATGCAAGCGCTCAGATTACCCACACAACAAACATCACCTTATGCGCTGCGACGTCTGCGTGAGCAAATTCAAATGCATTTAACGGGTGAATTGGGGCCATTATTAGCGCGTCGATTAATGGATCGCTGCTTACCCTTTGCCAACGCGGCCACGCAATTGCGCAGCTTGGATACACAACTCATCGAACAGCGCTTAGATGGTTATCGGGACCACTTAAGTGGCTTGGCCGCTGAACTCGATCAATTAAGACGACTTTATCGAGAAACGCTGCAACAACTCCCCGTTGGCGTAGTATCCCTGAGTCAGGAAGGTGAAATCTTGAGTTGGAATAACGCCATGGAATCGCTAACCGGATTAACCGCTTCCTCTTTATTGGGCGGTGATATTCAACGCTTGCCCAGCCCATGGCGCGAGCTGATCAGCGATACGCCGCAATCTAAAGGACAGCGCACCCAGGAGGTCACCGTTAATCTGCACAAGCTGTGGTTACAACTTCATTGGATTGATATCTTCGCCAAAACACCGCCTTATGAACAATTAGGCCGCATGTTATCCATCGAAGATTTCACCCAGACCAAGCAGCTCGAAGCCTCACTAACCCATTCAGAACGGTTGGCCGCCATCGGCAGGCTAGCTGCTGGCGTGGCGCATGAAATCGGCAACCCTGTTACCGCAATTGCGTGTTTGGCACAAGAGCTACCCTATCAAGAAATCAATACCGACAATCGCCACGCGCAACTGAGTGAATTAAGTCTACCCATTTTGCAGCAAACTAAACGCATTACGCAGATAGTCGAGGCGCTCACCCACTTCAGTTATTCCAGTGAACAAGCAGCACAAGCACATGAACCCGTGGATGTGCAGACAGTGATCATAGCCGCGTTGGAATTGGCCGCTCTCACCGCCAGAAGCCGCCAACATCCAATTGACAACGCTTGCCCCCCTTATCAATGGACACTGGGCAATGCACAACGCTTGCAACAAGTGTTTCTCAATCTGATTAATAACGCCTGCGATGCTTCCCCACCGGGCATTCGCATTGACATTGAATATCAGCCGGATGAAAACTTCATCATCTTAATCGTGCGTGATCGCGGTTGTGGCATTCGAGCTGACTTGCTCGCACAAGTTTGTCATCCTTTTGTGACCAGCAAATCCGTCGGTCAAGGCACGGGGTTAGGTTTATATTTGGCCGATGGCATCATGAAAGAACATGGTGGTTATCTGCAAGTTTTGAGTCCGCATGAAGATGGTAGCGCCGGAACCGAGGTGAGCATTAAACTGCCGCGCTACATTTTAGGGTCCGCTATCGTTATCCCATGATTGAGCCCAACGCATTTATCTCGATTCAATGTCCAGCGCAAAACATTTAGCAGACATACAATACTAATAATCTTTCCATGTAACATCCAAGTTGCTTAATGCGTTTAGATATTCATCTCGCGTTATAAATCCAACACAGGGATAAGCGCCGTATTGATCAATTTCACCGGCAACCAGTTTTTTGGTCATCAATATCGCAGGCATGCACGGGATATAGGGCCCATCGCCGGATTTTGCGATAAGCTCAAACGTAATTAATTTTTCTTTTGCAGTTTTCCCTCTCCCAGACAGCGTCATATGAAAACCACTATTGGATGAACCTAACCCATCAAAAAGGAATGAAAGTCGAAGCAACCATGGCGCCATTTTTTCCATACGTCTAATTAGACCGAAGCGTACCAACCAGGACAACATCCATAGCGTAATATGAATAAACCCAATTTCTAGCCCAGCATAAAAGCGAACCGTCTTTAATGTCGGATAACGTTCTGGAAATAAAACCAAATCAGGCACATCACAATTCCCTAAAAGGCGCCACCCGAGCCCACCATATTTTCGCGCGTGCAAACCTTGCCATCCATACACATTGACCAACTTCCCTTTGATACGCGTTATAAAAGGGTTGCCCGTGTAGCCCAATATTGAAGCTGTAGTTGCCAAACCGCGCGCCGTTTTTTGAGCCGTCGTTATCCCATAATCCAACGTTTCAAGAGATTCAAACTCCGGCAAATAATAATCAACTAACGCAGACGTTAAGCAGGGAACAGAGCTTGCCCCACTCACGACCAGGCACTTTTTTTCTTTTGCTTTTGTATTCAGCTCAACGATCCCCGCTACAAATTGCCTGCCATCGGCCAGATCGAGATAATGTGCGCCTTGTGTAATACAAGCTTGCGCAACGTCATAACCCTGCTGTTGAAACGGCCCAGACGTATGAATCACAATATCAGGCTTAATTGTTTGTAAGGCACCGGTGATATCTTCGCGAATATCGAGCGCAACCGCTTGCGCCCTATTCACGGCCGCCAGGTCTGAAACGATAAGCTGTGCTTTCTTTATTGAACGTCCCGCGACAATGACCTGAATATTCGATTCTTTGGCTAAATTCTTGGTAATAAAACTGCCAAAATTCCCGTAACCGCCGATGATGAGCACACGCCAAATCATTTGCTGACCTTCATCGTAAACTGTCCATTATATTCATAGATTTTTCCCCACCAAGGATGGGTGATCGTAACAACCATGTTGAAACGATTATCATCGACAGCAATTTCCTCGGCATATCCTTTGCCAATCAAAAAGGTCAATGGTAGCCGAATGAAATGCCCTAAGGCATAAAGTACATATCCTTTGTGTTTGAGTTTTACACGACCATCCTCCCACACATAATTCATGCGCCATCCAAGGTGAGAAGGCATCACCTCAACCACTTCATTATTGTTGATTGGTATCATGCGAGATTTAAAACAATAAGCCTGTCGCGTTTTAAAATTAAAAACCCTATTGAAATGAAAAAACTTTGAATATTGATCACTTTCGAAAGAAACGGTCACTGGAACAGTGGTCTCATTATAAGGCGGTATTCCATGCATGAACCAAAAGAGCCATGCAAAAGCCTTAATCGGCCCAGCGCACATAACATCCAAGTGCCCATCCACCAGCGTTACATCAGTTGAATAGGGTCTGTTCGCGTAATGCCTTTTCATGACCAGGGGCAAAGCTTCCCAATCATTTCCAAAAACAGATTTAAAGATTGGATCGGTCTTTAATCCTAGATTATCGATTCTTGCCACACTTTTCGTCTCAGCAACCAATTGCGGATGCCCCGCATCCAGGGATAGATGATCTGGTTAATCGCATTTGATCGGTACAGCAAGCCATTGGTGATATTAAAAAAGCCTTTATTCTCGCCAAAACGTGCCATAAAGCGTAGTGCGTCTTTGCCATGAAAAAACGTATGACCGTCGTAAATGACCATACCTTCATCCAGATCATAACCAAGTTTATTTATCTGCAAGATAACAGGGTGATCATTTTCGGCTCTCGCATTCAGCAGATATAATTGCCCATAATCACGCTTTATTCTGAGTGCCATGGCTGCGTTACGGCATAATGGGCATTCGCCGTCATAGATAAAATAGATGTACTTATCTGTGCTCATACGGGTTTCATTACCATTAAAAAGAAAACAGCAACTAAGCCAATAAAGGCCGGCCAACCGAGTAAAAACCAAAGTTTGAAAAGTTTGTTATAACGAGCTTGTAACGGCGTGCCATTTTCAATGCTGTGCAACACCATTTTCTTGAGCTGAATTTGTATCCACACCACTGGCAACCAGCATAAACCCGCAATCATGTAGATAACGTAGGTTGCAAACAACCATCTGCTCATCCAAGCATAGCCACTGTGCCAGACGAGCCAAAATCCAGTTAAAGGCTGAGCAATAATAGCCGGTAACGTAAAAATATAGTCTGCCAAAACGGTGTTATGCGAGGCATAAAGTTTTTCTTGAAGATCCTCCGTAAAATAGGAACGAATCATAAAAAAAGCAATGCCTATGCCTGTACCAAAAAGAATGGTAGCACTTATAATATGAACCGTTTTCACAAAAAAATATAAACCCATATCTATGACTAACTCTTCCGAAGATTCAGCGAGTCAAATTGGGCTCGTGCAAGCCCGCTCATGATATTAAATAATAAAGCGAACTTGAGCACATCAATACGACAAGCCAACATGTCAGGCGTATGTCAGGCTTAGT
>JANNXD010000046.1:0-2341 GCA_031409375.1 Gammaproteobacteria bacterium | reverse complement strand
TTCTCGGTGGATTGTGGTGCTCGTTGTGACTGCCTTGGTCTTAATGTTGTTTTTTCTGAAATTACAGCAAAATACCTGTCAAGCTTTATTTGCATTTTTTCAGGGTTTTTTAACCGGATTCTGTCCGTGCTGAATAGTTACCTATCTTTTAACACCACGATCTCAAAACTTAAGCGCTTAAACAAAATAATATGATCAAATTACAACCGCTTTGTTCAGGCAATAAGGAAATTTCCTACCAATCAAACAAACATCTACTGTAAATTTTCGCCAGTAGCAGTAAAATCCATGGTTCACGCCATTCATGGGCACCTTAGGTCAAAACAGCGCGCAAGCCGAATGCACCTCTTGACCAACCTCGAGTTAATTAAGTCAGTACTGGGCGCGAGTACCGACTTTAAAAACAGCCTGGAATTGAATATTACTTGGATTACTAAAGGGTTTTTTATGAGCGAAAATAAAAAAATTGCCTTAATTACAGGCGTTACCGGCCAAGATGGCGCTTACCTTGCCGAGTTGTTATTGGAAAAAGGCTATGAGGTACATGGCTTACGTCGACGAGCCTCTATGCTTAATACCGGCCGAATTGGTAACTGATCACCCCAAAAAAAGAATCACTATGTCTTGCACCTGCTTTCGCTCATTTCTCAACTTCTTGTTTTTCGACAGCCTCTATCTTAATCTACTGTCCTGTTTTCGTGGATCACTATAGTATGCGGCATTATCTAGCCTCCGAACCGTTCGGTGTAGAGCTTTAAACATCATCTTATCCAGTGAAGAACATGACATGCTTATCAATCAATCACAGAAATTTTTTATCCTAGCTCTGACTCTCGCGCTAGCTTCATACCTACTTGGTTTGTCATTTTTTTCTTTCAATGGCATTGCTGACGATGCTGGATTTTTCCTAAGATATGCAGACAATTTCCTTTTAGGAGAGTTTTGGGTATGGAATCAAGGCGAAGCACCTATTTGGGGCGCTAGCGCCCCACTTTATCCACTGATCTTAGCCATTCCCCGAGCATTAGGCGCTACAGCAAGAGATGCCGCGCTTTGGTCTGGGATTGCACTAACCCTATCAAGTCTCAGCATCATTTTTTTTTCCGTCACAGCGCGCTTCGGCGTGCTAGCAGCCAGCGGGCTAAGCTTGATGTTGATAACCAACCCAGACTTTGTATATTTTTCATACTGCGGACTGGAAACTCCACTCACCCTTTTGCTACTTAGCCTTACTCTTAGATCATTAACGCATACTACTAATCAGACTTATTTAGGCGTTCTTGCCGGTTTTTTAATGATACAAAAATTTGATTTGATACCAGCCGGCATTTTGTTACTTTTGGCCCAAGGCGTGAAATTACAACATGTACCAACGAAAGCGATTTTCACTGCTGTTATACTCGGCGCATCTTGGTATTTATTTGCATGGCTTTACTTTGGCTTCCCGCTGCCCAACAGCCTACTAACCAAGCTATTATTTCAAAATGATCTACCTCATATTATCGATAAAACCTGGTTCACAAAGTTAACCTTATTCAATTATTTTCAAGTCGTTATTAGTGCTGTTGCGCTGCTCAGTTTCAGAAACCGTGATAATCGACCGTTCTTATTATTTTTTGGCGGTTTAATCCTAACACATTGCATAGTCTATTCAATCAAACCACCTTTTGAGCCCTATGACTGGTACGGTATTCCAACCATATTCTCAGTTGCGGTGCTCAGCATGCTCGGGCTTGTTGAACTATGTAAATCCAAAAAAAATCAAAGCGCTATTACTATTGCTTGTTCTGCTATCTTCATCACCAGCTTACTACTGGTAACTTTATTTACATTTTCAGATCGAGCCAACCAAAGAAGCCATTTTCTGGAGGCGATGAACGATTGGTCTAAAGCAGGAACTTGGGTTAATCAAAATACGCCACCCCACTACAAAGTATTTACCATGTGGGGGAACCCAGCATATTTTTCTAATCGATACGTCTATGACGGCTCATTTTTGAATATGAAATATGACCCTGAAAACATTGTTCAGAAAAAGCAACCTGAAATACTTATTCTCGCCATAGAGCCTGGTAGCGAAATAAACAAGCCTAGATTCCCTTATCTAGAAAAAAATAATATTTTGAATTACACCGTGGTAAAAACTATTCTTGATTTTGCAATTTTAATGAGAAAAGATCTCCTATAAATATTGCGTACATCAGGGCTTTCTAGTACTTTTTAACCAAAAAGAACCTGCTCACGAAATGAATCATCAATAGCGCAGGCCATCAGTTTACTTTTAAGACGCTTTAGCCGCTTTTCTGGCTGTTGCTGCTGCAACAAGTTCATAGAAAAACGT
>JANNXD010000045.1:0-31630 GCA_031409375.1 Gammaproteobacteria bacterium | reverse complement strand
TGGCATCTTTGTTCGTAGGTCAGTTGTTGGTAGGTTCTCATCTCATAGTCTCTTGTCGGAGAAAAAGCGATCAGACTACTGGCTTCTGACCTTCTTTTCTACTCTGCAAAAGCTATGCACTTCATTCTTGAATCTAAGTAAATTTACCGGCTTCTATTTTAGAAAAATCCAAAATGTCATTGATAATGACGAGTAATGCTTTGGCGCTTGATTGCGCTAAGCTTGCAAAATGACGTTGTTTGGTCGATAGCTCGCCCATTGCTATAAGATCCAACATGCCAATTACGCCTGTCATTGGTGTGCGAATCTCATGGCTCATATTGGCGAGAAAATAACTTTTAGCCGTATTAGCCGCCTCGGCTTTCGTTTTCGCTTCGATTAATTGGTTTTCGAGTTGTTTCTGTTGGGAAATGTCACGGAGGGTGATCACAAAAAATAGTTCGGTAGACGTGGTTTTAGTGTCGCTGTTCAGCAATAGTTTTCCGGATGACGCTGTCATATTAAATGGCGCACCACTTTTTTTAAGGCCAAAAAATGTCAATAGCTGATTAAAATCCATATTGTCTGCTACTGCGGATAATAAAATATCTTGTATGGTTCTCTCATCTTGGGGAGAAAATAGTCGTTCAATGTTTTGACCAATCAATTCCTGCTCTGCATATTCGAACATCTGCGCGCCACTGGGATTAATGCTGGTGATAACACCTTCGGCATTGGTGGTGATGATACCTTCTCGGCAGGTGTCGACAATACCTTTGTTATGTGCCAATAAACTTTTGATTTGCGTGTCGGCGGCTTTCATTTTTTTGGAAAGAAACCGGCCGTAAAAAACAATACCCATCACCATCATCAGAATAAAACCGAAGATGTAGTATTCGTAGTGGGATAAAGCTTTGGCTTTTTGAATGTCAGCATTGAGTATGTCGGTCTGTTGTTTTCGAATGAGTTGATTGACGTTCGAAAGTGAGTGACTGGCTGAAGCAAAATATTTGTCCATAGTGGCCATATGTTTGCCAGCATTGGCAGTGTCGCCGTTGCGATAGTATTGGAAGATGCTGTTGGCTTCATTAACCATGGCATTTTCAAATTGTTGTGTGGTGTTTAAGTATGTAGTGAGCGATTGTTGTAATGATTGATCTTTAATGTTGGATAGGTCGGCAGAAATCTTGGTATAGAGATCGATAAATTGCGTATGGTAGTTTGCTAATCTTTGTTGCTCATGTTCGGGATTATGTGATTCGAAAACATCATTACCTGGGCTGTCGACGCTGACTAAAGCCAAACTTAAGTCGGAAATAATGCCAGCTCTCTTGGCCCAATGATTATTTTCATCAACCGAGTTGGTGTAAAGTGTCAGGGTGGCAAAACTCAAAAACAGTGTGCCCATGATGGTGAGCAAATCAAAACCAGCCAATACATAATAAATTAAGTGCCAGCGAGGTGGCTGATTCGGTATGCCGTTATTGCGTGCACTATCTAGGGGCATAATGATTGCCTATCATGGTGAATATCGATCATGTTGAAGGCCTGTACAGAAACAAAAGGGTTGAAAGATGAGTTGGCGACCGTGTAAATATTATATTGCCGATAATCGGTTTGTGTACCTTGGACTATAGATGAGTTAAAAGCGTCTGTAGTACACGCTCAGGAATTTATATCAACATATTCAGCAGTCAGAATGTTGGGGGATTTATATGATATCAATTGGCACGCCATTATCTGCTTCCGCCACGCGGGTGTTGTTGCTGGGTTCGGGTGAGTTGGGTAAAGAGTTGGTCATTGAATTTCAGCGCTTGGGTTGTGAAGTGATTGCTTGTGATCGGTATGCCGATGCGCCTGCCATGCAGGTTGCGCATCGATCGCATGTGTTTTCGATGTTGGATGGACAGCGTTTGCGAGAAGTCATTGAGCAAGAGCAGCCGCATTTTATTGTGCCGGAAATTGAAGCCATTGCTACCGATATGCTGGTGCAGTTAGAAAGTGAAGGTTTTCACGTCACGCCTTGCGCACGTGCCGCGCAGCTGACCATGAATCGAGAGGGTATTCGTCGTTTAGTTGCTGAATCGTTAAGTTTACCCACGTCGCCCTATCGTTTTGTCGATAGCGCTGATGAGTTCGCTGCCGCTGCGCAAGAATTGAATTATCCGTGTGTGATTAAGCCCATCATGTCGTCTTCAGGCAAAGGGCAAAGTGTGGTGAAAACCCCAGAAGATCTGGATGCGGCTTGGCGATATGCGCAGGAGGGATCGCGTAGTGGTGCGGGTCGTTGCATCGTCGAAGGCTTTGTTAATTTTAAGTATGAGGTTACCGTGCTCACGGTCGCGGCAGTCAATGGCGTGCAGTGTTGCCCACCGATTGGTCATCTACAAATTGAGGGTGATTATCGTGAGTCCTGGCAACCCATGCCGATGAGTGATATGGCCTGGCTGGAAGCCGAGGAAATTGCCCAGCAGGTTGTTGCGGAGCTCGGCGGTTATGGGCTGTTTGGTGTTGAGTTATTTGTTTGCGGTGAAGCAGGTCAAGAAACGGTGATCTTCAGCGAGGTCAGTCCGCGACCGCATGATACCGGTTTGGTGACACTCGGCAGTCAGCAGCTGAGTGAGTTTGCTTTACATGCGCGAGCGATTTTAAAATTACCAATCCCTGAGATTCGTTTATTGCGGTCGGCGGCAAGTGTAGCTTTGTTGGCTGAAGGTGAAGGTGTGCCCCAATTTTACCATGTCGATAAAGCGTTAGCGGTAGCAGAAAGTCAATTGCGATTGTTTGGCAAGCCCAATTGTCGCGGCAAGCGGCGCTTGGGGGTGGCAATTGCGGCAGCGGATGATGTGGGTACCGCGCGGCAGCGTTGTGCTGCAATGGCCAAGTGCTTAAGTGTCGATTTCCACTAATTTAAAACGCGTGGCAGCGCCACTTTGTTGAGTAGAGTGAGCGTTTTTCATCGGCGACTTCGTATTGTTTCGTGGCTTATCGTAGATAGGCCAGTACGCGATGATGCAAGCGAGCCTGTTCGCTAGCTGGAAGATCGCAGTAGCTTTGGATTTTACCGCGACAACTGATGGCATCGCATTGACAGACTACCTGCCAGCCAGGCTCGTTGATGCTGGTGCAATAATCCCAGAATAATTCTTCACCGGCATGGATGTCGCGTAGCGCATAAAGTTTGGGTGAACCATCAATAAATCCAAGATTGGCGGCGCAGCTGTGATTGATAAAATCATCCAGTTGTGGATTGTCAGGATCTTCTGCTAAGTAGGTGTTTGGACCAACTTGTAAGGCGCGCATGCCGTCAACGATTTCATCTTGATGGCGTAAAACGCCTTGGCATTCGATCACAAAACTATCTTTATTGATGGCTCTTCTGGTAAAAACGCCTAAACCATGAATGCCAGATGATTCGGCATACAGGTCAATCACTGCAAGTGGCATGCGTGGTCTTGCTCCTATCAGTTGGTTAGATGCGGCACTTTACGCTAGGGTTTTACCTGGTTTCAAGCGCACTGTTATCGAATCAATCCTTCAGAAGCTGAATTACAGCTGGACAAAGCTTTTTCGATCAGTACAATACGCGGTTCCGGCCGTAGGTTCGGGCGGTATTCTATACGTTATTTTTATTTGATTGTCTAAGCCCAGCAGGGGTTCTCATGTCTCGTAAATGCATTTTGACTGGTAAAGGGCCAATGAAAGGTCACAAGGTCTCTCATGCCAACAATAAAACCAAACGACGCTTTCTGCCGAATTTGATTCATCACCGTTTTTGGTTGGCTAACGAAAAACGTTATATTCGTTTGCGCTTGTCTGCTAATGCCCTACGTATTATTGATAAAAAAGGCATTGAAGTAGTGCTCGAAGAACTGAAAGCAAAAGGCTTGGCTTTTTAAGGATTAGGTTATGCGTGAAAAAGTTCGATTAAAATCAAAAAGCTCTGGTTATTGCTACTACACCATGAAAAACAAACGCACCCATCCAGAAAAGATGACCGTCAGAAAGTTTGACCCTATTGTACGTGCGCATTGTGATTTTGTTGAAACCAAGTTGAAGTAAGTTTTTAGCGGCTACTTAAGAGCATGCTGCAGCTCGACTAATGTTCGAATCTGCAGCTGATGGTTTTCTGGGCTTAATAAAAAGCTTAATAGAATGCGATAAGCATCTTTATCGAGATTGCAGCTTAATTTTTCATGTGTCTTGTTTTTGTCTTGTTTGTTTCTCTGTAATGACTCCGCTTTTTTTAATGTTTCAATTTTCTGCAGGGTTTCGGCGGTGAAATTTTCTGGATCGTCCACATTGCCCAAGTAATACCATTGGTTAATCAAGTGATGAGCGGCTTTGCTGTGTTTTGTTGCCGGCTCTGTTACCATTATCGCGCCTTCAAATGGCCAAGCGGCAATGCTTTGTGGGGCAAAAGCGGTCAACAATCGCTGATTGAAACTAGCCGGTGTTTCGGCGCCAATACATGCACCGCGACAACGTTTTAGCTGATATGCAAAGCAAGCACCTTGACGCTTTTCTAATCCAAGAATTTTGGGGCATAAGCCTTCGTTGTGCGCGAGCTTTTGTAGCGCCAGTTTGGCTTGCAGCGCGTTGGCGTAAAGCCCTAACTGTTGCCCTGTTTCTGGCGGCCATTGGCTGGGTGCAAGTTGTAATTGATAAAATTGATCAGTGGTCGTCTGGCTAACTGCCCAGCTATACAGTCGCTTATGTTGTCTTAAGCGGCGATTGTGAAGGGGTTTTAAGCGTTTGATTTCTTGGCTTTCCAGCAGCAAGGCACTGAGTTCTCCGCAAGTGATTTGATAGCGGATGCTGCAAGTTGCCTTGATCAATTTACGTTCTTTGCTGTCATTTTTGGCGGCGCTGAAATGGTTGAGCACGCGCGCGCGCAGTTGTTTGCTTTTGCCGACATATAGTAAAACGTCTTCGGCACTATAAAAATAATAAACGCCCGGCAAGTTGGGTAACTCGGCGAGCGTTTTTTTATCTACGGCGGTATTCAGTTTTATGCATCCTTTAAGGTCGTATCAGTGCGAGATAGGGCTTTTTAATTAAAGGAAACGCGCGTTACAGGAAGCGAGACAGGGCGAGTGATCATTCGCCCCACCTGTGCTGTATAACTATAGACAGCTATGCGGTGGCATCCACGGCTTCGGGCGCTAGCGTGTAACGGCGTAAGCGGAGCGAAAACTCTTGCAGTGCTTGAATGCCGGTAGCTTCTGCAGCTTTACACCAATCGCTCAGCGCTTGCAGAAGCTCCACTTTATTAACTGTGGTGCGGTTCCAAATGTCTTGTAGCTGTTGTTTGAATTGATAAATAGCTTTTAGCTGTGGATTATTATCCAATAGTGCTGTTAGGCGTTGCTGGCCTTGGTCATCCATGCGCTCTTTGCACAGCAAGCTTTTTGCGCGACGAAATAGCGCTTTTTGCGCGTCAGAGGCTTTCAGCTTTTCGGCAGCAACCAAGGGTGCGACCACATTACGACGGTAATGTGCCATGATTTGAAAACGATTGATGACCACCGCTTTTAACGTATCAAAATCAATCTCATATTTATTCGGGTGTAGTAGTGCCTTTGGTGGTACGCGATTCACCTTGGCCAATTTTAATTTGCTCATCAGTTGAATATAAAACCAGCCGGCATCAAACTCCCACCATTGTGAGGACAGCTTTGCTGAGTTGGGATACGTATGGTGATTGTTATGCAGTTCTTCGCCACCAATTAAGATGCCGATCGGGCTGATATTACGCGAAGCATCGGTAACCTCGAAATTGCGATAACCCCAGAAATGCGCAATGCCATTGATAACGCCAGCAGCAAAAAATGGAATCCAGACCATTTGTACTGCCCAGATGGTTAAGCCAATCCAGCCAAATAACACCAGGTGCAAGATTAATAACAAGCTCACGCCTATACGATCATGCGGCGTGTAAATGTGACGTTCTAACCAGTCATCGGGTGTGCCTTTGCCATATTGCGCCAGCATATTTTGGTCTTTGCTGGAGGTTACGTAGAGCTCAGCACCTTGCCATAACACTTTGCGTAAGCCAAAAATTTGCGGGCTATGCGGATCTTCTTGGGTTTCGCATTTTGCGTGATGCTTGCGATGGATGGCTGTCCACTGTTTGGTCACCATGCCGGTGGTCAACCACAACCAAAAACGAAAAAAGTGCGCCATCGCTGGGTGTAAGTCAACTGCTCTGTGTGCTGAATGGCGATGTAAATAAATGGTGACGCTGATGATGGTGATATGGGTCAAGAATAAAATTAAACCAAAGGTTTGCCAGCCGCTAAGCGGCAATAGGCCTTGCCAAGAGAGTAATGAAGCAAACATGTGATGTCCTTTGAAGATATTTAAGAGGCGCCAGTATGCAGGCTGATTTAGTGTAACTTACTTGCCTGAATAATAAGAGGTTTGATCATGTAAAATTGCCATGATCAAAACAAGTGATTATTCTGCACTCAAGTATGGCCCAGATTGGTGGGCTGGCTAGAAATCGTTACTTGGCGAGACAGGAGTTAAGGATGCGTAATGCCAGAATTGCCTGAGGTTGAAACTACTCGCTTAGGTTTGTTGCCGCATGTCGTTAATCAATGTATTGATTATGTAGAGGTACGTCAATCACAATTGCGCTGGCCGGTGGCAAAGGAAATTATCGAACTTCTTCCGGGGCAAAAAATTACTGCATTGGAGAGGCGCGGCAAGTATTTATTATTTGAAAGCGCGCTCGGTTATCAACTGGTGCATCTGGGCATGTCAGGATCCTTAAGGTTGGTGGATCCACGCAGTCCTTGGCGAAAACATGATCATATACAGTGGTTGTTTGCTTCTGGCCAAGCACTGCGTTTTCACGATCCACGTCGTTTTGGCGCAGTATTATGGGCGAATGATCCCCTTCAGCATAAGCTGCTCGTCAAGTTAGGCCCTGAGCCTTTAAGCGACTTATTTTCGGCGGATTACTTGCAACAATGTGCCAAGGTTCGAAAAATCCCACTGAAATCTTTTATTATGAATAGCCACATCGTCGTGGGTGTTGGAAATATTTATGCCAGTGAATCTTTGTATATGGCGAGATTGCATCCGTTGCGTCCCGCTAACACGGTGACCTTGTCTCAATTCAAACGCTTGGTGGCAGCCATTCAGCAAGTGTTAGTCGCAGCGATTCATCAGGGTGGCACAACCTTGCGCGATTTTGTTAACGGCAGTGGTGACCCTGGTTATTTTCAGCAGCAGTTACGGGTTTATGGTCGCGAAGGTCAGCTGTGTGACCACTGTCAACAGATATTAGTCATGGTCAAAATCAATCAGCGCAGCAGCGTTTATTGTCCACGCTGCCAGATTTAGTTTTGCAATGGATTGCCGCGCTTTTTGTTGCAACGTATGTATAGGGTTTTAATTGTTTTTGACAGACTGCTGACCAGATTTTTTTGCTAGAATAACAGGCTTTCCTAATCGGGCGTCATTTGCGTCTACAGCAAAATGATCGATAGCAAAATATTACAGCGAGATCCCTCATGTTTGCCAATTTAACCGAACGCCTTGCCAGTAGCCTGAAAAATCTCACCGGTCGCGGCAATATCACCGAAGACAATATTCAAGAAACCTTAGTTGAAGTGCGCAAAGCCTTGCTTGAGGCCGATGTGGCATTGTCGGTAGCTACTGATTTTATTGAGCGCGTAAAAAAGGATGCCATCGGTGCGCGTGTGTTGGATACGTTAAATCCTGGGCAGATGTTCATTAAAATTGTCCATACAGCGCTGATTCAGCTGATGGGTGAGCATAATGATCGCCTCAATCTTACCACTGCGCCACCGGCGGTAATTTTAATGGCGGGCTTGCAAGGTGCCGGTAAAACTACCAGCGTTGCCAAGCTGGCTAGATGGTTAATGGATCGTGAAAAAAAATCGGTCATGGTGGTCAGTGCTGATGTTTATCGTCCGGCGGCGATTCAGCAATTACAAACCTTGGCCGCACAAGTTAACTGCCAGTTTTTTGCATCGAGTGCTGAACAAACTCCGTTGGATATTGTAAAGGCTGCGCATCAGCAAGCCCGCAAAGCCTTAATGGATGTGTTGATTGTTGATACCGCCGGTCGTTTGCATGTTGATGACGACATGATGGTGGAGATTAAACAATTACATGCCGTTTTAAATCCCATTGAAACGCTGTTTGTGGTCGATGCCATGACAGGCCAAGATGCGGTCAATACCGCCAAAGCCTTTAATGAAGTGCTGCCATTGACCGGCGTGATCTTGACCAAGGCTGATGGTGATGCACGCGGCGGTGCTGCTTTATCCGTGCGTGCCATTACGGGCAAGCCGATTAAGTTTTTAGGCATGGGTGAAAAAACCGATGCTCTGCAACCGTTTTATCCCGATCGGATGGCGTCGCGGATTTTAGGGATGGGTGATGTCCTGACCCTTGTAGAAGAAGCGGAACGCAATCTGGATAAGAAAAAAGCCAGCAAGTTGGCGAAAAAAATTCTCAAAGGCAATGGTTTTGATTTTGAAGATATGCTGGATCAATTTCAGCAGTTGCAAAAAATGGGCGGAATGATGGGTATGCTGGATAAGTTGCCCGGCATGGGGCAGTTCAGTAAAGCGGCCGAATCGGTTGATCATCAAGGTATGATTAAACATACCGAGGCGATGATTCGTTCGATGACGGTGCATGAAAGACGCTTTCCCGACATCATCAGTCCGTCTCGAAAAAAACGTATTGCAGCTGGCAGTGGCCAAGAAATTAACGATGTTAATCGCCTAATGAAACAGCACAAACAAATGCAAAAGATGGTTAAAAAGTTCAGCAAAAAAGGTGGTTTAAAATCCATGCAGCGCAGCTTAGGCGGCATGATGGGGCCAGGTGGCATGCCACCTGGCTTGGGGCGGTAACCGTCTCGGAGATGATCGATTGGCATGCCCAGAGCGGTTCTCAATTTAACTTGTCCCGTGCAAACGCGGTAAATCACTTTGAATGTGTCAACGCCTTAAGATGACGTAAGTTATTCTGTGCATCAGTAGGCAAATGGGTGCCGCCCGATCCTGAAAAAGATAGCACAACGTGCTCCTCATAGTCCTTGTAGCACTGCTTGGCTATTTTTGACTTCGGATAGTTCAAGATACATTCTTTTAGGTAAAGATCACTTAGCGAAAAGAAGAACGTAGGTCCTAAGGCGTATTCTGTTTTAGCTAGCAGATAGAGAATGTCTGGTGTTTCTGGCCCCTTTGTATGTTGGAAAAGGTATTCATACAATACCCCAGAAACTCTAAGATTAGTGACCACGGTTGGGTCTCTGGCTTCGACTTGTTTATCCAGATGAGCATCTCTGATATGTTGATAGGCAAAATCAATCACTTGCTTGGCAGACATTTTAGAGACGTCATCTAAGCCTTCTTTTTTCCAAATATTAAAATGCTCCATCCATTCTTTAGCGTTGTTTTGAACAATTGGGGGTAGATTTTTGTTTTTATAAAAGTGTTCAAATTGCAAGGCGCCAGCAGCGGGATCGCGCTTCACTCTGGCGTAAATTGAAACCACTCTTTTTACACTTCGATCTAAGATTTCTGTAGTTAGATTTTTATTTGAATATCCATCGATTAACATCAAATAACCCTTTAGGGCTAAATCAAATCGCCTTAAGATAAAATTGAACTCGGCTTCGCCAAATATTTTTTCTGGGCTTAGTCCCGTGTAATCCGTCACCGCCCCGAATTTAGAATCTGTGGTTTGCGGAAGTTGAGTGTGACAAGACATGCAAAGCGAGGTCGAGCTAGCCAGCATCCAATGCGCATAACTTTTATTTCCAGATTCAAATACGGTTTTCATTTCACTAACATGAGTTTGAAAAGACTCGAGAACAATATTTTGAGCGGGACTAGCAAAAACTCTGTATTTCATCGCGGCCACGATTTCATCATTTAGGCTATTGAATTGCGAGAGAATCTCTTTATGATTATCGGCTTTTTCAAAATCGCTTTGGGCAACAAAATAGGGTTTTAACTTTACCAAGTGACCGTAAAAACCATGCATTAAATTTTTAACTTCCAGATCTGCGTCACTTATTCGATTGGTTGTAACGCCGGTTACTAGCGCATTTTGATCAGAAGCATAAGAAGTTAGTGTTATTAATGAAGGGGTAGCACATATCATGAGCATCCCACATCTTAATATCCTAAGTCGAACTACAGATTTTTTCATTAATGACCAGTTCCGCTTAAGTTTAAAAAGCCGGCTTTGTTTTAATAGCCAGCATGCTCTACGTAAATCCTATTATATCTACAGTTTGCGACTCGGCCAGCATAGCCTTGGTGAAGCGCTCAAATCTCAAGCTGCTCACCCAGTTCAACAACCCGATTGGCGGGGATTTGGAAAAATGTCATGGGGCTGGCGGCACTACGTGCCATTGAGGTAAAAATATACTCGCGCCAAAGCGACATGCCTTTGCCTCGGGTTGGGATTAGATTTTCTCGGCTGAAAAAGAACGTGGTCTCTTTTATGTCAAACTTCATGCTACCGGAGTTCTCCGATAAGGCTTTAGGAATGTCGATGTCATCCATAAATCCATAACGAATGATGATCTGATAGAAGCCTTGGGTGAGCTCTGTCATCTCCAGCCTTGTGTCGTCGCGCAGATACGGGGTTGCTGCATAGCGCACATTCAGGATCACCACCCGTTCATGCAGCACCTTGTTGTGATTGAGGTTATGCAACGGGGCTGACGGTACTACATTCGCGCTGGCCGTCATGAACACAGCGGTTCCTGGTACGCGAATGGGTGGATTAACCAGCAGGCTCTGCACGAAAGGAATTAGCGGTATGGTTTTTTCGCTCATGCGCAGCATCACAATTTCCTTGCCGCGCTTCCAAGTCACCAGCAGAGTAAATATTAGAAGGGCCACGACCATGGGGAACCAGCCCCCATCAGGTATTTTGACCGCATTGGCGTAAAAAAAAGCGAGGTCAATGGTAAGAAAGAGTAGCATCCCGGCCAAGCTAACACCTAGGCCTAGATTCCAGCGTAGGCGCATGACAATGAACAGTAAAATGGTGCTGATGGCGAAAGTGCCTGTTACAGCGATGCCGTAAGCCGCAGCCAAATTGCTCGAGTTTTTAAATCCAAGTACGAGTAGGGCGACACCGATTGCCAGAGTCCAGTTCACAAAAGGAATGTAAATCTGCCCACCCTCGGACGCTGAGGTGTGGCGAATGATTAGGCGTGGAGCATAGCCCATCTGGATTACCTGGCGGGCTACCGAGAATGCGCCCGAGATGACGGCTTGGGAGGCGATCACCGTTGCCGCCGTGGCCAAGCCGATCATGGGATAGAGCGCCCATCTCGGCGCGAGCAAATAAAACGGGTTGCGAAGAGATTCTGGGTTGATGAGCAGCAGCGCCCCTTGCCCGAAGTAGTTAAGCACGAGCGCCGGCAGGACATACGCGAACCAGACGAGTTGGATGGGGCGGCGGCCAAAATGCCCCATATCGGCATAAAGGGCTTCCGCACCAGTGATCGCCAGTACGACTCCACCGAGAATAAGAATGCTAGCCGTACCGTGTGCGGTGAAGAAATTCACGGCGTAAATGGGAGAGGTGGCTGCGAGCACCTGAGGGTGCTGGATGATCATTCGTGCGCCAAGCAAGCCTAGTACCCCAAACCAGACTAGCATGACCGGTCCGAACAATCGGCCGATGGTGGCGGTGCCTTGGCTCTGAATGGCGAACAGTCCTACTAGAATGCCGAGCGCGAGCGGTAGAATGAAGGGGTGTAAGGCTGGCGCGCCAATCTCCAGGCCTTCGATGGCAGAGAGGACGGAAATGGCAGGGGTGATTAGACTATCCCCGAAAAAAAAGGAGGCTCCAATGAATCCCAGTAAAGTCAGAAAAAAAAGGGCGCGTGACGCTAGCGGAGCATATCCCTGAACCAGGGCGAGCAAGGCCAGGACGCCGCCTTCACCCTTGTTGTCGGCTCGCATCATGATGCCGACGTACTTTACCGAAACGACCAGAATCAGCGCCCAGAACACTAGGGAAAGAATTCCCAGGACGTTGTCTTGGTTGAGCGTCAGATGATGTCCGCTGAAAACCTCCCTCATGGCATAGAGGGGGCTGGTACCTATGTCACCGAAGACAATGCCGAGTGCGCCGAGTGCTAGGGCGCTTGTTTTGCTATTTGATGGGTGGGGCTGATTCATTTCTTTTTTTTATCCGGTTTAAGAAGAGCTCATCCGAATGTTCCTGAGCTGTTAAATGGAAGCGCGGAGGGTATGGTTGTTTGCTTATCTAGAGTTAGCGCTTGTTCGTTCAGAGGCTGCAGGGGGTGACATAAAGCATTGCTCAGATCCAAAAGCGATTATGGTATATAAGTTTTACTATGTTTGCAGTCAAATTAAGTCATCTGAAGCATGATGTTAGCAACAAATAAAAACTGTCTGGTTGTCAAGCGCACTTCTGGCGCAATAATCCGCTAATCGTCTGGGATTGTGAGCCTATTGATACATGCGCAGGCAGTTTATTTGCTGACAGCCTGTTTTTTTGATCGCCGGATTCTCTGGTGATTTTGGTGCGCAATTGAGCTAGTTCGCGCAAGCGCGACAGAAGCCCTTATTCCCTATTTGGCTTACGTCAAAGCTTTTGCTAGAATGGCCGATCTTTGTGCGGCAAGCTCGCTTTGTTAGGGCGGTCGCTAAAAATAAAGTTTCATTCTCTCTTTTTAATGCTGTTAATAGCAGGACGGTAACGATATGAAAGCCAATACACATCCCAAAATTACTCAAATTACCGCCACCTGTAGTTGTGGCAATGTTGTGGTTGTTGATTCAACTCTGAGCAAGGACCTAAGTTTGGACGTTTGTTCCAATTGCCATCCTTTTTATACAGGCCAGCAAAAAACGTTAGATGCAGGTGGTCAAATCGATAAATTTAAACAACGCTTTAAAGGTTTAAGCACGCGAATCAAGCAGCAGTCTGCTTAATCCCCTGCCTAACAAAGCATGAACTTTATATTTTGTGTGTTGGTTTGAGTGTGTTAGTGAGTGCGGAGCGCTTTAACTGTGAGTAGCATTGATATGCAGGATCCTGTTGCTGTGGAACTCGTCGAGCAAGACTTGGCTTTTCAACGTGCCAATTTAGAAAAAGAAGAAGCCCTTAAGCATGATGCACTTGAGTATCACGCCAAACCGCGCCCAGGTAAAATCGCGATCGCATTGACTAAGCCGACCAATACTGCCCGTGATTTGGCGCTGGCTTACAGCCCAGGTGTGGCAGCGCCAGTTCGTGAAATTGCCAATACCCCAGATCTTGCTTATCAGTACACTAATAAAGGTAACCTGGTAGCAGTGATTTCGGACGGTAGCGCCATTTTAGGCTTGGGCGATTTAGGTGCTTTGGCCAGCAAGCCGGTCATGGAAGGCAAAGGTGTTTTGTTTAAGCGCTTTGCGGATATTGATGTCTTTGACATTGAAGTGGTTTGTCATAGTGCCGATGCGTTTGTGGAAACTGTGAAAAATATTGCAGTGACCTTCGGTGGTATTAATCTTGAAGATATTAAAGCGCCTGAGTGTTTTGAAATTGAACGTCGTTTAAAAGAAGCATGCGATATCCCGGTATTTCATGACGATCAGCATGGGACAGCTATTATTGTTGCAGCGGGTTTATTAAACGCATTGGAGTTGCAGAATAAAAAATTAGCGGACAGTGTCATTGTTTGCGTTGGTGCCGGGGCGGCTGGCGTTGCGTCTATCCGTTTGTTAGTAGAGCTGGGCGCGCGTATTGAAAATATTTATATGTTGGATCGCAAAGGTATTATTCATTCAGAGCGTACGGACCTGAATCAATACAAAGCTTTTTTTGCCAACAAAACCAGCAAGCGCACCTTGGAAGATGCATTAACCGGCGCTGATGTGTTTATTGGTGTGTCGAGTGCTGATCTATTAACCCCTGAGCTGTTAAGCAAAATGAATGCTCGCCCAGTGATCTTTGCTTTGGCTAATCCTGATCCGGAAATTCGGCCAGAGCGGGCGTTGCAAATTCGTCAGGATATTATTATTGCGACTGGTCGCAGTGATTATCCTAATCAGGTGAATAACGTACTGGGCTTTCCTTATATTTTTCGTGGTGCTTTGGATGTGCGGGCGACCTGTATTAATGAAGCCATGATCGTAGCGGCGGTTAAGGCTATTCAAGCCTTGGCCAAACAACCAGTGCCACAAGAAGTTCTGGATGCTTATGATGGTAAGCCATTGTCTTTTGGTCCTAGCTACATTATCCCAAAACCAATGGACCCTAGGTTGTTGGCAGCAGTTTCTGCAGCCGTCGCCCGTGCAGCTGTGGATAGTGGTGTGGCGCGTTTGCCTTATCCGCAGCACTATCCGCTTAAGCAAATTACGGTGCCGGGTTAGTTTGGTAACCTGAGAGAGCCCCGTCGTAGCCCTACCTTTAGCCAGGGAGGGGGTTGTACGATTGAACTGTGATCGTCATTTAACACTCGGTTTTAACAAAGCAGGCATTTAACAATGCAGATTCAACTTGCTAATCCTCGCGGTTTTTGTGCTGGGGTGGATCGTGCCATTGCCATTGTCAATCGTGCGCTTGAAGTCTATGGTCCCCCCATCTACGTGCGTCATGAGGTGGTCCACAATCGTTTTGTAGTCGAAGATTTACGCGCACGTGGTGCGATATTTGTCGATGAGCTCGATCAGGTTCCGGATGATGCTTGGGTGATTTTCAGTGCGCATGGCGTATCCCAGCAAATCCAAATGAATGCGCGTGAGCGCGGTCTTAATGTGTTTGATGCCACCTGCCCCTTGGTCACTAAGGTGCATGTGGAAGTTGCGAAGTTTGCGGCTGCAGGTCATGAAGTTATTTTGATTGGCCACGCTGGTCATCCTGAAGTCGAAGGCACTATGGGGCAGTATGACGCCACGAAAGGTGGTCAAATTTATTTGGTTGAAACCTTAGCAGATGTCGCGGCGATTACTGTTAATAATGCTGAGCAACTGGCGTATGTGACGCAAACCACGTTGTCGGTTGAAGACACGCGTATTTTGATACAGGCCTTGCGTGTGCGTTTCCCGTTAATACAGGGTCCGCGTAAAGATGATATTTGTTATGCTACGCAAAATCGTCAAGATGCCGTCAAGCAGCTGGCATTAGAAACTGAGCTGGTATTGGTGGTTGGCTCTCCCAATAGCTCTAACTCTAATCGCTTGCGCGAATTGGCGGAGCGTTGTGGTGCAACCGCTTATTTAATTGATCACGCTGAACAAATTCAATCGCAATGGGTGTTGGGTTGCAAGCGCGTCGGTATTACTGCGGGTGCGTCCGCGCCAGAAGCTTTGGTACAAGCTGTGGTTGAAAAACTGCAATCATTCGGTGGCGTGGCACCCATGGAGATGCCGGGTCAAATCGAAGATGTGATTTTTTCTATGCCCAAGTCTTTACGTTAAAAGCGGCATGTTAAAAGGTTTATATTATGCTGATTCGTGAATCCTTTGCGGTGGGTCCGCTGGCTTGTAACTGTTCAATTATTGGCGATCCCATAACGCGTCATGCATTGGTGGTTGATCCCGGTGGTGATGCTGGTTTAATTATTGAGCGTTTAGTTGCCTTGCAACTACAGCCAGTGCAGCTGGTGCATACGCATGCGCATCTCGATCACTTTTTAGCGGCAGATATTTTACGCCAACATTTTGAAATTCCCGCGTTGTTGCATCATGCGGATTTATTTTTATGGCGAGCGGTCGAGTTTCAATGTCAAATGATGGGCGTGCCGTTAGTCAAAATCCCCGATCCATCCGGCTGGTTGGTGGATGATCAAGTATTGTCGGTGGGTAATGGGGTTTGTTTGCACACGCCAGGGCATACGCCAGGCTCAATCAGCTTTTGGTTTGAAGATGATGCTTTATTATTATCCGGTGATACCTTGTTTCAAGACTCAATTGGTCGCACTGACTTACCCGGCGGTGACTTCAAGCAAATTCAGAGATCGATTCGTGAGCGGTTATACGTGCTTAATGAAGGCGCGATCGTCATTCCGGGGCATGGCCCACAAACCAGTATTGGACATGAAAAATTGCACAATGGCTTTGTCCGCGCCTAATTTATTTGTCCGAATTAAGGTTAAAGCCCCTGTCTTCAGGGCAGTGTCATTAACTTAAGGCATCATTAACTTAAGGTAATAGCGTTTAGTTGATCGGATTTTTTTCTCTAGCACGGAGTGCTTCATTAGTCCTATAAAACTGATGCCTAGTAAGGCTCACTTTTTAAATGATTTCACAGTTTCTGCAGCTGCATCCTTTTCTCTGGTAATCTTCCGCCTGGGTTCTCTTTTAATCAGCAGCGTGATCATTTGATCTTTAAAAGCAAAATACAGGTTTTTTTATGAGCAGCACATCTCTCCATGCCGACCATGTCGGTGGCGCGGTAATGGCCCTGTCACAGCCAGAAAACAGCGCTATTCCGCTAGAAAACTCCCGTTTGTCTAATGCCCGCACGCCTGATAATATCGGTGGGCCCGATAATGTCCAAGTAATTGTGGAGATGGCGCTGTTGCGTGCTTTTGAGTATCTACACAGTAGTGGCGTCGTTATAAATAAAGCCGTGTCGTTAACGGTGCTGCGCTTGATTGATGAGTTGCTGAGCGCCGATCATCCCGATTTGCTGGCCGTCATGATGCAAAAACTTCCAGAACGCATAACTCTGCCACATCCACAATTACCGCCAAGCTTTCCGTTGATTCAACGCGCAAGTATTGGTTACGATCAACGCTAAAATTTTGGCTCGCGCATTTCATGTCTGAACATACCACACATAATCATTCAACGATTGAGACATTTGTTATTGATACATCCAGTGAGCCTATTAGCGCATCTGCTTTTACGCCATCACCCAAAAAATCATATTGGCGGGTACATATTGCTTTACGGCGATTTTTACTCACATCACTGGTCGTGGGTCAAACCGCAGTCGGCAGTTTTTATATGACATCTGTGTTGCCTTATCACGGTGGTACGACGATTGAAAAAAGTTTAATCGCCTTATTCGCTATCATGTTCTTATGGATTTCAGTGGGCTTTTGGATGGCCATTACTGGTTTTATCATTCGGCGGTTTGGCGGTGATTCACAATCGCTGATGCAGCGTTATCGTAATCATCCTTGGGAATGCGTACCGTTGGCTAAAACCGCGATTGTGATGCCGATTTATCACGAAGATGTTGATCGTACTTTAGGTGGTTTAAGCGCGGTGTATCGATCCTTAGCCCAAACGGGTCAGCTGGCGCACTTTGATTTTTTTATATTATCCGACAGTCGCGATCCGAAGTTTTGGTTGTCCGAACAAGCCACCTGGTATCGCTTATGTTGTGAGCTCAAAGCTTTTGGCAAGCTATTTTATCGCCGTCGCGTCCTTAACATGAATTACAAAAGTGGCAACATCGCCGACTTTTTACGTCGCGTTGGTAAAGGTTATGTCTACACAGTGGTCTTGGACGCCGACAGTTTAATGGCGGGAGAGACGCTGGTCAAAATGGTGCGGCTGATGCAGCTGGAACCGAAAGTCGGCATTTTGCAAACCAACCCAACCTTGGTTAACGCACGCTCGCTGCTGGCACGCACACAACAATTTGCCAATCAAGTATATGGCCCACTATTCAGCACGGGTCTTGCTGCTTTTCAAGGCGGCGAAGCCGTCTATTGGGGCCACAATGCGATTATTCGTACACAAGAATTTATGCGCCACTGTGGCTTAAAACGCTTAACCGGCAAGGGCCTTTTTAAAGGCGCCATTTCTAGCCATGATTTTGTTGAAGCCGCCTACATCGCGCGTGCGGGTTATGAGGTCTGGCTTGAACCCGAACTGACGGCTACTTATGAAGAAACACCGCCCTCGCTTAAAGATGAACTGGCGCGGGATAAACGCTGGGCCAAGGGCAATTTGCAGCACATCTATCTGCTGCTTTTTGCTAAACGCTTACGCTTTGCGCACCGTATGGCATTTTTAAATGGTGTTATGTCTTATATTGCCTCACCGTTATGGTTGGCATTTTTAATTCTTACCACCCTGGAAACCACCTATCTGGTATTACGTACCATTAATTATTTTCCACAGGAACACAGTTTATTTCCCGTCTGGCCGGAGTGGCATCCAGAGTGGGCCTTACAATTGGCGATTGGTACGTTAGGCTTGTTATTTTTTCCGAAAATTTTAGCGCTGGTGGATGTGCTGGTTAGTGGTCGACGTAAAGCTTTTGGCGGATTTTTCTGTTTGAAAATCAGCGTTCTGTTAGAAATGATTTTTTCAACGCTGTTGGCACCGATTCGCATGTTGTCGCATACGCGTTATGTTATTGAGGCGCTGTTTAACGTCTCGCTGCGCTGGGCAGGACAAAATCGCAGCAATGAAACCCGCTGGTTAGCGGCCATTATTGATCAAGGTCCCGGTACTTTGATCGCGCTGGCCTGGTCTGGTTTTGCGTGGTGGTTGGACCCGATGTTTTTTTACTGGTCATTACCCATCGCAATTCCGCTTGCCCTGGCAGCCCCCACCACGGTACTACTAAGCCGTGTGAATATTGGACAATGGTTTAAAAAATATCGGTTATTTATCACGCCAGAAGAAAAGCAGACCAATGAATTATTAACCATGAGCAATCAACCTGTGTTGACGACTTCATTCACGAGTCGTGCTGTTTTTGTTGAAGCGATACTCCATCCATTATTAAACCAAGTGCATCAACAGCTCGCACGCTCGGCACATCGCGGCCAAAAACAAAAATATCTGCTGGCTTGTTGTCAGCGCTGTTTAACGCAAGGTATAGAAGGTTTAACGCAAAAACAAATGACTATGCTCGCCTCTCACAAAGAATCACTCGCACTGCTGCACCGTGAAGCTTGGCAGGCGGATGTAAGCAGCTACTGGGGGAAAGAATTAACCAGGCGGCTGCAATCGTAGTAGTGCTGCTAAAGAGAGATATCCGCTCGTAAAGGCCAATCACCTTGGCGAGCGGAAAAGTAATGTACTTTATTATCGTAAAAATGGTTTCAGATTATCGTAAAAATGGTTTCAGCTATTACTGACCTGCTTTCACTTACCTGCTTTTTTAGCTTTTTTGGCTTCTTTCTTTTCTTTCATGGTTTTAGCGGGAGCCTTTTTGGTTTCTTTTTGCGTCGTTTTTTCCTTAACCATAACTACCTCACAATTTGCTGTTGAATTAGGAAGATTGCAACCCTTGCACCACAGTATCGAACGTCCAGTCGAAATTAACTAAAATTGTGGCAGTAAAAAAGGTACCCTAGCGCAACAAAAATTTCCATGTTTTTGTGCGACGAATCGATTTTAGTCAAAAATTCACTAGGAGTTCAGCATGGATTTATCTTTTTTAGGCGCAGCCGGTACTGTCACCGGTTCCAAAACCTTGGTGCGGCATCAAGGAAAAACCTTATTGGTTGATTGTGGTTTATTCCAAGGCTACAAAAATTTGCGGCTGATGAACTGGGAAAAGTTCGGCTTTAATCCGCGTGACTTGGATGCGGTGGTATTAACCCATGCCCATCTGGATCACTCGGGTGCGTTACCCTTGCTGATTAAACGTGGATTTGACGGGCCAGTGTATGCCACACCTTCCAGCATCGAAGTATGTCGAATTTTGTTGCTCGATAGTGGGCGCCTGCAAGAAGAGGACGCCGCTTTTTTAAATCGACATCACGCGTCGAAGCATCAGCCAGCACTGCCGCTATACACGGAAGCCGATGCCGAGAAAGCGCTTGAATATTTACAGCCATTACCATTTGATCAAACTGAAAACGTCGCCGATTTTCAGATTCGATTACGGCCTGCGGGTCATATTCTCGGCGCGTCATCCGTAGAGCTTGTGGTCGCCAATACCACGGTATTATTTTCAGGGGATCTGGGTCGGCCAGATGATTCGATTATGCGTGCGCCGGTGCCGATTGATGTCGCGGATTATCTGGTGGTGGAATCGACCTATGGTGATCGTTTACACGAAGATCGTTTATCACCGACGCAGAATGCGGATCAGCTCTTAAGCGACATTATCACGCGCACCATCGCACGTGGTGGTGTGGTATTGATGCCTGCGTTTGCCGTCGGGAGAGCGCAAGAATTGTTGTACGCCATTTATCGGTTAAAGCAAAGTGGTGCGATTTCAGTGCATTTGCCGGTGTTTCTCAATAGTCCTATGGCCATTGATATGACGGAAATTTATCGACAGCACCGTGCTGAACATCGATTGTCCGTTGAAGACTGTCAGGGCATGTCGCAGGTTGCCAAAATGGTGCGCACGGTGGAAGAGTCTCGCGAGCTGAATAAACTGCGCTCGCCAGCGATTATTGTGTCGGCCAGTGGCATGGCCACCGGTGGGCGCGTGTTGCATCATTTGAAAAGCTTGGCACCCGACAGCCGCAACTGCATTGTGTTTGCGGGTTTTCAGGCCGGCGGAACGCGGGGTGCTCGTATGGTTGCCGGTGAATCAACGATTCGTATTCATGGCGAAGAAATTCCGGTGAAAGCCGAAGTGGTATCGTTACCTGGCATGTCCGCCCATGCGGATGCTGAGCAAATTGTGCAGTGGTTAAGCACCTTAAAAAAAGCACCGAAAGCTGTGTATCTGAATCATGGTGAACCCGCTGCCGCTGATGCCCTGCGGCAACGTATTGAAAAAAAGTTGGGATGGAAAACCAGTGTGCCGTTATTAAATCAAACGATTGCATTGGAGCAATCGTTTGTGTGAGCAGCAGGGTCATGGATGATCGCGTATGAATGGATCAAGTTTACATCTACGTGCATTGGGAATCGACACCCATCAAGAGTTTGTCATCTACATGCATCGCGATTGCCATGTGTGTCGTGCTGAAGGTTTTGAAGCGCAAACGCGGGTAGAAGTCAGTTTGTTGGATCGGCATATCATCGCCACCTTGAATTTGGTGAATTCGGATTTGCTGCAAGTCGGTGAGGCCAGTTTATCGCTGAGTGCGTGGCGGGCGCTGGCGGCAAAACCCAATGATCAAGTGATAGTAGATCATGCGCCGACGCTGGATTCGCTCAGTGCTATGCGCGCCAAAATTTATGGTCATCGATTGGATGCTCAATCGTTGCAAGCCATTATTCATGATATCGCGGTTGGACATTATTCCGATCTGCACATCGCGGCCTTTCTGAGTGCCTGCGCCGGTGGGCGCATGGATGTGCAAGAAACCAGCGATTTGACGCGCGCCATGGTCACCGCAGGCGAAACGATTCATTGGGGTAAAACGCCCATTGTTGATAAGCACTGCGTCGGCGGTTTGCCGGGAAATCGCACCACGCCAATTGTCGTCGCCATTGTGGTGGCAGCGGGTTTAACCATGCCGAAAACCTCATCGCGGGCGATTACCTCACCGGCTGGGACTGCTGATGTGATGGAAACCCTAACACGGGTGGATCTCGATGTGCCCAGTATGCGCAAGGTAGTCGAATCCGAAGGCGGTTGTTTGGTTTGGGGTGGGGCATTGACCTTAAGCCCAGCGGATGATGTGCTGATTCGCGTCGAACGTCCACTGGATATCGATAGTGACGCCCAGTTAGTAGCTTCGGTGTTATCGAAAAAAATTGCTGCTGGTGCTACGCATGCTTTGATCGACATGCCGGTCGGGCCGACGGCAAAAGTACGCAATCAACAAGAAGCGCAGCGTTTGCAAGTTTTAATGCAGCGAGTGGCGGCGGATTTTGATTTGCAACTGCGGGTGTTATGCACCTTGGGCGATCAACCGGTCGGTCGAGGTTTGGGGCCAGCCTTAGAGGCGCGGGATGTGCTGGCTGTGCTGCGTAATGAAAACAACCAGCCGCAAGACTTACGCATCCGCGCCTTGCAATTGGCGGGGGAGTTGTTGGAATTTTGTGGTCAAAGTTTACCGGGTAAAGGGTTAATGCAAGCCAAAGCCTTACTCGACAGTGGTGCCGCCTGGCAAAAATTCCAAGCCATTTGTCTGGCGCAAGGCGGTTTGCGTGAACCGGGTATCGCCAAGTTACAGCAGCCCATCATTGCGGAGCGTGCCGGTTATGTGTCGGTGATGGATAATCGGCGCTTGGCTCGCGTCGCCAAATTGGCTGGTGCGCCCAACGCCGCCACGGCGGGACTCTATCTGTATGTCGGTTTAGGCGATTACGTCGAGCGCGGTATGCCCCTGTTCACCTTACACGCGCAAGCAGCGGGTGAATTGGCCTATGCCCAAAAATACTTGAGTAGTCATCCGGTGCTGACATTAAGTGATGAGGTGCGTTCGTAGCGGATATTGCTGCGGCGACTTAACCAGGGGTGAGATTGGTTGCCGCCTAAATGATCACTTGCCAGCAAAAATACCCGCGCTCACCAGCATGCGAGCAACAGCCTCTCTGGTAAAGTTAAAATTTTCGTCGTAATTGCTCGATAACCAGTCATGAATCCGCTCTGGATCAGAGTCGTTATGCGACTGTATGAAAAAATCCTTTAACAACTCAACGGCTTCGTCTGTTTGCATCTCCGCGTTTTCTGCAGGTGGCAAGCTGGAGTGGAGCAAATCAATGACGGCAGCAGGTGTAACCAAGGTCATGATTTTTTGTTGGATCGAATTGTTAGTGGTTTCACTTAACGGGCGTGAAAAAACATCATGCCGGTGCTCATGCAAGCCAAATATCACCTCACCTAATTGCCTTACCTGATTCAAAACATGAACTTCCTGACTGGGACCAATAGAGTTGTCTGATTTCACAAGGTCATCGGTAATACGTCGAATCACCCCTTCAAAATATCGATTGACTAGCCGCTGTAGCGCTATTTGTGTAGTCGATTTTAGGGGTGCTTCCTGTGATACCCAACCGTTGTAGTGAACGATGAGCTCGTCTTCCAACCCAGGACCACAAAATTCTTCAAATTTAGAAATGGCGCTTATCGTATCGCCAATATCGCGGAGTACAGCGGCATGCTTCTGCGGATTCGATGCTGTTGCTGTTTGCTGCTCGGTGACATGATGCATGATCCACCCCAAACGAGCGTATTGCGTGGGATACCATGGAAGACCTGTCTTCACGCCAGGTACAGCCTGTGTTTCCAGATTTTGCATCACACTCAAAAAAGCGTTTGCGGTTGCTGCGGGAATTTGTTGCTGATCCTTTAATTGCGCCACAAGCGTTTGCCATTTTTCAAAATCAGCTTCATGTGGGGGGATGGCAATTTCCCGGATCGAAGCAGATTCAATAGCGAATTTTTGATTTTCAATCAGTAAGTTGTTAATACCTAGCGCTGGTTGGTGTTGGTGTAATTTTTTAGAAGGCTCTGGCAACTGTTGGAAATAATGATCCATGATCTCTTTGAAGCAAGTGGTGTGATTTTTCTCCATATAGGACAGTGCCTTTTGCCACTGACCATCCAGCTTCAACAGAGGCGGCAGCAGCGCAATATTCACTGGTTCCCGCTTTGCTAAAAGCTGACCAGCTTGCTGGTAGTTATTTTTTTTCACCAGCTGATCAATTGCCTGAGTTGAAAGCGGTTCAGGTAAATGTAGTATGAATGCTGGTGCGAGCTCAGCGATTAAATCGTTATTGATAAGTTGATCATTTTTGTCATAAAAACTTAATTCAGTTCCATTCGTTTTGAGGGAGTAGTCGTCACTGCTCCATACCCGATCCCCATAGGGCTTGCCGTTTCTAAATACAGCCGTAAGTTTCAGGCCGTCTGGGTAAGTGATTGTGCCCATGCCTGCCTGTTTGTATTGAACTTCATAAGTCGCTTTGTGGAAGTAACCTTCGTGGATTTCACCATTGACGTAAAAAAATTTAGCCACAGAGGAGCGTCTAAGGCTTCCGTGATGAAATTCACCTTCGATTTTAGAGAGTTCATTGCCTGCTTCAAAAGTGATTTTACCTGGTCCATCCAGCACTCCATCACAAAAATTGCCGGTGTGAACCGTACCGCTTGAAAAGGTTTTTATCCCTGCTTCAACCCGATAGCTATAAAGGGTGAAATCGTTAACGTTTAGCCACTCGCCATGAAAATTACCACTTAGGGTATTACCGTTGGCATCAGTATAGGTGCCAGGTCCTACAAGATTGACGGGGCCTCTTATATTGTGGCCATCTTGAAAAGTACCTTGCAGAATTTTGCCATCGTTAAAAGTAACTTTTCCACGAAGTAGTTGAGTTCCGAAAATGCCTTTGCGAACAAAATCACCGACAGCAGTATAATTTCCATGACGGATGGTTTTATGAAAAACTCGAGGCTCGGGATGCCGTCGCATCGAATCAACGGCGGAGGTATCAACTCTTGGCAACCAGCCGCTCACCGGAAAGATCCCTAGAAATTTTTTAACCTCAGCCGCTGCAGCGCTTGGGTTTTCTGGTAAGCCTTGAGAAGCAGGCCGGTTTGTATTCACATGTTGAGGGCGCATAAATGATGTACCTGAAGCGGGACCAGGGTGATGTATGGAAAAGAAGACTTTTAGAGGATACGTTGTTTTTTATTATGTTTAAAGCTGGGTTTTAGCTGTAAATCAGTTGCGTCTATTACCTGTTCGGTAATGTCGTGTAATCTTCAGCACCGAAGACAGTCAGCGATGAGGTATTCCCGTCATGAACAATGTTGTTATTCTCGCCATGCCCGGCAATGAAGCCTTAGCTACAGGGTTATCACAAAAACTGGAGGCCGATATGCTGCTGGCAACCGTGCGCCGTTTTCCGGATGGTGAATCCTACGTGCGGATTGAGTCTGATATCGCTAAGTGGGATGTGATGATCGTGTGCAGTTTGCATCAGCCGGATGACAAATTGATCCCATTAATGTTGCTCGCCTGTGCTGCACATGAGGCCGGCGCAAATTCAGTGGGGTTGGTTGCGCCTTATCTGGCCTACATGCGCCAAGACAAACGTTTTTATGCGGGCGAAACCATCAGCGCACAACACATTGGTCGGCTGATCTCCGATCATGTCGATTGGTTGGTGACGGTGGATCCACACTTGCATCGCATCACGGATTTATCGCAGGTCTATTCTATTCCCACGCGAGTTGTACACGCTGCCAGCCGCATGGCGTTATGGATCAAACAACAGATTAAAAAGCCGTTGCTGATTGGCCCGGACGAAGAAAGTGCGCAATGGGTCAGCGAAGTTGCCGCGTTAGCACAAGCGCCTTTTCTGGTACTCACCAAGATACGCAATGGTGATCGTGATGTGCACGTCTCCTTTTCGGATGATGATCAGCGCGATGTAAAAATATGGCGTGACCATACGCCAGTCTTGGTTGATGACATGATCTCCACCGCCGGGACCATGATTAAAACCGTGGGCCATTTAAAACAACTCAACCTGATAGCGCCTGTCTGCGTCACCGTGCACGCCATTTTTGCCCAAACGGCTTATGAAGATTTACTGGCAGCCGGTGCAGCCGATATCGTCAGCTGCGATACCATTATGCATCCGTCGAATCGGATTAAGTTGGTGGAGGAGATCGCGGCAGCCTGTGTTGACTTGGGCGTTTCTCAGTGAGCTTTGACATTTGATGTGTCCGGCTGTTAGGCCTCACGGCAAAATCTCAACTCTTGTTCCCACGTCTACTGCTTGCCAAACTTTATCGAGATCTTCATTGCTCAGTGCAATACAACCTTGAGTCCAATTGCGTTGCTGCATCACATAAGCGCCCCAACCGTAGCCATTTTTTTGGCCGTGTATCATGATTTGTCCGCCGGGGGATCGACCCATTTTTTTGGCGCGCTCGCTATCGGTTGTGTTGGGGTAAGAAATTTTCAGTGCCTTATAAAAAGCGGAATCGGCTTTTTTCTTTGCGATAAAATAAATGCCTTCCGGTGTACGGCCGTCGCCTTGTTGTTGTTTAGGCCCCAATGGATTTTTGCCCAGTGCAATTTTAAAGGTGGCAAAGGTGGCACCATTTTTTTGCAGCTGTAGGGTTTTTTTCGATTTGTGGACGAGGATGTTGTCCGCCAGTTCGTTCGCCTGTGCTGAGGTGCCTTGTAGAACCAGGCTGGATACAAAACTGACAAGACAAAAGATGGCTAGACAATTGGCAATCAGGCGTAGTGGATTTTTTTTCATGGGCACGAATTTTTGGGGTTGGTGTCGCAATTCAGACTAGCATTGGTTTCATCAATCGCCCAAGTCTTACGTTTTAGTTTGGCCGTATTCATTGAATTGTGGCCGATACATGACGATTTCTGACCCAAAAATGGCCGTATTGGCCGTATTGGCCGTATTGCAGCAGGCACAGCAACCGCTGCCCTTGTCGTTGATTTTGTCTGCGGTGGAAGGCTTGGTTGAACGCAGTGTGCGGCGTTGGTTGGCAGAATGGTTGGCAGAATGGGTGGCGCAGGGTGTTGTTGGCAAGATGGGCAATAAAAAAGCCACATCTGGTGGATAATGCACATCGTTTGCAAGTTAACGCAGAGACGATCAGCACGCTGCATTATTTATTGGCCGATGGTTTGGTGCCCCCCCAGTTAGCAGGACATGTGCGTGATCATGGCGTGCGCATTGGCCAGTCGACCTATGTTCCCTTGGCGGTGCAAGCGCAAGTGCAGTCCTTGCTGGTGAGTATTGGCGTGGTCGCGAGTAAAATTACCGATCCTTATGAGCAAAGTTTTTTTCTGTTGGTACATTTTGCTTATCTACAACCGTTTACGGACGTGAATAAACGCACCTCGCGGTTAAGCGCGAATATTCCGTTGATTTGTCAAAACCTGGTGCCGTTATCATTTAACGATGTTCCCAAAGATGATTATCTGGATGCCATGTTGTTGGTGTACGAATATCAGCAGTTATCACCTTTGGCGGAGTTATATCAATATTCGTATGTGCGCACCTGTCAGGCATACCAGGTGACGAGTGATGCACTGGGCATTGATCAAACCCGCGTGCGTTTTCGGCAAGCACGGCGTCAGTTGTTGGGGGAAGTGATTCGTTTGCAGCTAACCGAGCCACAGTTAAGTGCGTATCTTCAGCGCTATATCGCAGAACATATTCCCAGAGACAGTCACGCCGCTTTTTTAAGTAATGTAGAAGAAGACTTGCGATTGTTGTCGCCATCACGCATGGTGGGGTTGGGGGTTAGTCATGAGCAACTACAGCAATGGCAGAAGCTGCAAGTGGTTAATCACGACAAGCCTCCACAATCACTGGACACCAATAATTAGCACTGGACACCAATCATTACCACTGGATGAGCCGTATGAATAACATTTCGACTACCGACGCATCTCATCAAGGTCTTACCAAGGCGCAAGCGGCGGAACGTTTACGGGTCGAAGGTTTCAACGCGCTGCCCGAACCCGAACGGCGTCACTTTGGGCGTATTTTTCTGGAGGTCATTCGTCAGCCGATGTTTGCCTTACTGATTGGCGGCGGCGTGGTGTATTTTTTATTGGGTGATCATGTTGAAGCGCTGCTGTTGCTCATGTTTGCCGGTTTGTCGGTGATGATTACGCTGGTGCAAGAATTGCGCAGCGAGCGCGTATTAGAAACCCTGCGTAATTTGGCGAGCCCGCGTGCGTTGGTGATTCGGGATGGTCAGCGGCAGTTGATCGCCGGACGAGACGTGGTGCGTGAAGATTGTTTGGTCATATCAGAAGGTGATCGTGTGGCGGCGGATGCGGTATTGCTCGCTGCAGACGATTTATTAGTGGATGAATCGTTGCTGACGGGTGAATCGGTACCGGTGAATAAAGCAATTCAAACCTTGGTATTTGCCGGCACCTTGGTGGTGCGCGGTGGCGGTATGGCGCAAGTGCAAAGTATTGGTGCCAATAGCGAGATGGGTAAAATCGGTGGCGCTTTGCAAGGCATTAAAACCCAGCAGCCGCATCTGCAAACACAAATCAGTCGTATGGTGCGTGTGTTCGCTATGGTTGCTGGCATTGCGGGTGTTTTAGCAATTGTGTTATTCGGTTTATTTAGGGGTTCTTGGTTAGAAGCCTTGCTCAGTGGTATAGCGCTCGGTATGTCGTTACTACCGGAAGAGTTTCCGTTGGTGATGGCGGTATTTATGGCCATGGGTGCCTGGCGAATTTCGCAAGCGCGGGTGTTAACGCGCCGTGCTTCTGCCATTGAATCCTTGGGTGCGACAACTGTGCTATGTACTGATAAAACCGGCACGCTGACCGAAAATCGCATGACGCTGATGTCGGTTATCGGCGAACAAGTCAATGACACCCTCCGCGCTGCTTTATTGGCCTGTGCGCGTCAGCCGGTCGATCCGATGGATGTGGCGGTGCATGCTTATGCTAAAGATCATTTGGCGAATCAAGACATGGTGCTTGCCTATAGCAGCTTGATTCGAGCGTATGGATTACGGCCGGATTTATTGGCGGTTACGCAAGTGATGTCAATCAATGGGCAGGCCCAAGCTTTTACCAAGGGTGCGGTTGAAGCCATTGCCGAACTCTGTCATTTATCAGCGGCTCAATTGCAAACAATTCGGCAACAAGCCGATCAACTGGCGAAAGACGGTATTCGCGTATTGGGTGTTGCGCAAGCCGACGTTATTGCGCAATCTTCTGCTTCTGAAAATCTGCCTGAAACACCGCGTGAATTTTCTTTTCACTATTTAGGCTTGATCGGTTTTGCTGACCCGTTGCGCAGCAATGTGCCCGCTGCGGTTGCGGATTGTCGCTCGGCGGGGATTCGCGTGATCATGATTACTGGCGATTATCCGGTCACGGCGCGGGTGATTGCGCAGCAAGCCGGTATCGAGTCAGCGCAGGTGTTAACGGGCGATGACATCGAAAAATTATCGGCCGAGCAGTTGGCGCTGCGCGTGCAAACGACCTCAATATTTGCCCGCATCCGCCCGCAACAAAAATTACGGATTGTCGAGAGCTTAAAAGCCAATGGTGAAATTGTTGCCATGACAGGCGATGGCGTTAACGATGCCCCGGCCATAAAAGCTGCGCATATTGGCATTGCCATGGGCGGCCGGGGTACTGATGTCGCACGCGAAGCCGCCTCCATTGTTTTATTAGACGATGATTTTGCTTCCATCGTTAAAACCATTCGCTTGGGGCGACGCATTTACGATAATTTGCGTAAAGCCATCGAGTACATTATTGCGGTGCATATTCCGATTGCGGGTCTGGCCTTATTACCTTTGTTGTTAGGCTTACCCTTGATATTGACGCCAATTCTGATTGCGTTTTTAGAAATGGTGATTGATCCGGCGTGTTCGGTGGTACTCGAAGCAGAGGCCGAAGAAAATGATGTGATGCAACGGCCACCACGCGATCCCAAAAGTCCGTTGTTATTACCTCGTCGCATTGTGTGGGCAATCGTGCAAGGCTCAACGGCATTGCTGATTTTGGCCACTGTGCTGATCACTGCCGCGCGTTCACAGATGCCCGCTGCCGATTTGCGTGCTTTGGTGTTCACCGCGTTGGTCATCATTAATATGGGTCTAATTTTAGTGAATCGTTCATTTAGTGCGTCGTTAGTGCGGGCTTTTCTGCGGCCGAATCGCTCATTGTGGATTTTGCTAAGCGGCGTCAGTGTGATGTTAGTCATTGCCGTTTATTGGCCGCCAGCACAAAGCTTATTTCATTTCGGACAATTACATGGGCATGATCTGGCGGTGAGTGTGATCGCTGGTGTTTGTAGCTTATTACTGTTGGAGGGCATCAAATCGCGCTGGTTTCGTATGAATCCAATGGCGACTCAATCAATTTAATTTACGGCGGCAAAGCGGCGGATGGGTTTGCGGCGCTGGCGGATCAGGATTTCAATACAGATGACAAAATAAGTTCACTCGACGCCAACTTCAATAATTTAAAAGTGTGGCGCGATCTGAATCAAGACGGCATCAGTCAAGCGAAGAATTATCGACACTCGCACAAACCAATATTGCTAGCATTTCTTTAAGACTTGATGTCCGCAAACCAATATAAAAATCCTGTATTACTTACTGGTATTGATTACTCACTGGTATTACTCACTGGTATTATTCACGGGCTAACGAGTTGCTGAACTGTTTATTTAAGTTCTACCGATCGGTATGCCCTTTTAACCAAAATTGGGTAGATCATCATCAAGTCGCGGAAATTGGTTAACTAGGTGATTGAATTGGGTGCGTTGGATCCATCGTCGTACTGCGTTCTGTCTTTCTTGATTATTGTTGGCATTATTCGCTGCGAGCTCAGCTAAAATAGCCTCACCAACTAATCGAATAGCAAGGTTATTTCCGTGCAAACGATCGTGCATTACACGAACAAATCGGACACGCTCATGAATAGGCATTTGGCTAGCTGTAAAAAATTCTTGCAATACTGGTTGGCCATTATTTTGGATTTGAGTGTTCAGAAATCTTCTGACACAAGCATAGCTATCGTAAAGTTGAAAAAATCGAGGTGGTATTTGCTCTAGAGCTTGACGCGCATCTTCGAAATGAACAGTTGATTCAGTCCGCAGTATCATTTGATCTCTGTATTGATTTCTATGTTGATTTTGTATTCGTTGAATTTGAGCTGCGAAATAATCCATCATAATCCCAATGACTACTATGTTTAGATGCGCTGGTACTTCAGTATTAACTGTAGCTAAGGCTTGGAGCGTATTTCGGAAAAGAGCAGTTGATTCAGTCAGTCTTGTTCTTTCATCTCTTCGTTGATCTTCTGTTTGTTGATTTCCTATGTATCCAGTGATGCTATCAAGATAGCGCCCCGTGTCAGCGATGGCAGTATCATTATTTTGCATGGCCAGAACTAAACTCCTTGCAAAGTTAACAATAGCGGGATCGGCTTCAGCAATAGGCGGTGGTAATCTTACTCCGGCGACTTGTCGCGGTGCTCCCATAATATGGACAAGCGGTAGTGCTCTTTGGCCTAGACCCGGAAAATTAAAATCTGCTCGCGGTTGAATTGCTGGAAGTCGCGCCACGTTGTTATTGTTGGCGTTTCCGGCTAATTGATGATTTTGTAAGTCTCGGGCATTTCGATTGACGTTACCGTTGGGACGAATTGGTTGCATAACAAGAATTGTTCCATTTTGTAGGTTTATTGTTGCTAAAGGGTGAATATTATAATCTTTAAGATGCAAAATAAATAGTACTTGTTAAGGAGTTTACACTGGCTTATCGCTGCCGCCCAAGCCCGTCAACACACGCGATCTATTTTTGTTATCTCTTTTTTTGACAGGCGCCACCAAAACCAAAAACTCAAACTTCGTGCGCGCTTAAGTATGCTTTTGATCGCACTCAAAGTCTGATACTCAAAAATCACTAGAACCTAAAGCGGCGGCTGGTAGATCTTGCCGAGAGGGGGCTTGGCGTGAACCAAAACCACCAACAGCCAAGTGCTACCGAACGGCAACGAAATTGCCGATCTCGGAACCTACACCAAAACCGACGGCAGCGGTGGTAGTGCGAGCATTGGATATACTCCTCCCAGAGTCGGCATTATCATTTCCGTTCCGTAAAAAGATTTACTCGACCAATCCTACGCAGAACTTAAAAATTCCGTGTACAGCGCCTTGCTCATTCAAACCCGTTTCAAACCGGCATCAGCAACAACGCCGTTAACGGCATTATCGAATTACTCGAATTTAACAAAGCCACCGAAAATTTATTGTCCGGCGGTGGTTGGAAAGGTTATCAAATATTAGAAAATACCTTGCGCAGCCAAACCATC
>JANNXD010000044.1:0-10954 GCA_031409375.1 Gammaproteobacteria bacterium | reverse complement strand
TCTTTGGGGATGGAATCGATATCGGTTGCTTCCAGTAACAAGAAGTGTACGCCAAACTCTTCACTGGCACATTCGGCAATCAAACGACTGCTGGCCAGTTGCTGCTCTACCAGGAATGCTAGCCAGGTTCGTTCAGTATTGTTGGTCTCTTTATGAGCTTTACGCATGGTTATTTCATCAACAACACCATCGGCAATCAAACGCTTTGCTAGACCACTTAAATTAATAACCGGTTCCGTTGCCATGTTCTATATGTATACCTTTGAAAAAAATAAATGGTTGGGAATGCCATCATTGCTGAGTGGATGAGACTTTCATGATGATTAACAGTATCAGTACAGTATAGATATGGCTATGAACAGTACCAGTATAGACTGCAGTGAGTAAATTAAATGCAATCGGCATGTATTTGTTTAATGCAATGGTCGCGTGTCTTTTATAAGTAAAAGTCAGGTGAGCCAATTTTTTTGCAGCATAGTCTCATGTCAAAAGATAATAACCATACGTTACTTAGTTTGACATTTTTTGATCAGCACGTTTAAATGCTTCGAACCTGGGATTGGTTAATGGCCATTTTTTTTGCTCCCGGGTCACTAATAATAATTTGATCGGGAAGTCTGTCGAGTGTCTCAGGTATTTAGGCTGGGTTTGGCTGTGCTGTTGTTGTTCATGGGCGTGGCTAGCTTTTGGTATTTGCGCAGCCATCACCCCAGCGTGCAGTTATCGACACCGATTGCGCAAGCTCCAGTCGTTTCTATTATTGCCGTCAAGCCACAGTCTCAACGCATTCCGATTGATTTACATGGAGTGGTCACTGCTGCCAATGAGGTTGTGTTAGCGGCGGAAACCAATGGTATGGTCACCGCATTATCGCCGCGCCTATCATCAGGGGCGAACTTTAAGCGCGATGAATTATTGCTGTCCGTGGATGATCGCGAGCTGCAGCGGCAATTGAGTACGGCCCGAGCGACTTTGCAAAGTGCTGAACATCGTTTGGAGCGCCTTCAAGCCGAAAAAAAACTTGATCAGTCTTTGCTAGGTTTAACAAATGTTGGTGATGCCTATCGTAATCGTCTACAAGAGGTTCATGAACAGATCAAATTGGCGACAGCTGATGTGGAGTTGGCACGACAGCGTGTTGAACATGCTCAGATTCTTGCGCCTTTTGATGGTCGAGTGCAGCAGGTGTTGGTCAGTGTGGGCCAACGAATTGTACCTGGGGTAGAGCTTGTGCGTTTTTATGGCACGACAACCGCACGTGTGCGGTTGGCTGTTTCAGATCGCCAATTACAGTTAATGGATGTGCCTCATTTGCAGCAAACGAACCCAGCTACGTCATCGCTGATATTGCGGCAAGATCTGGCTGGTGAGTATCGCTATTGGCAAGGTCGCTTGTTGGGTATCGAAGCCAGTTTAGATACGCGCAATCAAATGATTTATTTACTGGCGAGTGTCGATAAAGCTTTTGAATTAAGCACGAAAGTAAATGGTATGCCAGGTAGTGAGTCGACGTTATATCCGTTATTAAGTGGGCAAGTTCTAGAGGCTAGGTTAAGCAGTCGCTTGATTGATGATGTCGCTGTTATTCCCCGACAGCTGCTGCAAATCGGCAATGTCGTTTGGTGTGTTGATAGCGATAATCGTTTGTATCGACAAACGCTCCGGGTGCTTTATACCACGCCAGATAAAGCTTATGTTCAAGGGCTAAAAGTAACGCAAAATTTGGTCAGTAGCGTGATGAGCTTAGCAATCGATGGTATGCATGTGCGTTTGCATGATCACGCGCAGAGTAATGCTTTCAGTATCCAAGTCCCCCCACCTTTGTAAAATGGTTATTGATTAAATGGTTGTTTTTTGATGAATCGGTAATGGTGAATCCATCCTTATGAAAACGCTGATTGAATGGTTTGCTAGTAATCCAATCGCTGGCAATATGCTGATGGTTTTACTGTGGGTCACGGGGTTGATTGGTTTTCACAATATGCGCCAAGAAATTATTCCGCAGATGACGTTGAACGTGTTGATGGCGCATGTGACTTATCCAGGTGCCTCGCCTTCCGAAATGGAGGCGCGGGTATTAAAGCCGATGGAAATGGCGTTGGTAGATTTAAAGCAAGTAAAGGAGATGCGCAGCTTTACCAATGGGGTGACTGCGACGGTAACTTTAGATCTTTTAGAGAGCAGCAATGTGCAAGAAATGCAGCAGCAGGTGCAAAGCCGGTTGCAGCGTATTTCCAATTGGCCAGATGATATTAGCAAGCCAGAAGTGGCGGTGGTGGCGCAAGATAGTGATTATGTTGCCAAGGTGGTGTTGTATGGTGCCACTGACAATGACACGTTAAGACGTTTAGCTCATCACGTTAAAGATCAATTAATTAATGAACAGCAAATTTCAAAAATTAGTATTGGGGGCGTAGCCCCTGCGGAAGTAATGATTGAAGTTTCTCCCGCCATGTTGTTGCGGTACCAATTGAGTTTTTCCGAGTTAAGTTCAGTGCTCAAGCAACAGCTTAGCAATCTTGTTAGTGGTCAAGTCGAGATTGGTAATGGTCAAAGCTCTATACTCGCGCGGGGTACGGTGGCTGATTTACAAGATTTAGAACAGTTACGGGTTCGTACCGGGCCAGATGGTAGTCAGTTATTGTTAAAAGATATTGCGGCCATTCAACCCAGCACTGTTTCGCAACAATCACGTTTTTTGTATCAAGGCCAGCCCGCGATTTATTTGGAAATTTACCGACAAGGCAATCAAAATATTTTAGCCGTTAGTGACGCTGCTCGTCAGGTTGTTGCGCGTTTAAACGCAAATTTGCCGCCAAAAATTCGAGCAGTGATTTGGCAAGACATGGCGAGGCATTATAAAAGCCGAATCGATTTAATGATTTCGGATGCGTGGATGAGTTTGATTTTGGTATTTTTGCCATTATGGTTAATTTTAAAATGGCGCTTAGCATTTTGGGTGTGTTGGGATATTCCAACGGCATTTCTCGGTGCGGTGGCTTTGCTGCCATGGTTGGGTGTGTCGTTTAATATGGTGTCTTTGTTTGCCTTCATCATGATTTTAGGGGTTGTGGTGGATGACTCGATTGTAGTGGGTGAAAATATTCACCATCACCAATTACGCGATGGACCAGGTGTCAAAACTGCAGTTGCTGCCACGTTGGAAGTGGCGAAGCCGGTGGTGTTATCGTCGTTAGCGACCATCGCAATGTTTTTGCCGTTATGGTCTTTGCCGGGTGCCGAAGGCAAAGTGATTCGCGATATTCCGATTGTGGTGGTTTTGGTATTGCTAGTATCGTTATTGGAGGCCTTGTTTATTTTGCCGGGACATGTGTCTGATTCAGTGCCGCTAAATCAGCGTGCCTTAAAAAACAGAAAAAAAATTGCAGATAAACCCAGTGTTGCTTTGCGAATAATTGAATATTTTTCAGGCCATATCTATGTACCGTTTTTGCAACAATGTCTCAAGTTACGATATATCGTGCTGACGTTATTTATCAGCAGCTTATTAATTGCGCTTGGCTTGTTCGTTGGTCAATGGATCAAAATACAATTGCTGTCTGATATCGCCATGGACAATATTATTGCACAAATTCAATTACCCACGGGTACCGATGTGGCGACCACGCAGAAAATCACGGAACAGGTGTACAAAAGCGCGTTGCAGCTAGAACAAAATTTACAGAACCAATCGAAAGAAGCGTTATTTAATAGTGTGGTGATGCAGTTTGGGCAAGAAGCCAATCATCTCGGTAGCGTGATTATTGAATTAAAACCTTCTGAAAATAGGCAGATCAGTAATGAAGTCATCGTCAGTCGTTGGCGAGAACAGTTACCTGAGCATTTGCGGGCGCTAAATATTGCCTTCGAGACGACCTTGTTAAGGTCCGGTGATGACATTGATGTGCAACTGCTCTCAAAAAATGTGCAGCAATTACAATTGGCCGCTACTGCATTAAAAACTCAGCTATCCACTTATGCGGGTGTTTATGACGTAGATGATGATACACAAACACAGCAATCGGAAGTGCAGTTAACCTTAACTCTACATGGTCAACAATTGGGTTTGCAGCCAGCGGGTTTGGCTCAACAGGTCAGGCAAGCTTTTCAAGGTTTGCCGATCATGACCTTGCAGGAAGGTGGTGAACCGTTGGTGATTCGCTTGGGGTTTCCCGAGAACCAACAGCAGCTCGGCCATTTAGAAACCATGCCGATTACCTTGATAAGTGGGCAGCAGGTGCCGCTCCAGCAAGTAGCAAAAGTAGAGTTATCTCAAGGCCCTAAAGCGATTACGCGTGCACAGTCGAAACGCGCTTTGCGAGTAAAGGCTAAGGTTGATCCGACGTTGGTGTCGGCAGTTGAAGTGAGTGCTCGCATGCAAAGAGATTTTCTGGGGACTTTAGCGCAAAATTATCCTGAGGTAACTTGGCAGCGTGCTGGCTTACAGCAACACCAACAAGAGTTTTTAGAAAAACTAATAAAGGGTTCAATCCTTGGTTTATTGGCCATGTATGTGTTGATGGCTCTGTTATTTCGGTCTTATTGGCAACCTTTCATGATTTTGTCAGCTGTCCCCTTTGGGTGGGTGGGTGCAGTATTAGGGCATTGGTGGATGGGTTTGCCCTGCACCCTAATGTCATTTGTGGGCATGACGGCGGTCAGTGGAATCGTGGTTAATCATAATTTGGTGTTGGTAGATTGTATTAATCGTTATCGCTTGGACGGTATGATGATGCATGAAGCAATTATAGCGGCCTCGCGTTCGCGATTTTGCTCAATATTTTTAACCTCATCGACTACGGTGATCGGTTTAATTCCGTTGGCCTCTCAAACCTCGATTCAAGCGCAGTTTTTGGTGCCAATGGCGGTATCGTTGGCTTTTGGTGTGACTTTCGCAACGCTGGTGACCTGGATTTTGGTGCCATGTTGTTACGCTATTCTCGGTGATTTTAGCAGGGTATGGCGTTGGGCTTTTGTGCAGCCTGGTCAGTTATCCTGACCAGCATTGCTCACCGAGAGCAATCGGTGATAAAAATCTAATGGACAAAGTTGCTGTCAATGACTCAGCGAGCGAGCCATTGACATGAGTTCTTGCCGATGCGTTTGAATATACACGAGTGATTCTTCGGCATGATGGCGTGACAAGGATAATCCATTCAGCGTTTGTTCTTGAATGACCTGCGCGGGCTCTGAACCAAGGCCGCCGCTGTTTAGTAATTGTGAGGTCACAAATAACAATTTGGCATACTGATGATGGCGACCGTTGTAGTCCTGAAACTGCTGCCAACGCAGTGCAATCATCACTTCTTCAGGCATTTGCCAAACGTTCATTAACCAAGCGCTAATTTGTTCACGGCTCACACCCAATACTTGCTGATCAATAATATGGTGAGCTAAATGTGGATTGGCCTCAATGTAGCGACTAATCAACGAAAAGTGCGGCGGAAAAATATGGTTTAACACCAGATAACCAAAGTTATGAAGAAGCCCTGCCAAATAGCTCAAGCCCAAGCTGGGGCGGTGATCCCCGCCCATGTGCTTGACTAACCTTTGCATAAGCGCGGCGGCATAAACGGATTTTTCCCAATAGGGCGTAATGCCCTTGGGCCCATCTTGCGGAAGTCGTAAGCTTTTACCCAGGGCTAATCCTAACGATAAATTAATCACCAAATCAAAACCCAGTACCCGTACGACGGCATCTTGGACAGAGCTAATGCCACCGGCAGCCCCATAAAAAGGTGACGAGGCCCAGCTGACGACCTGTGCGGCGAGACTTGGGTCGGTACTGACGACGCCGGCTAAATCATTAATGCTGGCATTGGCATCGACGCGCAGACGAATAATTTTGCCAGCAGTATCTGGCAATGGGGGGATTTCGATGGTTTGGTCCAAGCGTTGACGAATGCGCAGGGTGGTGAATTGTTCAACGGCGCGGCTGATTTGACTATCTCCGCTGTCATTGCCTTTGGCATTTTGGATGAGTTTTTGTGTATCGACACCAAAATCACCTAGCTGTGCCTGACGGAGTAATGGCAGTAACGCATCGTGGTCGAGCTTAATATAAACATTGGGTAGGCCACTATAAAAATACAACCAATCTTGAGCTGTCAGTTGTTGATCAACCCACAGTTCAGTTAGTTGTGGCAAGGGAATCGAAAGTTTTTCTAGCGTGGTTAAACCAAGCGGGCGGAGCAATCCTTGTAAATCATCACGACTGATGCCTTGTAGATTGCGCCCCATTTGTTCGCATAACTGGCTAAGATCAAGCAACTGTTGATTGCCGATCAGGATTTGCACCTTACCCAAACTGTCTTGTAAAACGATCAATTCCGCAATTTGCTCTGTAGGAATGTGTGGTTGATAAAAGCTATTACTGGCTTGTAAATGGCCATCGGTATGCACAAGCTGATAAACCGTATTCATTTCCGTAAACAGTTGTTGCAGCCAAGGTAATAGTGGAATCGGCAAAGGTTGTTGCGCAAGGATATTAGTAGCAGCTGTCATGATGCGGACACTCTGTGGGTAGAAGGGGAGATGACGCAATTTTGTCGAATACAGCTGCAAGTATAGAAGCTTCTTTATCGATCGTTGAAATTTAGCATAATCGTTGAATTCTAGAATTAAGCGGTATCAGTGCTTAATTTTCTTGCGCCACTGATGGGTTTTCGCCAGAATCTCCGTTAAATCCAAGGTTTGCAGTACGCGATCTTTGAGCAAAATCCGGCCATTAACCCAAACATGACTGACTTGACTGGATTGCGCAGCATAAACGATAGCAGAGAGTGGATTAAACACGGGCTGGGTATTGGCGGCGGTCAAATCAATTGCCATGCAATCGGCTTGATGGCCAGGTTGTAATGAGCCAATTTTATTGTTTAACCCCAGTGCAGTGGCTGCGTTGCAGGTGCCCAGTTGCAAAGCTTGCCAGGCATTCACGCTGTCGGCTTGTTGACTGTTGGCTTTAGATAATAGCGAAGCAGTGCGAATTTCTTCCAGTAGATCCAAATTATTATTGCTGGCGGCGCCATCGGTACCAATGGCTACCGCCACCTCAGCGGTTAACAATTGAGGTAAGGGGCAAAAACCACTGGCCAATTTTAAATTCGATTGAGGGCAATGAATGACGCTGGTTTGCGTGGCGGCTAGCCATGCAATTTCTTCAGGAGTCAGCTGCGTCATATGCACTGCCTGCAAGCGCGGTGATAACAAACCCAATTTCTTTAATCGTGATAGTGGTCGTTCACCGTGCGCTTTTACGGCTTCTTCAACTTCACTGGCGGTTTCATGAATATGCATTTGGATAAAAGTGTTGTGTTCATCTGCTAAACCAATAATTTTTTCCAGTGTGTTATTGCTTACCGTGTAGGGTGCGTGTGGACCAAAACCGATTTGAATCAGCGGATGATGGGCAAAGTCCGCCTGCACTTGCAGTGCTTTATTAATATACTCGCTGGCGTTTTGTGCCCATGCGCTGGGGAATTCTAAAATCGGTGGGCAAATTTGTGCGCGTATGCCGCTGTCGGCGATCACTTGCGCACTGATGTTTGGAAAAAAATACATGTCGCTGCAGCAAGTCACGCCCGCTAATAACATTTCCGCTATCGCCAATTGCGTACCGGTACGCACAAAGTCCTCACCAACATGCTGTGCCTCAGCGGGCCAGATGTGATGGTTTAACCAAGACTGCAGCGGCAAATCATCCGCAAACCCGCGTAATAAACTCATGGCCGCATGACCATGACCGTTAATAAAACCCGGTAATAAAGCGTGACCCGTTAACGACACCTGCTGCTGCGATTTGTATAATCGTTTCGCTTCCGACTGGCTGCACACCGTTAGAATACGTGTTTGATCAATCACCAAGCTGCCGTACTCAATCCACGGTTGAGCAGCGGTTGTCATGGGCAAGACCCAGTCGGCATCAATGATTAAATCGACGAGTTGGCGGGAGTCGGTGGTCATAGCGTTTGAAGTCATAGAAAAATCCCTTAAATAATTTTTGCGGAAGTTAACAGACATTTGCCTTTTGCAGTCAATATCAATTCTAGACCGGCTTGCCAGTGCTGTTACTTGTAAATCGACTTGGAAATTGCTACTTGAAGCTTAATGGATAAGGTCGAAGTTGGGTGCATGAGTTATTTCTTATCTGAAGCAAACATTGTTAATGTGATTGACTAAATTGCGTGATGGCATGCCATTCAGCAACTTCATGCAGCAACTCAGTTTCAACTTGAATCACCGCTCGCCATAAGCTTAGCCAGGTTGGTGCTGTTTCAATGGCTATTTTGGCGGCGTGTAATCTTTGAATGAGGGCTTGATAGCGGAGCAGTCGGCGTTGTGCGTCTTGTGATATTGCTACTGCTAATAATGCGGCTACTCCTAAAGGTAAAATAATTGAGGCTAATTTAGCTAGCGTGTAGTACACGTCTTTTTCTGGCCACATGAGCGCAATGATTCCGCCGAGAATTGCCAGTAGTGTTAATAGATGAGCGGATGTGTGTGTCCAGGTTTTTATCCAGCGTGAAGGTTGTAACTGCTGTTTAAAATACAGCAATTGTTTTTCAATGCGTTGCTGCAAATATTCTTCTTTGGCCTCTGTAAATGTTAGTGCTGCGGAAGCATCCATTTGCCAAGCGGTCATCAGATCAATACTGAGGTGCTGTAGAGATGCAGGAACAATGCTGTTGAGAGGCAAAGCTTGGCGTCGTAATCGCCAGATGCCAATAAAAAAACGACAAAGCTCTGCTGCCGGTCGTGCATCGGTCCAGCTATGATGCGGTCGGTGATGTAAAATACCCAAGACCCAAGCAACGATTAATGCAGCGACTTTACAAATATCAATGGCTTTACCCAGCCAATGCGGCGGGTGAGTAACGCTGCCGATAATGGCGAGCGCCGATGCGAATAAGTGTAAAAAAATAATATGGTTGGCGAGTCTACGCGCCCAGGGGCTGGTTTTCATTGCTAAGTGATCATGATGTTGATAACACGCTTGCACATTCAATAATAAAGCAGAGGGTGGCGTTGAATTTGTTGATACAGCCGGTGTTTCAGCGGACTGTTCTGTAGCGAGTTGTTCTGTGGTTTGTTCGGCTTGTGCTGTTTGTACAATCAGTGGGTTGTTAACACTACTGCGTTGCGCATCAATGACGATCACTTGCTTGCCTAACGCTTGTGCATAGGAAACGACTTCCGCTGTTCCACCTATGCCGCTAGCGATTTGCCCATCCCACACTGCCAAAAGCAGATCACAATCTTCAACGGTTTGTACGCCCGCTTCCCAATAAGCGGCAGTAGCTGATTCGCAAGGTTCTACTACGCTGCATTCAATGGCTCTTGCCAGCTGTTGTTCTGCGCGTTGCCAGTCGCTGGCAGAAAAATCATTTTTAAAACGATCTTTAGAAAATGGCAGAATTAGTTTGCTGGGTAAGCTCAACGCTTCCGCAGCTTCTAAAAATAAAGTGTCCGCACCAGATGCCACGGATGAGATCGTTACGATTGCACCGTATTCTGATTGCAGTTGTTGCAATGTTGTATTTAATTGCGCAGACACTTCAATCGGGTTTACTAAATGACGGTGGCCGGTAAATCCTAGGCGTGTCCAATGGGTGATTGAGGGAGAGGGTTCATCACCCGACCGTTGGTTCAGCTTCTTCAAATTGACCTCGTTTCGAGAAAAAATCTGCTGATTTTATTTGGGCAATGTGTCTATTTATTTCCGCGAGGTAGTCTTCCCACTCTGTTGACAAATAACCTTTTTCTTGGAGGTAAGTGAGCATTGCTACACTTGAAGAGTAAGCATTTAATGCCGATCGAAATCTATGTTGTTCGGCAAATACTTGGCCAAGGCTGCAACAGCTAACGGCAAGTTTTTTAAGATTCTCAAAATCATTTTCGTTTAAATCAACTAGCTTTTTCCATAACATAAAACTACCTTGGTGATAGTCACATGCTAATTCAAGCTTCCTGTCGTCTAAAGCAGCGGTGCCTTCGTCATAGAAGCATTGCGCCATTCTTTTTAATGAGTCACTACGGGGGTCAAGTAAAAAATTCTGAAAAAATTTGTCGTCAAGAGATGTAGGATTCACTGTTAATAAGAGTTTTTTAAAATCGGGTAGGGAATGTTGGTTATCATAATTCCATTCGTTCTCTTCTTCCGGAAATTTTATATTCGCGGGATGAAATGCTGTATCTGAATCGATTGTTTGAGTGATTACACGCTGACGTAACTGGAATGTACTAATATAGTTTTCTCGTACTTTAATATTATCTGGATATTTTTTTAAGAGGGTTGATACGATGTTACAAGCCGATTCAATATGACGTTCAGCAGACATTATGTCGTTGAGTAGTAGGTATAGCGCACAGATGACTTCATGAGAATCTTTGAGAACATTTAATACATAATAGTTGTCCGGGTGTTTTTCAGATATTTTTTCAAGACTCAAACTTAATTTATAGTAATGTAAGGTCTCGCCGACGTTTCTTTTTTGCCCCGCAATTTTACCAAGATTCTGAAAGTCTTGAGAAAGCTCAATTTGTAGATCAATATTGTCTGGATCCTTGTAAGCCAATTTTTCTTTGATGGCCAGACTTGATTTATAGTAATCAAATGCAGTGTTGAACTCACCTAGTTTGTTAGAATAGTTGCCCAAGTTTTTGTAAGCACAGCTGAGAGCATTTTGAAATTGAATATTGTTAGCATCTTTTTCGATGAGCATTTTGCTAATCTTAAGTTGAGTTTGAAAGTGTTGTTCAGCAGAAGCTGAATCATCTGAATTTAATAAAAGCTGACCAAAGTCATTAAGTGAATGTTATAGTGGACCCCGAAAACAGGACAGCAGTTTAAGATAGAGGCTGCCGGAAAATAAGGGGTTAATAAATGAGCGAAAGCAAGCGCAAACTATTCAGCGGAAGCCAGAAAGCCAAGTTAGCGCTAGCGGCGCTGAAAGGC
>JANNXD010000043.1:0-6853 GCA_031409375.1 Gammaproteobacteria bacterium | reverse complement strand
TTCTGTATGAATTTGCTTAAGCAGTTGCCAGTTCCTGAAAAACGGCTTAAATCTCTTAAAAGTAGAAGGATGGCTTGTTCTATTGAGGACTCTTTTCGTGAAAAGGCGCTATTTGGTTAAAAAGTGCTAGGGAGCCCTGATTTAATCAACTATTATTGACGTAAATTATTTCATTAATTAAATCTAGTAATTATTTTAAACTGATTTCCACTCATCGCCTTTAAGCTGCCAAATACTTTTCTCCTCATCATTCAGCTGAAAAACATAAATCCAATAATTTTTAATAAGATCAGCAATATGTTGATGCCGCATGACGATGTCTAAAATAGCTTGTTGCGGTGCAGCGAGGTACACGCTTAATCTTAGGGGCTGGTGTCGCCATTGCTTACCATCATGTACTGACTGGAATGGTAAGCCAATACGCAAATCACCGCCATTGCCTTCAAAAACGCCCATATTCCCACCGACTACATTGTGCAGTAATTTATTACCACTGCCATACTTTTTATTGTCAGTTACGGATGCATAGTACTGAAGATTAATCCAATTGGTCACTACCATCGGCGCGGTGATTATTAATTCCAGTGTGGAAAAATTAGGATCATTTTGCCAAAAATAATCGTGCAAAAATACACGCCCTTGTAAATCAATTTGTTTCGTAAGTGATCTAGGCGCTACGATAAATGCGGCATTACTAGCAAGCCCCCATTCAGGTCGCAGCTGCGCCCAGTTATTGGCTTTTTGTTCAAACGCGCGCTTAATTTTTTTAGCATCTTGCCTTTCTAAAATGCCAACGCTCTTCGCACGATGTTGTCGGGCAGTTTCGGCTGCAGCAGACAACCATGTTGTCCAAGATTCATTTGCAAGTGAATTTTCTGGATCAAAAAAAAGTAAGTCATCGGTGGTGGTGTTATGTAATCCGGCAACAAATTTAGTTTCATCTGAAATATAAATATTATGATTTTGTAGTGCAGAACGCACACCCGGGGTATTAAGAATTTGTGCGAGCACCTTGACGTTGACTTCACCCGATTGACCACCACAAGCACCGCAATCTAAACCTGCCGAATGTGGGTTATTGGTGGTGCAGCTCGCATGGCCGACCAATAAAATTCGCTTTGCAAAATTGCCGGTTAAATTCATGGCACCAAGGATGCCCGCAACAAGATTTGCTAATTCAGTATCGTCGAGTGGTTTGTTATTGGCCATTAATTTCCAACGCTCGCCGGTAATTAAAGATGCAATACCGGAAACAGGCTTTGATGGAAACATACTGCTCTTTAATAAATTAAATACTTTTAATAAACCTGTTGCTTCAATTAATCCAAAGGAAGAAGGTGCTGCACCAATACAATCTTTAGTAGTAGCGGCTTGTAAAAGCGCTGCATGGTTCACTTCAGAGTGGTTGCCCTGCACAGCAGTAATGGAAGCCTTGAGCAAGCCAGGCAATTGAGGGCGAACATATGCGCTGCCCTGGATGGCATATTCAATCGGTAAACCAAAAAATCCCGCAAATCCACTGGTTTTTATCGCAGAATTTTGTACTTCTAGTGCGCGTCTCATTGGCTCAGAGCGTACATCAATACAAAAAATGGCATGGAGTTCCGAATTAAGCGCCTGTTTTATGGTTTGGTTAGCAGTTATTGATTGGTTATTGAAAGCTTGCTCCATTAACTTGGCATGTAATTGCTGTTGAAAGCTTAATTCGAGTGCCGTTTGCCAGATCCAACCAAAACGTTGTTGCTTTAACATTGCCTGCTGCATAGCGTCGGTATCGATCAATTGCTGAATAAATGCATTACGAATTAACAAGAATTTTTCTGAGGATTGCTGATTGGCATGCCGCCATAACACAATATCCCATGCCAAACGAATGGCCAATAGTTGCTGAATTAAATTGTTGGCCTCATGAGCAAGTTCGGCCTGCCAAGCTGAGTTAGCCATCCATGATGCCCAACCATTAATATCCAATAACAAAGCATGGCAATATTGTGTAAATCCTATTTCGTCAACTTCCTCTCCTATATTTTGTCGAGCTACTGTAAATAAAGCCGTGATCGTATTCGGCAATACAAAAAATTGTTCATGTAAGCCTGACTCAGCCATTATAATTTCAATGCCTCTATCCTGCCTGACAACTTCCAACCACATCTGATAAAAACCATTTTGCGCATCACCAGTGTGCTGCATACGCTCTGGATATTGGAAGTAAAGCGCACAAAACTGGCTAATTTGCTGCACGATTTCATCTCGCCAAGGCATTTTGTGCAAGTGACAGACTTGTTGATCCAATAGATCACCCAGATGCAGCCAACAACTGTTATTTTCTTCCGTATTCAAATACTTTAACAATGCTTCCTGGCTGACCTTAATATTTAAAGCCTCGGCAGCCGCTGCAAGATGAGCAGTTGAGATTTGTGTTTTCCACAAACTGAGATAATAAGATTTCTCCATTAGCAATTTTATGCTTCCCAAGTATTGAAGCTTGGCAGCTACGAGCGGCATTGGTTCAGTACGCATTGACCACCATGGATTGACAGCAATGGATTTATCCAATGGCCAAATCGGGGCTATCCGTTGGCAAGCATGCTGCGCTGCGTTCTCAAGCCATGCATTATTTTGTTGAAGTAAATCTTGTGTGCTCATCATGCTTTCCTGTAAACAATGTCATCACGGATTGAATTTAAAAATATTTACATTGATAGCATCATTTTTAGGTAGGCGTATTGGCCAAATCAGCAAGGTCAATCGAGTAGACCATTCATCCAAATAAAAACCTGCGTTAAATGCTATGAATAGTCTGCGAGCACGGTTATTTAAAGGCTGGAATTCTAAGAACAAATACATGATCAGTACGCCAATAAAAAGCCCAGCAATCCATACATCGGCTAGCCAGCTATGCGCATGTTCGATGTGCGGTAATAGTAATCCTGCACCTTGCTTAAGCAGAATATATAGTCCCGCTATGAATAGTGCATCGACAATGCATTTAAATAACGAAACCGATAGACTGATGCGCATCGACAAACAAACCGTGAGTGCAATGGTTAATAATATCCATGGACTATAAGGTGGTTCCACCGCTGTAAAAAATCCAAGACATGTGACGATTAACACGGATAATGCAGCCGATATCCACCATGTCTTTTTACTGGCTTGAGACTTACCTATGTACTGATTTTGGATATCATTGCTCACCGCACTGCCAGCGCTTAAAAACGCATGAGCTTTATAACAAGAGTGCGCAACTAAATGCAAAAGTGCCAAGGAATAAAGGCCTAACGCACATTCAATCAGCATCAACCCCATTTGCGCCGTGGTGGACCAGGCAAGTCGTACCTTCACGCTAATGCGGGTCATCATGACTAATGATGCAAAAATAGCCGTTAGCCCCGCGATGATCAATACTAACCATTGTGCTGCAACGACTTGGCTAAACAAGGGTGCAAACATCAGCAATAAAATTCCACCCAAATTAATGACACCGGCGTGAAGCAATGCCGATACCGGCGTTGGTGACTCAACCACTTGAATCAACCAACCATGTAGAGGTAATTGTGCGCATTTAATTAAAGCAACGATTGCCAGTAGCATTGCTGCAAATTTTTGTTGCCATGAAAGGGTCGCGAGTGGATATTGTTGCAATATCTCAGAAATTAAAAAATTATGATGATAATCATAGAGCAGTAAAAATGCTGCAGCTAAACACATCTCAGCTACTCGAGCAAAAATAAATTTTTTATGGGCCGCGAGTACTGCGCGATATCGGGAAGGATAAAAATTGATTAATTTATGCATGCTAAGACTAATGGATGTCCATGCACACCAAAAAAGTATCAGGTGATTACTCAGTAACGTTAACGTTACCGCAAAAATGGTCAGCATCAACCAATGTAAAAAACGTGCGCTGTCTTCATCTGAAGTAAAGTTTGTGCGGGCATAGCCCAGTACAATGTAAGTGATAAAACTGACTAACAACAATAATGTTGCACGTAATGGCGTGATTTCCAACCAATCCACAGAATTAAAAGTAAATTCGAAAGCAACGACGGCTATCCAACTCAATACTGCACCCAGTAAACTGATTGCACTAAAAATTTCAGAGATTTGCCATGCTCGAGTTGTGTGACTTAAGCATGCAGCCATCAATGGCAAGCCAATCAAAATTGGTAAAAATAAGCTGCTTAATGAAGCAAATTCCATCATTTAACCCTCTGATTGTAATGCAAGCATTGTCAACCTCGAAACAATTTAAGTAAAATTGATTATCATTGATATAACGTTCTATTTTGGAGAACCATGGGAAGACTCAATTACCATCATCTGAGCTATTTTTGGCAAGTGGCTAAAGAGGGTAACCTCACAAAGGCAGCCGCAAACTTACATGTATCGCAGTCCGCTTTGTCATCACAAATCATGCAATTGGAAAGCACCATGGGAGTGGCATTATTTCTTCGCGAGGGAAGAAAATTACTGCTTACCGAAATTGGACTACAAACTTTTTCTTATGCAGACGATATTTTCAGGAAAGGTGAAGAGCTTGAATCTTTCTTAACTCACGGGGTGAAAGCAGAGTCTGTTACCATCAGAATCGGTATGCTTTCAACTATGTCACGGAATTTTATTGAAAGTTTTATCGAACCTTTATTACAAAAAAATAATACCAAATATATTCTTCATTCCCGAGAACAAACCAGCCTGCTCAATTCACTCTCGACCCATCATTTTGATTTAGCCTTAACCAATATTGAAGTACGCGGAACTGAAAAACAATTGTGGCAATGTCAATTAATCGCACGTCAACCCATCGCGATCATCGGGCCACCTAACTTAAATTTAAGCAAAAAATTTTCAGCGTCCTATAAAAAGCAACGTTGGGTATTGCCAGTAAGTGAAAGCCCAATCCGAGCTGGCTTTGATGGATTTTGTTCGCTACATCAATTTCACCCCGACATACTTGCCGAAGCCGATGACATGGCAATGTTGCGTTTACTGGCGCGAGATACTGGCGCTATCGCCGTTATGCCAGAGGTTGTGGTCAAGGATGAGCTCAAGCAAAAGAAACTGGTGAGCTATTTAAAACTACCGAACGTGTATGAAAATTTTTATGCCATCACCATCAAGCGCCAGTACCAAAACACAATCGTTAATGATCTCATTCATCATGCAATGGCTTTACAGGAGTAATCATGAACGCATTCTATCAAGGCGCACAAATCATCCTTCCCACAAAACATGTAAAATCTTTAGCTATCGCACCACCTTTTTTAAATAAACTTGGAGCAAGCATCGTCGAATATGATATGGATACCGATACATTGGGTACATTTTCTGGTGAAATAGAGCGCAAAGGCAGTGCGATGCAATGTGCTAAGCACAAATGTGAAATGGGCTTAATAAATTATGGAGATCATGCTGAATATGGTCTAGCCAGCGAAGGAAGTTTTGTCCCCCACCCGTTCATACCCTTTTCAGCCTGCGATGAAGAAATTCTTTACTTTATTGACCGAGATCGTGGCTTTCATTTACATATGTCGCTGTTAAGTACAAAAACCAACTATCATATGAAATCGATATCCTCATTTGAAGCGTTATAACAATTTGCGGAGTCAGCACTTTTTCCCTCGCATGCGCTGATTCTGCGTTCTAATGACAGAAGCAGCAATCTGGAATTATTCAAAGGAATTAATTCCCAAGATGCGCTTGAAGCTGCATTTAATAAATTAATAAAAAATTCACGATCGAAAGAAGTTTGGTTGGAAACCGATATGAGGGCTTTATTTAACCCTTCTCGTATGACAGTGATTGCTGAACTTGCCAATCAATTGGCTGATCGACTAGCCACTTCATGCCCTACTTGTACATCACCCGGCTGGGGAAAAATCGGTATAGAAAAAGGTTTGCCTTGCGAATATTGTTACCAACCGACGCCATTGATTTCGCATGAAATTTATGGCTGCGTTCTGTGAAAACATACCGAAAAAAAAACCAACACAGCGGGTTTAATAAAAGCACCACCAATGTATTGCAGTTGGTGTAATCCTTAACCAAAGCCTAGCCCGTAATTTTTATGACGGCGTGTTAGTGCCGAAGATCAGATTGCCCATTTAGAATTTTTACCTTTAAAAATTAGAAAGATGGCCGACGTACAGATACACGCATCGACCATCTTTTTCATGGCTGAATCTGCCGCACCATTGGTATATGTGGCAATATTGCATCAGGCTTGCTTTTGCTTTTCTACTTCATGGATTTTGTTACGCGCACGTATTTTTCGTTACAGCATGGGTTAACTCAGGCATAATCGTGGTTATATATCGTACATTTCTGGGTTTTATTTGCTGATGAATGCTGAATATGTGGGTGAGGTTTTTGCTGTAATTTTAGTGTCAGTGGTGGCCATCCTCCTATTACTGTCCATTCTCAGCGCGAATAACAAAAAACGGAATGTCCAATCGGCTGAAGAGGCTCAGCTAGATGCATTAACCGATTGGTTAGTGCATCGCATTACTTTTGACAGTAATCGCGCCAATCCGCTGGATAAAATGGGAAAAAATCGCGTTCGTGGGGCTGCTGTGAAAGCTTTTTATCATCTGAAACGTAATCAAGCTGTTACCATTCAATTGCCTCAGCTGTTTATGGGTGACAATGGATTAGAAGACTTTCAAATCAATATCTCACGGGAGCAATTACAACAAATTTGTTTTGGTTTGCACAGGGCTTCCTAGTAATAATTGTTCACCTGTAAATCATCTTGGCTTGATAAATGTCAGAAATGCGCACTTTTTGCTCGATGCGGCTTGGTAAAATTTTTATGAACTGACTTTTTACTAAAAACTGATGTTATTGATGG